>NZ_JBYSZM010000022.1:0-121146 GCF_058787155.1 Sphingobium sp. FW305-3-2-15-F-TSA7 | reverse complement strand
CCACCGAAGCGATCACCGCCGCCGCCGCCACCGCCGAAACGGTCACCGCCGACGAAGCCGCCGCCACCACCGCCGCCGAAGCGATCGCCGCCGCCGCCGAAACGACCACGATCCTCGTAGCCGCCGAAGCTTTCGTCGCCGAAACCGTCGCGCTTGTCCCTGCCACGACCGCCGCGCTCGCCGCGGCGTCCTCTATCGAAACTCATGCCCTGTTGGTCTTTCCCGGTTCGCCCCAATCCAATCAGAAGCTCGGCGCCGGGCGACGGACACAGAAATCTGGGCGCGAAAAAATGACACGCCATGATTCGTCATAAAGCAAAAAACACAACGCCGCGACATATTTCCTCTTGCCAATGTGATAGCGGCGCGAAGGGCCCTTGCCGCGACCGCGCGGGCCGTGCGATGGCTCCGTCCTATGACCGAAATCGCAGCACTTCTCGCCGATCCGGCCGCCTGGGC
Source organism: Sphingobium sp. FW305-3-2-15-F-TSA7 (assembly GCF_058787155.1). Lineage (NCBI taxonomy): Bacteria > Pseudomonadati > Pseudomonadota > Alphaproteobacteria > Sphingomonadales > Sphingobiaceae > Sphingobium > Sphingobium sp. FW305-3-2-15-F-TSA7. Next base: position 120,687 of record NZ_JBYSZM010000022.1, on the reverse strand, counting down.
CGCTCTCGTGACTCTGATCGTCATGGAAGTGGTGCTCGGCATCGACAACCTGATCTTCATTTCGATCCTGTCGAACAAGCTGCCGCAGGAAACGCGGCAAAAGGCGCGGCGAATCGGTATCGCACTGGCGCTGATCATGCGCCTGGCGCTGCTTTCGATGATCGCCTGGATCGTCGGGCTGACCGCGCCGGTGTTCGATCTGGGCCTGGTCGGGCCGGTCGGAGCACATGGCGAACCCGCGTTCGAGACCAATTTCTCGTGGCGCGACCTGATCCTGATCGCCGGCGGGCTGTTCCTGCTGTGGAAAGCGACCAAGGAGATCCATCATTCGATCGATCCGGTGCCATCGGACCATGGCGTGCTCGACAAGAAACAGGTCGCGCAGCTCACCTTCACCTCCGCGATCGTCCAGATCCTGCTGCTCGACATGGTGTTCTCGATCGATTCGATCCTGACCGCGGTCGGCATGACCGAGCATGTCCAGATCATGTATGTCGCGGTGATCGTGGCGGTCGGCGTGATGCTGATCGCGGCGGACCCGCTGGCGGAGTTCATCAACCGCAACCCGACCGTGGTGATGCTGGCGCTCGGCTTCCTGCTGATGATCGGCGCGGTGCTGATCGCCGACGGCTTCGGCGTCCATGTGCCCAAGGGCTATATCTATGCCGCGATGGCCTTCTCCGCGCTGGTCGAGACGCTCAACATCGTCTCACGCCGCGCCCAGGCGCGCAAGGCCGGGCACGCGGCCGAAGACTCATCGCCAAGGATCGATTGAGCCGCCGCGTGGAAACGCGTAAGGCCGCGCCATGACTGTGCATTTCCACGAAGAAGATCTGCCCGCCGACGTGCTGGCCCCCGGCCCCGTCGCGGTCGATACCGAGACCATGGGCCTCATCACCCCGCGCGACCGGCTGTGCCTGCTCCAGATCTCCGACGGCGGCGGCGACGAGCATCTCGTCCGCTTCGCGCCGGGCAGCGACTATGCCGCGCCCAATCTGCGCGCGGTGCTCGCCGATCCGACACGGATCAAACTCTATCATTTCGCGCGCTTCGACCTCGCCGCGATCCAGCATTATCTGGGCGTCGTCGCTGCGCCGGTCTATTGCACCAAGACCGCGTCGCGGCTGGTCCGCACCTATACCGACCGCCACGGGCTCAAGGAGCTGGTCAAGGAGATCCTCCAGACCGACATCTCCAAGCAGCAGCAAAGCTCCGACTGGGGCGGCCCCGAGCTCAACGACGCACAGCGCGATTACGCCGCATCCGACGTGCGCTACCTGCACCGGCTGAGGACGGAACTCGACATCCGCCTCGCCCGCGAGGGCCGCACCGCGCTCGCCCAGGCCTGTTTCGACTTCCTGCCGCACCGGGCCGCGCTCGATCTCGAGGGCTGGCCCGAGATCGACATCTTCGCACATGTCTGAACGCGCCGATCGCTTCCGCGGGCAACGCCAGATCTGGGCGGCGCCCGGCGGATCGCATGATCGGCTGATCGGCTTTCTCGGCTGGCTGCTGCCGAGCGCGATCGGCGTGCTCGCCGCCTTTCTCGCGATCGCGCCGCTCGCGGTGCGCGGCGACATCAGCTTCGTCCTCGCCAAGGACAAGGTGGAGATCGCCAAGGAACGGATGCGCGTGACCCAGGCCACCTATCGCGGCGAGGACAGCAAGGGCCAGCCCTTCACGTTGACCGCGGGATCCGCGGTGCAGAAGACGTCGCGCGACCCGGTGGTCAACCTGTCGCGCCTGTCGGCATCGATCCGGCTGCCCGACGGCCCCGCCACCTTCAACGCCGATCAGGGCCGCTACGACATGAACCGCGAGACGGTGGCCGTCGACGGTCCCGTCCATTTCGCGGCGGCGGACGGATATCAGCTTGAAACATCGAACGTCGCGGTCGATCTGAAGAGCCGGAAAGTGACGAGCACCGGGCCGGTGCAGGGCAAGATGCGGCTCGGCACCTTCGAGGCCGGCCAGTTGCGCGCCGATCTGCCAAGCCGCACCGTCACGCTCGACGGCCGCGTGCGGATGCGGATCGTGCAGGGAGGGGTGAAATAGGATGAAGACCATGCGCACCATGATCCTTGCGGCGTTGACCGGCAGCGGAATCGCAGCCGCGACGATCGGCGCGCCGGCGCTCGGCCAGGCGCTGCGCAATCACAATGCCAGCGGCCCCGTCGACGTCGAAGCCGACCGGATCGAGGTACAGGACCGGTCCGATCGCGCGGTCTTTTCGGGCAATGTCCGCGTCCGCCAGGGCGGGATGACGCTCGATGCGGCGCGATTGACCGTCGCTTATGCCAATAGCGGCGGCGGTGGCGGTAGCGGCGGGGTCAACATCCAGCGGCTCGACGCATCGGGCGGCGTGGTGGTGCGCACCGCGACCGAAACCGCGCGCGGCAGCGTCGCGATCTACGACCTCAATCGCCGGCTGATCACCATGGTCGGCGGCGTCACGCTGGAACAGGGCGCCAATCGCGTCAATGGCGGCCGGCTGGTCATCGACCTTACCAGCGGCCGATCGGTGATCGACGGCAGCGCGGTGGGCGGCGGCGGCAATGTGACGAGCGGCGCCGGCGGACGCGTGACCGGCCGCTTCACCGTGCCGGAACGCAAGACGAACTGATCCGATCGCGCTGCGACGGCGGTCATCCCATTTCGACGAAGGTGCCCCATATCATCACCCTGAACTTGTTTCAGGGTCCATGCTCAAACGGGAGCGATGGTGCGGGTTGCGGCATGGATGCTGAAACGAGTTCAGCATGACGATGAAGTGCCCCTGGCTCTGCGGGATAAGCGCCGAACAAGTTCAAGGTGTCAGATAGCGGCTCTGGTCGTGTCGATTGCGCGCGCGGCCTGCAGGGTTCGCCAATGCGGCTTTGCCATGCGACGAATTTCTTGCATGCATGAATCTTGCCAATTGGCGAGGGCGTCGCATCTTGGTAACTCTCCGCGCGCATTGAAGCGGATCAGGTTCTGGGGTTGCCGGAAGGAACGGGCATGGACGACGCAGTGACGATGGAAGCGCCGATGACCGCGGAGGCCGCACGTGCGGTCACCAACGGGCTGGCGGTCGTCTCGATCGCCAAGGCCTATGACAAGCGCAGCGTCCTGTCCGACGTGTCGCTTTCGGTCGCGCGCGGCGAAGTCGTCGGATTGCTCGGCCCCAACGGCGCCGGCAAGACGACCTGCTTCTATTCGATCATGGGGCTGGTGAAGCCCGACAGCGGCCGCATCCTGCTCGACGGCGACGACATCACCGGCCTGCCTATGTATCGCCGCGCGATCCTGGGTCTGGGTTATCTTCCGCAGGAAACCTCGATTTTCCGCGGCCTCACCGTCTCGCAGAACATCATGGCGGTGCTCGAGCTCGCCGAGCCCGACAAGTCTGCGCGCGGCGGGCGGCTCGAACAGCTGCTCGACGAATTCGGTCTCGCCCGGCTGCGCGACGCGCCCGCCATGGCCTTGTCGGGGGGCGAGCGGCGGCGCTGCGAGATCGCGCGCGCGCTGGCGGCGACCCCGTCGATCATGCTGCTCGACGAGCCGTTCGCGGGCATCGATCCGATCTCGATCGCCGATATCCGCGATCTGGTGAAGGATCTGAAGAGCCGCGACATCGGCGTGCTCATCACCGACCATAATGTCCGCGAGACGCTCGACATCGTCGATCGCGCCTGCATCATCTATGACGGCCGCGTGCTCTTTGCGGGATCGCCCGAGGCGCTGGTCGCCGACGAGAATGTCCGGCGGCTCTATCTCGGCGAGGGCTTCGCGCTGTGAGGCGCCGCGACTAGCCATGGCGCTCGGCCCCCGCCTCGACCTTCGCCAGAGCCAGTCTCTGGTCATGACGCCGCAGCTTCAGCAGGCCATCCGCCTGCTGGCGCTGTCGAATCTGGAGATCGAGACCTTCATCGCCGAAGAGATCGACAAGAACCCGCTGCTCGAAAGCACGCCGGGCGGCGATGACGAACGTGCAGCACCCGAACCCTCGCCATCCGACGACGGCGGCGATTATGACGGCAGCGATTATGACGGCGGCGATGGCGGCGGTTCCGACGATTTCGAGCCCGTCACCGCCGACCGGCTGATCGAGGCGGGCGACGCCGCGGCCGACGCGCCGCTCGACGTCGATTACGGCGCCGAAACCTTCCATCATGACAGCGCGTCGGACAGCGGCCTCGACGGCGGGCTGGGCATGACCGGCGCGAGCGGTGCGGGCTTCGGCGAGGATGGCCCCGATTTCGAGGCGATGGCGGCTGGCGACCCATCGCTCGTCGATTATCTGCTGACCCAGGCGGGCGCCTGCCTGTCGGGCCAGGATTATTTCATCGCGACGCATCTCATCGATCTGATCGACGAGGCCGGCTATCTGACCGCAAGCCCGCTCGATGTCGCGCAGCGGCTCGGCATCGCGCTCCACCATGTCGAGCGCGTGTTGTCGGTCATCCAGACCTTCGACCCCACCGGCGTCGGCGCCCGCAGCCTGTCCGAATGCCTGGCGCTCCAGGCGAAGGAGGCCGACCGTTACGACCCGTGCATGGAAAGGCTGATCGCCAATCTCGACATGCTGGCGTCGGGCCGCATCGCACAGCTCCAGCGCATGTGCGGGGTCGACGACGAGGATATGGCGGACATGATCCGCGAACTCAGGGGCTATGATCCCAAGCCCGGCCTGCGCTTCGGCGGGGAACGCATCCAGGCGGTGGCGCCCGACATCTTCGTCGCGCAGCGCGGCACCGGCTGGGCGGTCGAGATCAACGGCGCGACGCTGCCGCGGCTGCTGGTCAACCGCCGCTATTATGCCGAATTGTCGGGGGGGCGGCAGGACAAGGGATCAAAGGCCTGGCTGTCCGAATGCCTCGCCAGCGCCAATTGGCTGGTCAAGGCGCTCGACCAGCGCCAGCGCACCATATTGAAGGTCGCAAGCGAACTGGTGAAGCAGCAGCATGATTTCTTCACCCATGGCGTCGCGCATCTCAAGCCGCTGACGCTGCGCATGGTCGCCGACGCGATCGGCATGCATGAATCGACGGTCAGCCGCGTCACCAGCAACAAATATCTGAGCTGCGCGCGCGGCATGTTCGAGCTCAAATATTTCTTCACCAGCGCGATCCAGTCGTCCGATGGCGGCGATGCGGTGTCGGCCGAAGCGGTGAAGAGCCATATCAAGGCGCTGATCGTCGCGGAGGATCCGGCCAAGATCCTGTCCGACGACACTCTGGTCGACCTGCTGCGCGCCAAGGGCTTCGACATCGCACGCCGTACGGTGGCGAAATATCGCGAAGCGATGGGCATCGGCAGCTCGGTGCAGCGGCGCCGGCAAAAGGCGTTGCAGGGCAAGGCAGCCTAAAGGGCACCAGCTGCAACAAGCGCCGTTTGTGGCGTTCGGACAATTCACCCTGCGATCGTTCCCGAAACGGATCGACAGCGCTTTCCAACCGTTGTGCCGCTGTGCTTCACTCTCACCATATCGATATTTCCGAGAAGGCCTTTCCATGACAATTCGCCAGACAATGCTCTGCGGTGCCGCCTTCGGCATCGCGGGACTAGCCCTGTCCGCCATCCCCGCATCGGCCGAGGAAGGCATGTGGACCTTCGACGCCTTTCCCACCGCCAAAGTGCGCAAGGATCTGGGCTGGGCGCCCGACAAGGCCTGGCTCGATACGGTCCGCGCATCGGCGGTGCGGCTGACGGGCGGTTGCTCGGCATCGGTGGTGTCGCCGCAGGGGCTGGTGCTGACCAACCATCATTGCGTCATCGCCTGCGTCCAGGACCTGTCGACCGACAGGACCGACTATGTCCAGGCGGGCTTCACCGCGCGTGGCCGTGAGGACGAACGCAAATGCCCGGGCCAGCAGGCCGAGATCGTCACAGCGATCACCGATGTGACGCCCCGGCTGAAGACCGCGATCGGCGGCGCGACCGGCGAGGCACTGGTCCGTGCCGAGACCGCGGCGATCGCGCGAATCGAGAGCGAGACCTGCACCGATGGCGCCACCCAGCGCTGCCAGGTGATCAAGCTCTATGGCGGCGGCCAGTACAAGCTCTACCGCTATCGCAAATATAGCGATGTCCGGCTGGTCTTCGCGCCCGAATTCAAGGCGGCGTTCTTCGGCGGCGATCCCGACAATTTCAATTTCCCGCGCTATGCGCTCGATGTCGGTTTCCTCCGGCTCTACGAAAATGGCCGGCCGGTCGCGGCGGACAGCCACCTGCGCTGGAATCCCGCGGCACCGAAGGAAGGGGATGCGACCTTCGTCGTCGGCAACCCCGGCAGCACCCAGCGGCTCTTCACCCAGGATCAGTTCGCGCTGCGCCGCGACGTGATCTTCCCGCTGACCGTGCCGCTGATGTCCGAATATCGCGGCCGATTGATCGCGGCGATGGAGGGCGACAAGGAACGCACTCGCACCGGCGCGGACACATTGTTCGGCATCGAGAACAGCTACAAAGTCTATGTCGGCCAGTCGCAGGCGCTGCGCGATCCCGGTTTTTCGGGCACGCTGGCGGCCAATGAGGCGCGGTTGCGCGCCGCGGTCGCAAAGGACGCAAAGCTCAGGCGCCAGATCGGCGATCCCTGGGCAAGCGTGGCAAAGGCCGATGCCGCCTATCGCGACTTCTATGCCGATTATTACCTGCTCGAAGCCAATGCGGGCTATGGCTCCACACTCTATGGCTATGCGGAGATGCTGGTCCGCGCGGCGACCGAGCGCGAAAAGCCCGATGCCGAGCGGCTGCCCGGCTATTCCACTTCGCGCCTGCCGCTGCTGGAAAAGGAACTGACCGACGAACGGCCGGTCTATCCCTGGCTCGAAAGACTGACTCTGTCCTTCTGGCTGTCCAAGACGCGCGAGATCCTGACCGTCGACAATCCCGACGTGAAACGCGTGCTGGGCAAGGAATCGCCCGAGGCGCTGGCCGAGCGGCTGGTGGCGGGCAGCAGGCTGGCCGACCCCAGGGTCCGCAAGCGGCTGTTCGACGGAGGCATCGCCGCGATCCGCGCGTCGGACGATCCGCTGATCCGCTTCTTCCTGGTCAACGACGAGCGCGGCCGCACATTGGCGCGCCGTTACGACCGCGAGGTCGGCGGCCCGATCACCGCCGCGCAAACCAGGCTCGCGACCGCGCGCTTCGCGGCCTATGGCGACAGCGTCTATCCCGACGCGACCTTCTCGCTACGCATCTCCTATGGCCGCGTGAAGGGCTGGACCTATCGCGGCACCGCCGTGCCGCCCTTCACCTATATCGGCGGCCTCTACGATCGCGCGACCGGCGCCGACCCGTTCGAAGCCGCGCCCAAATGGCTGGCGGCGCAAAGCCGGATCGCCAAGGGGACCGTCTATGATTTCGTCACGACCAACGACATCATCGGCGGCAATTCGGGATCGCCGGTGATCGCGCGCGACGGATCGGTGATCGGCGCGGCGTTCGACGGCAATATCCATTCGATCGGCGGCAGCTATGGCTATGATCCGGCGCTCAACCGCACCGTCATCGTCTCGAGCGCGGCGATCACCGAGGCACTGAGGACGGTCTATGATGCCGACCAGCTGCTCAAGGAACTGAACGGCGGATAGGCGTTCCCGTCTCGTTCGATATCCGTTGGATATCAATCGATCGAACGATATCGACGGCGTGACGTCACGTCGCTCCGGGCCGCTTGCGGTCGTGCTTTGCGGCGGCCGCATTCGTGCTTTCGCGTGCGCGACATTCCGTCTAAGAGTCATCACATCCCCGGGGGACCCTGCGCACAGGGTTGAGAGGCGTCTGAACCGGACGCGACCCGCCGAACCTGATCCGGCTGACACCGGCGTAGGGAGGGAGCGCGGCCTCAACCTCCGCTCTCTTTCCCCAATTGGAGAAGAGAGACATGGCCGACATTCCCGCCCGTACCGAGCTGAAGGTGACCACCGGTCCGATCCGCGGCAGCCGCAAGATCCATGTCGGCCCGCTGGGCGTCGCGATGCGCGAGATCGATCTGGAGCCCAGCTCGGGCGAGCCGCCGCTGCGCGTCTATGACTGTTCGGGCCCCTATACCGATTCCAAGGCCAATATCGACATCATGGCGGGCCTGCCCGAACTGCGCCGCGACTGGATCCGCGGCCGCGGCGATGTCGAGGAAGTGCTCCAGCGCGAAGTGAAGCCCGAGGATAACGGCATGTCCGGGCCCGACCGTTCGGGCGGCGTCCAGCCCTTTCCCAATGTCCGCCGCAAGGTGCTGCGCGCCAGCCCCGGCGCCAATGTCAGCCAGATGCATTATGCGCGCAAAGGCATCATCACCCCCGAGATGGAATATGTCGCGATCCGCGAGAATATGGGCCGCGCCCAGCTCAAGGATCATATCCGCGACGGCAATGATTTCGGTGCGTCGATCCCCGATTTCGTGACGCCGGAATTCGTCCGCGACGAAGTCGCCCGCGGCCGCGCGATCATCCCGTCGAACATCAACCATCCCGAATCCGAGCCGATGGCGATCGGCCGCAATTTCCTCGTCAAGATCAACGCCAATATCGGCAACAGCGCGGTCGCATCGGACGTGGCGGCGGAAGTCGACAAGATGGTCTGGTCGATCCGCTGGGGCGCGGACACGGTGATGGACCTGTCGACCGGCCGCAACATCCACGACACGCGCGAATGGATCCTGCGCAACTCGCCGGTGCCGATCGGCACGGTGCCGATCTACCAGGCACTGGAAAAGGTCGGCGGCATCGCCGAGGACCTGACCTGGGAGATTTTCCGCGACACGCTGATCGAACAGGCCGAGCAGGGCGTCGATTATTTCACCATCCATGCCGGCGTGCGCCTGCCCTATATCCCGATGACCGCGAAGCGTGTCACCGGCATCGTCAGCCGCGGCGGATCGATCATGGCGAAATGGTGCCTCAGCCATCACCGCGAGAGCTTCCTCTACGAGCGGTTCGAAGAGATTTGCGAGATCATGAAGGCCTATGACGTCGCCTTCTCGCTGGGTGACGGCCTGCGCCCCGGCAGCATCGCCGACGCCAACGACGAAGCGCAGTTCAGCGAGCTCGCAACGCTGGGTGAGCTGACCCAGGTCGCGTGGAAGCACGACATCCAGGTGATGATCGAAGGCCCCGGCCATGTGCCGATGCACAAGATCAAGGCCAATATGGACAAGCAGCTCGAGGCGTGCGGTGAGGCCCCCTTCTACACGCTCGGGCCGCTCACCACCGATATCGCACCCGGCTACGATCATATCACCAGCGCGATCGGCGCGGCGATGATCGGCTGGTTCGGCACGGCGATGCTCTGCTATGTTACGCCCAAAGAGCATCTGGGCCTGCCCGACCGCGACGACGTCAAGGTTGGTGTGGTCACCTACAAGCTCGCCGCCCACGCCGCCGATCTCGCCAAGGGGCATCCCGCCGCCAAATTGCGCGACGATGCGCTGAGCCGCGCACGCTTCGAATTCCGTTGGCGCGACCAGTTCAACCTGTCGCTCGATCCCGACACGGCCGAACAATATCACGATCAGACGCTGCCCGCCGAAGGCGCCAAGACCGCGCATTTCTGTTCGATGTGCGGTCCCAAATTCTGCTCGATGAAGATCACGCAGGAAGTGCGCGACTTCGCGGCGAAGCAGAATACGGGTGCGGAAGACTTCATCGCCGCGACGCCGATCGCGGAGGCCGACGCCGAAGCGGGCATGGCCGAGATGAGCGAGAAGTTCAAAGAACAGGGCGGGGAGATTTACCTGCCGGCGACCTGATCCTATTCTTCCCCGGGCGGCCGATGCATGGCCACCCGGGGAGCGGGATCATGAGATACGCGACAATCGCTGCAGCGACGGTTATCGGCCTGATCGCTGCCGCACCTTCATCGGCCAAGCGCGACCCTGCACATGTGCTGATGCCCGAGGATGCTTCCACCCGCGCGGTGCTGGAGCATTGGGGTTTCTCCGAAGCCGTCGTGCATGGCGATACCGTCTATCTGTCGGGCGTGGTTGCGCGCCTGGCTCCGGGCGAGACCGATCCCGCCGCTGCCTATGACAGAGCTTTTCGTGCAATCGGCGGCATCCTCGAACGCGCCAATTCGAGCTGGGACGATGTGGTGGAGATGACCACTTACCACACCGATGTTCCCGCACATATCGAGGGCTTCCGCGTCGTGAAGGACCGCTATGTCAAGGCGCCCTTCCCGGCCTGGAGCGCGATCGACGTCGACCGGCTGGTGCCGGATGCCGGCCTGGTCGAGATCAAGGTCGTGGCAAAGACTCGTCCCGCCCCGGCATCCCGCCGATGAAAGCCATGCTATCTTAACGCGCCGCCCGCCCGCATCCGCGTCGCATAATAGAGCAGCAGGATCGACACGGCCCACAGCGCCGCGGTGAACGCCCAGTTGCCCGGTGTCTTCAGGCTTTCAGGCATGTCCGACACACCGAACTGATAGATCGTCCCGATCACCAGCCCTGCCAGCGACACCGTAAAGGCATGGACCGCCCAGCGGCTGCGCAACAGCAGCAGGATCGATCCGGCAAGCGCGCCCCAGACGCCGAGCGCCCAGGCGATGTTCATCCAGATCGGGAAGCTGTCGAACCAGGCGATCTGTTCGGGCGTGAAGCTGGCGAGATAGTCCGCATTGCGTGTCTTGCTCATCATATAGTCGATGATGCCGCCGCAATTCCAAAGCAGGCTGAGCACGCCCACGACCCAGAGATGCCAGGGCCGTGCCGTCGATTGTCCCTCCGTCATGGTCTTTCCCCCTCCCAGACAGGCGCCCGTCATAGCACGGAACGCATGCCGACGCACGCAGGGGGGCGCTTTGGGGGCAGGCGGCTATTGCGCGGCGTTCGCCCAGGGCTTCACGACATTGCCGCCCTTCATCACGAAGCGGACGCGCTCCAGTTCGGTGACGTCGGACAGCGGATTGCCGGAGACCGCGATGATGTCGGCATAGCGTCCGGCCTGCACCGAACCGACATCGGCGGGCGCGCCGAGCAATTCGGCAGCATTCACCGTGGCGGCGCGGATCGCGTCCATCGGCGTCATGCCCGCGCTCACCATCAGCGCGAATTCCTGGCCGTTGGTGCCATGCGGCGCCATGCCCTGATCGGTGCCGAAAGCGATCTTCACGCCGGCACGATAGGCCGCGCCCAGATTGCGGATGGTGATCGGGCCAACCTCCAGCGCTTTCTTGGCGGAGGATGGCGGCAGCGAGTCCGGGCGCGCCTTGGCGATCTTCACGACGGTATCCGCGACCAGCAGGGTCGGCACCAGCCAGGTGCCATGTTCCTTCATCACCTTGTACGCGGCGGCATCGCCGAACGAGCCATGCTCGATCGAATCGACGCCGAGCGCGGACGCGCGGACGATGGCATCCTGGCCATGCGCGTGCGCGGCGACGCGCATGCCGAGCCGGTGGGCGGTATCGACCACCGCCTTGATCTCCGCATCGGTCATCAGCGTGGCGTTGGGATCGTCGCCGATGCTGAGCACGCCGCCGCTGGGCATGATCTTGATCAGGTTCACGCCGTCGCGGTGCATCTGGCGGACGATGCGGACGGCCTCATCGGGTCCGTCGACCACCTGGTTCTCGGCATGGAGATCGAGATCGGTGCGAATGCCGTTCTGCGGATCACCATGGCCGCCGCTGGGGCCGAGCGGATGGCCCGAGACCCAGAGGCGCGGCCCGACAATCGCGCCGTTGGCAATCGCGCGCTTCAGCGCGACGACGACGCCGGTATCGCCGCCGACGTCGCGCACCGTGGTGAAGCCCGCGTCGAGCGTCCGCCGCGCATAGGCGACCGACTGATAGGCGGTATCGAGCTCGCTGGTGGTGAAGCGTTCGGCGATCGGATTCTTGCCGCTATATTGGCCGGTGATGTGATCGTGCATGTCGATCAGGCCGGGCAGCACGGTGGCCGACGACAGATCGACGATTTCCGCGCCCGCTGGCGTGACGAAGCCCGCCTGCACGTCGACGATGCGATCGTCCTTGATGACGATCGAGACCTTTTCGCGCGGCTGGGTCGAGGCGCCGTCGATCAGGCGGCCGGCATGGATGACGACATCGCGCGCCAGCGCCGGAGCGGTGATCGTGCACAGCGCAAGCGCCGCGGCGCCGAACCGGAAGGTCTTGGAAACGGTCATGGGAACTCCAGGAAATGGGGGCATCCGGAGATGCCCCCTTATTCGATTGCCGATGATCAGAAGCGGGTACGGAAATTCGCACCGATCGTGCGCGGCGTCGCGCTGTTGACCAAGGTGCGGCTGACCGCGATCGCGCTCGACGTGGCACGGGTGATCGCCGTGCTGTCGAAGAGATTGGTCACGAACAGATAGGCGCCCCAGCGATTGTCCGGCCCCTCGACGCCCAGGCGCAGATTGGCGAGCTGGTAATTGTCGATATAGCGCGTGAAATTGACCGTGGGCTGGCCGCTCGGGCGGAAGTCCGAATAGGATCCGCCGACGGTGTTGGCGTCGATCCGGGCGAAACCCGACAGCGTGTCGCTGAGCGCCCATTGATATTGCGCGGCGATGCCCGCCGAGAATTTGGGCACATAGGGAATACGATCGCCCTTCAGGCCCGGCGCGCTGACATTGGCATTGGCCTGGTTCTCGCGCAGCTTGGCATCGATATAGGATGCGTTGCCGGTGATCGAGAAACCCTCGGCCGGCCGGATCGTCGCTTCGACCTCCAGACCGCGCACACGCGCCTTGCCGGCATTGGTGATGAACGCGAAGGCGCCATTGGGCGTACGTCCGGTGATCTGCATGTCGCTCCAGTCGATCTGGAAAGCGTCGATGTTGAGGGTCAGGCGCCGGTCGAACAGCGTGTTCTTCAGGCCGATCTCGTAGTTCCACAGGCTGTCCGACGTATAGGGCGTCAGTTCCTGCGCCAGACCGATGACCTGGTTGGCGCCGCCCGGGCGGAAGCCCTGCGCGGCCTCCGCATAGAGCATCACGTCGGGCGTGATCTTGTACGAGGCGTTGAACTTGAACGCGGTGCCGTCCTCGGAGGAATCGACGAAGGAAAGCGGGCGAACCACCGCACCCACCAGGATCGACCCGATCGTCGTCTGGCCGCTGATGTCCTTGTCGTACTTGAAGTAGCGCGCACCGGCGGTCAGGTTCAGCTTGTCGGTGACGTCATACGAGAATTCGCCGAACACCGCGACCTGGCGCAGGCTGTCGTCGATGAAGCGGATCGTCGCGATCTGCTGCGGCTCGATGACCCGCCCGGTGACCGGATCGGTATTGACCTGCGGATTGGCGACATGGGTGTCGCGATCCGAGAAGAAGCCGCCGACCGTCCAGTTGAACGGGCCGCTGCCGTCGGAGCTGAGGCGCAACTCGGCCGTCCAGCTCGACATGGTCTGCTGCGGATAGAGCGCCGAGCTCGATTGCGAATCGACCAGCGCGAAATAGTTGGTGAGCTGGGTTGGCGTACAGGCCGCACCGCCGCCGACGCGCGCCGCGCAACCCGCCGCCGTCCGCGTCGAGCGGATGAAGCGCGACACGTCGGATATGGCATCGAGGTCACGCTCGAGATAGGAGACGATGCCGGTCAGCGTCACACCGCCGAAATCGTAATTGGCGGTGAGGCTGTAGAGTTCCAGATCGTCGCGGACCGGCTGGCGGGTCAGCGCGTCCGACTTGAACTTGCCCGAAGTGAGCGTCCAGGCATTGGTGTCGGTGCGCGAGCGGTTGATATAGGCGGCCGCGTCGATCGTCAGATCCTCAGTCGGCCGCAGACGCACGAGCAGGCGCCCGCCATAGCTCTTCTGATCGTTGATATTCTCGATGTTGAGCGTGGTGTTGTCGATATAGCCTTCGGCGTTGCGATAGAAACCGACCGCACGAACCGCGATCTTGTCCTCGACGACCGGCAGGTTGACCATCGCGCTGCCTTCGTAGTTCACGCCGCCGCCGCGCGTGCTCGACAGGCTGACATCGGCCGCCACCTCGGTATCGAATTTCGGCTTTTCGTAGATCACGCGCAGCGTGCCGCCCATCGATCCGGAGCCATAGAGCGTGCCCTGCGGCCCGCGCAGCACTTCGACGCGCTCGACGTCGAACAGGCGCAGTTCGGGGGTCGATCCGCCCGCGTCATTGCCCGCACCGATCGCGCCGGTGACCGGGGTTTCGTCATAATAGGTGCCGACGGTCGGCTCGCCCGCGGCCTGGATGCCGCGGATGACGACGCGGCGGCTCGACGGGCCGCCATCGACGAAGGTCAGACTGGGCACCGACGCGTTCAGATCCGCGATGCTCTGCACACCCGAATTCGCGATCGTGTCTCCGGTCACCGCCGAGATCGAGATCGGCGTTTCCTGGAGATTGGTGCTGCGCTTCAAGGCGGTGACGACGATCTCGTCCTCATAGCCGGTGGTCGCGGTCGCCGTTTCCTGCGCGAATGCCGTGCCGCTCGCACCGGCCATTGCCGTGGCGGCAAGCAGCATGACGCGATAGCGGCCGACACTCACCGATTTGAATCCGATACCCACCATTTGTCTTCTCCCTGTTATCCCATCTTCCGACGGCGGATCGCTCCACCGTCACCTATTCAACCGAGACCGGCACGGCATTGCGCATCGGAGGCGACTGCCCCCAATGGCTCATGATCCGAAACTGTCTGGATTCCCCTCCGGTCGACGACTGCCCAATTCGGACGCCCCATATTGTTCCGACTGAAGACGATGTTCGACCCAGCGCGCCCACGCCCCTGCTGCATCGAGCCTGTCGCAGCCCGATTGGAGGGTCAATATAAATCATGCGGCATCGGCCGCCGATCGATGCCCGGATTGCGCTTTCCGGTTTGTTGAGGACATTTAAGTGCATTCGGGCAACAGTTTTTGCGCCAAACGCAACGGTCCGTGACATGTAACGCAATATCCGCTGCAACATATGCGCACTTGTCTCATTTGTGACGAAAACAAGTTGCGCTCCACGACGGAAACGGGAAACCATCGGACGCCTGACCGATCCCGCGCGGCAGCGTTGCAGCGTGGTGGCCGGCCGGGATCTTCACCGAACGGGTGCCGCCGGCAAAAGGCGCATCATCACGAAAAAAGGGGCAGCGGGTGGCAGGAAAGACAGTGCTGGGTGCAGCAATCGGAGCATTGCTGATGACGACCGCGTCGGCACAGACGGCTTCGGCTCAGACGATGGATCCGGACTTCGCGAAAGCCGTGAAGGACTGGACGACCAAGCCGGAATTCATGAGCCCGCTGGTCGACCATCTGCCCGCATCGACGACCATCCCGTCGCCCAAGGCCGTGCTGGGCAATCATGTCGGCGCGCCGAACACGCTGCATTATTACGACCAGATCATCGGCTATTACCGCGCGCTCGCCGCCAAATCGCCGCGCGTGAAGATCATCGAGATCGGCAAGTCCGAGGAAGGCCGCGAAAATGTGGTCGTGATGATCTCGTCGGAGGAGAATCTGGCGAAGCTCGACAGCTACAAGAAGAATCTCGCGCTGCTCGCCGATCCGCGCAAGCTGAGCGCGGCCGATGCGCCGGGCGTGATCGCGGCGACCAAGCCGATCTATCATCTGTCCGGCGGCCTCCACAGCGCGGAGACCGGCCCGCCCGAAATGTTGATGGAGCTGGCCTATCGCCTGCTGACCGAGGACAGCCCGATGATCCAGGGCATCCGCGACAATCTGGTGGTGGCGATCAGCCCGGTGCTCGAGGCCGATGGCCGCGACCGCTATGTCGACTGGTATTACCGCAACCTGATCGACGAGAAGGACGACCGCAACAAGCCCGGCGGCCCGCCCTATTGGGGCAAATACATTTATCACGACAATAATCGCGACATCAATTTCTCTGACGTCAGCGCCCGCCACCTGATCAAATATTATCTCGAATGGCACCCGCCGATCATGCACGAGCTGCATGAATCGGTGCCCTTCATGTACACCTATAGCGGGCAGGCGCCGCAGAACCCCGACCTCGATCCGATCCTGTTCGGCGAACTGCCCTGGTTCTCCAATTTCGAGATGGCGCAGCTCACCAAATACGGCATGCCGGGCGTTTGGACGCACGGCTTCGTCGATGCGTGGACGCCGGGCTATCTCGCCTTCATGGCATCCAACCATAACGGCATGCTGCGCATGTACGAGACCTTCGGCAATGGCGGCGCCACCACCATGCTGCGCCACGTCGCCCCCGAAGTGCAGAGCAGCGTGCGCGGCGGCGACTGGACCAAGCGCGACTGGTACCGGCCCTCCCCTCCGTACAAGGAGGTCGTCTGGTCGATGCGCAACAACACCAATTACATGCAGACCGGCGTACTCACCGCGCTCGATCTGGCGGCACGCTTTCCAGGCACGATCCTCGAGAATTTCTACAAGAAGAGCGCCAACGGCATCGAGGCCGGCAAGACGAAGGCGCCCTATGCCTATATCATCCCGGCCGGCCAGGCGGATCCGAGCCGCATCGCCTTCGTCACCAATGTGCTGCAGCTCCAGGGTATCGAGATCGGCCGCGCGACCCAGCCGGTGAAGGTGAAGGAAGGCAGCTATCCCGCCGGATCGCTCGTCATCAAGCTCGACCAGCCCTATGGCCGGCTGGCGAAGATGCTGCTCAAGAAGCAGGACGATTACCCGGATGAAAACCTGACCACTTACGACGACGCGGCGTGGACGATGGGCATGATGACCCATACCGACATCGTCGAAGTGGCGGACAAGGCGGCGCTCGATCTGCCGGTGACCCCGGTCGAACGTTTCGTGCCGCAGGGCCGGATGCCCGCGGCCGGCGCACGCACCTATGCCGTGCTCGATCATGGCTCGGTCGGCATGGCGACCTTGCGCTTCCGGTTGAAGGACGCCGGTGTGCGGATCGCCGAGACCGAATTCAAGGCGGGCGGCAAGACCGTGCCCGCCGGATCCTTCCTGGTCGATGGCGCGGCCTATGCCACGCTGAAGCCGGCGGTGGAACAGTTCGGGCTCGAAGCGATCGCGGTTTCGGGAACGCCCGACGTCAAGGCGCATGACAGCGTGTTGCCGCGCACCGCGGTGTTCAGCACCTGGGGATCGAGCGAGAAAGTGGGCTGGCTGCGCTATGCGTTCGACCAGCATGAGACGCCCTATGACCTGATCTACAAGGAACAGGTGCGTGCCGGCGATCTGCGCGCCAAATACGACGTGATCATCCTGCCGACCCAGGGACGCTCGACCAAGGATATCGTGTTCGACGTGCCGGTGAAGGGCAAGCCGCTGGCCTATACCAAGACCGACAAGTTCCGGTATTCGGGCGATTACGGATCGAGCGAGGATATCCGCGGCGGCATGGGCCTGGAAGGCATGGTGGAGCTGCGCAAGTTCGTCGAACAGGGCGGCACGCTGATCACCACCGGCGACGCAAGCGCGGTGCCGGTTGAGTTCGGATTGCTCGATGACGTCACCGTCACCCGGACCGCCGGCAATTTCTATGCGCCCGGCCCGATCGTCACCGCCAAGATACTGCGTCCCGCGAACCCGGTCTTTTACGGCTATGACGAAACGACGATGCCGGTGCGCTGGGCGTCGAACGCCCTGCTGGGGGTGCCGGTGCGGCTGAAGGACCGCGTGCTGATGCAGTTTCCCGGCGGCAAGGAAGGCGTGCTGAGCGGCTTCATGCGCGGATCCGACCAGGTGAAGGACCGCCCGGCGATCATCAACGTGCCGCAGGGCCAGGGCCGCATCCTGATGTTCGCGACCAATCCGATCTGGCGCTGGCAGAATCTGGGCGAGTTCCGGATGCTCTACAACGCCGTGATCAACTGGAAGCAGCTTGGGCTGACCGATGTGGCGCCGCCGGGCCCGCCGCCGATCACCGCACCCTGACGCGAAGCGCGGGGGGGGGGAGGCAATGCTCCGCCCGCGCCCGACGATTGAGAGAGATGGAATGACGGACGATCGCTTCACATTAAACCGGCGCGGCTTCGCGCTGGCCACCGCCGGCCTGGCGGTTGGCGCGCTCGCCCCCGGCGCCGCGCGTGCCGCAGCGGCCGCAACGCCCGCCATTCCACCTGCGATCCGCGCGCTCTACGACAAGGCGATCGTGATCGATGCGCTGGCATCGCCCGACACATGGAACGTCCCCTTCCCGCCGCCCGGCGAGATGACCCAGGCCAAGCTCGACCAGGTGCGTGCATCGGGCATCACCGCGATCAACCTGACCGTGGGCAAACCCGGCAATCTTGCCGCCACGCTGCAGGAAATCGCGACGTGGCTGCAGCATATCGAGCGCCATCCCGATTATTTCCGGCTGGTGAAGACGCATGCCGACATCGCCGCCGCCAAGGCCGAGAAGAAACTCGGCATCATCTTCGGTTTTCAGGGCATGGGCATGATCGGCGACGATCTGAGCCTGATCGACAGCCTGGGCGGGCTGTGGGTGAAGATCATGCAGCTCACTTATAACGACCGCAACTTATTGGGCGCCGGCAGTTCGCTGCCCGACAGCGAGGGACTGACTCCGCTGGGCCGCGAGGCAGTGGCGCGGATGAATGCGCGCGGCATTCTGGTCGATACCGGCCATGCCAATGCGCGCACCGCGCTCGACGCCGTGGCCGCCTCCACCCGGCCGATCACCTGTTCGCACACCGGCGCGCGTGCCATATTCGCCAGCCAGCGCAATCAGCCCGACACGGTGCTGCGCGCGATCGCGGACAAGGGCGGAGTCGTCGGCCTGTATCTGATGCCTTTTCTGGGCAATGACCCCGTCGCGGCGTCACGCGCCCTGTTCGTCCGCCATCTGCGCCATGCGCTGGCCATATGCGGCGAGGATCATGTCGGCATCGGCACCGATCAGAGCATCACCCCGGTCGACATCTCCCCGGCCTATATGGAGATCGTCCGCAAGACCGCCGAGGCGCGGCAGAAAGCGGGCATCGGCGCACCGGGCGAAGGCGACAGTCCGATCGCGGTCCCTGATCTCAACAGCGCACGCCGGATCGAGATCATCGCCGCCGAACTCGACCGCGCCAAATATCCGCCGCGGGTGATCGAGAAAGTGATCGGCGGCAATTTCGATCGGCTGTTCAAGGATATCTGGCAGGCCTGACGCCATGACGCACCCGGCCGTTGCCGGCCGGGTTGCGCCGCGCGAAGCCGTCAGGCCCCGGCCTCAGTCGAGGAACTCGGCGGGCACCTTTCCGCCATTTGCGGCGAGTTCCTGAATCACGCGCCGGTGCAGCCAGATGTTCATTTCGGCACTGCCGTCGAGCGCGCCGGCATAGCAAAGTTCCTGGGCGAGCTCCTTGCGTTCGGCAAGGCTGGCATCCAGGCCGATCAGCTTCATCAGATCGACGATCGATGTTCGCCAGTTGAGCTGCTGGCTGGACTTTGCGGCAAGATCGTTGAGGATCGCCTCGACATCGACGACGCTGACCGCGGGGTTGGCGACGGGCGCGGCCTGGACCACGGGCGCTTCGGCGGGTGCCGCCTGGGGCGCCGGCACAGGTGCTGGCTCGGCCTTCTTTCCGAAAATCGCATCCTTGATCTTGCTGAAGATACCCATTGTCGGTCCTCTCGATAACACGCCCGAGTCTTCGGGCTGGACCAAGTGTGTCGCGCGATTTGATGACAAGCAATCTATCGTCGAAAAAAGACGATGCATGCGCGGCTATCGTCGATATGCTCGCCTCACCCTGATCGAGAGGATTGCCATGAACATCGCCGATATTCTGAAGCAGACCGGCGCGCTGGATTCGATTTCGCGCGAACTGGGTGTCGATACAGGCACCGCCCAGGCCGGCGCGGCGGCGCTGCTGCCGGCGATCCTGGGCGGATTCAAGAACAATGCGCAGGCGCAGCCCGACGGGCTCGGCGGACTGATCGGGATGATCGGCGGCATGGGCGGCGGCGGACTGCTCGAGTCGGTGCTGGGCCAGCAGGCGACTCCGGTCGACCAGGGCAACGACATTCTCGGCCAGATCTTCGGATCGAAGGATGTCAGCCGCCAGGTGGCGGGCAGTGCCGCGGCCTCGACCGGGATCGACCCGGGCATCCTCAAGAAGATGCTCCCGATCCTCGCCATGGCGGTCGCCGGCTATATGTTCCGCCAGAACAATGCGGGCCAGGGCGATGAGACCGCCCAAAGCGGCGGCCTTGGCGGCATGCTCGGCAATGTGCTGGGCGGAATGCTCGGTGGCGGACAGCAGGCGCCGCAGGCCGCACCTGCGGGCGGCGGGCTGGGCGGACTGACGTCGATGCTCGACCTGGACGGCGACGGCAATCCGCTCAACGACATCATCGGCATGGCGGGCAAGCTGCGCGGGTAATACCAAGATGCGATGAGCTTGACTCATCGCATCTTGGTGAAGCCCGCGCGGCGCCTGAGCGTTCCAAGGTGCGGATGCGTCAGCATCCCTGCACCTTGGTACAAGGCGGCGGGCCCGGCCGATGCCGGGCCCTACCGACCTCCGGTTCAGCCCGGCTTCTTCTTCCAGCGATAGAATTCGACGGTGTAGCCGCCGGGATCCTTGACGAGGAAGCCGTTGACGAACGGGTGGGTTCCCTTGGGATCGAAATGCTTGATGAAGTCGGCCTGTTTCGCCTTCATCCGCTCATACCATTGCTCGACCTGATCGGTCTCGATGCTGACCATCACCGCCTTGCCTTCGGTCGCCTTGTGGAAACCGTTCTTGCCGTCGACCAGGCCGACATAGGAATGCTCGGTCACCTGGTAGAATTTGACCCAGGGTTCGTCGAAGGTCTTTTTCAGCCCCAGCACATTGCCGTAAAATGCGTCGGCGGCCGCGACATCGGCATAATAGAGGAAAGTGACCTGGTTGTTGAGCGGCGGGTGCTGCGCTTCGGTGGCGGCGGCATCGCCCTGCGCCAGGGCCGCGGGCATCGCCATCGTCAGCAGCAGGCCGGCGGCGGCGAGTCGGGTAATCGTCTTCATAGCCATTGATCAGAACCTCTTGGTCAGGTTGACGCCAATTTCGCGTGGTCGATTGGTGAACACAATGTCCGAACGCTGCGAGCTCGTGGCGCGCGTGACCTCCGCGCGCTTGTCGAACAGGTTCGCGACGAACAGGGCGGCGCTCCAGTCGCCGCCGTCCAGCCCGGCGCGCAGATTGACCAGCGAGTAAGCGGGCTGGCGACGGTAGTTGACAAGATCGCGCGGATTGAACGCCGTGGTCGAGGATCCGACATAAGCATAGTCGAACCGCAACTGGCCGCGATAATCGGCACCGGGAATATCGAAGCCATATTGCGCCGCGAAATTGCCCGAGAAGCGCGGCTGTCCCGGAACCTTGTCACCCTTGACCCCCGGCACCGTGCCGGGCGGCGGCGTTTCGGTCTGGTTGCGGCTGATCTCGGCATCGGCATAGTTGAACCCGGCGGTGAGATCGAGGCCACGCGCCGGCTGGAAAGCCAGTTCGGCTTCGAGCCCCATCACCCGGATCGAGCCGGCATTGGCGACATAGCTGAAATTGCAAACATCGTCGCGGACGCGCAGCTGCGCATCGGTCCAGTCGGTATAATAAGGCGTGACGTTGAACGAGCCGCGACCATTGGCGAAACCGAGCTTCGCACCCGCCTCGTACGTCCACAGATTGTCCGAACCGAAAGCCCGCAGCTTGAGGCATGAGGGGTTGTTGCTGATCCCCAGCTCGTTATTGCCGCCCGCGCGAAAGCCCTGCGCCGCCTGCGCATAGAGCAGCAGGTCCTTCGATGGTTCATAGGACAGGTTGAAC
This sequence comes from Sphingobium sp. FW305-3-2-15-F-TSA7, assembly GCF_058787155.1. Classification (NCBI taxonomy): domain Bacteria; kingdom Pseudomonadati; phylum Pseudomonadota; class Alphaproteobacteria; order Sphingomonadales; family Sphingobiaceae; genus Sphingobium; species Sphingobium sp. FW305-3-2-15-F-TSA7. The sequence continues at coordinate 99,027 of NZ_JBYSZM010000022.1, read as the reverse complement.
TTGTAATTGATCCCGGAATCGCGCGAGCGTGTCCTGGGGGCAAGGCCGCTGCCGGGCACATTGCCGTTGCAGCAACTGTACAGCAGATTGCTCTGTTCCTCGATCTCGAAGCGGAACCAGCGTGCGCCGCCCGTGACGGTGAGCGTGTCGGACAACGCGTAGGACAACTCGCCGAACGCCGAGTAATTCTCGATGACGCCGTCGATCGTGCGGCCGAGATAGACGATCCGCCCCGCCGAGAGATCGGGCTCGCCAAGCGGCGTCGCGCTTTCGACCACGCTGGTGAAATGGCTTTTCTCTTTCTGGTAATAGAGGCCGGAGATCAGGCTGAACGGTCCGTCCCATGCCGAGGAGAAACGCAGTTCGTTGCTCCAGATGCTGCGGCTCTGCGGCTGGGTCAGGATCGAGCGGACGCTTTCGCGCGGGCGTTTGAGCAGGTCGGCGATGATGATCGTCGCGTCGCTGTTATAATCGATGTCGCGATCGAAATAGGAGGAGGTCGCCAGGATCGATCCGAAGCCCAGGTCGTGATCGAGCGTGACGTTGAAGGCGGTGATCTTATCCTTCCACGGGATCTTCACATAGGACGGGAATTTCAGGTCGCCCACCAACGGATCGAAGCCCGACCGCCCATTCGATTTGGTCTGCTGATAGAGGCCGCTGGCGGTCAGCACCGTCGCCTCGCCCAGCTTGAGCCGCGCGGACAACCGGCCCCCCTGGGTCTTTTCGTCGTTGATGCCCTTGAGGCCCAGCAACGGATTGTCGACGAAGCCGGCTTCATCGCGCAGATAATAGACGCCGCGCAGCGCGAACCGGTCGGTCACGACGGGCAGGTTGATCATCGCATTCACCCGGAAGCTGGCACCGCCATGGCGCGTTCCCGAGACGGTGCCGTCAACCTCGCCTTCGAAACGGTCGAGCTTGGGCTTGTTGGTGATCATCCGGATCGTCCCGCTCATCGAGCTCGCGCCGTAGAGCGTGCCCTGCGGTCCGCGCAGCACCTCGATCCGCTCCATGTCGTAAAGCTTCGGGTCGGGCTGGCGGCCGCCGCCATCCTGCCGGTTGTTCCCGGTCATGACGATCTCGTCGAAATAGAGCGCGGTGGTCGCCGCCCCGACCGACTGGATGCCGCGGATGATGTATTTCTTGTCGCCGGGCCCCTGATCCTGCACCGCGAGGCCGGGCACCGAGCGCGACCAGCCGATAAAGCCGTCGGCGCCCATCTGCTTCAGCCTGTCGCTGCCGATCGCGGCGATGCTCATCGGCACGTCCTGGATCGACTGCTCGCCGCGCTTGGTGGCGGTGACGATGATTTCCTGCGGTTCCGCTTCCTCGGATTGCTGCGCGAACGCCGGCACAGGCGCGAGCATCGTCGAGGCGAGCAGCGCCAATATCGCGCTGCGCTCCGGCCGACAGGGCATGATTGAAGCCATCCTCGTCTCTCCCCTTTTGTATGTATTCTCATATGAATTAGTATGAGAAAAACGGAGAGTCAATTGGGCGGCGACGGCCATGCTCGGTGCCAGAGTCGATCCGGTTCAGATTGAACCGGATCGACTCTGAGTTTCCCTTGTTCGTCGCGATTTAGCTTCGCTGGCCTGCGGCTCCGAGCCGGCAGGTGATTCCACCTGTCTCGAAATCACTCTAGTAAAAGCGGGATTGGAAGGGGTTGCAGTTCGCGCCGCGTCAGGCGGGCTGATCGATCCAGCGAAAGAATTCGACGAAATAGCCGCCGGGATCGCGGACGCGGAACTCGGTGGTGCGTCCGCGGCATCCCGGCTGGAATCCGTCGTCCAGTCCGGCCGAGCCCGCGGCCTTGAGCCGGCTGTGCCATTGCTCGAGCTCTTGGGTCTCGATTGAGAGCGTCGCGCCCTTGTTCAGACCCTGGATGGGACGCTGGCTGCCGCTCACCGCATCGACCAGGCCGAGACTATGGCCGGGGCCGACGCGCATCAGCACCAGCCAGTCCTGGACCAGATAGGGCTCGAATCCGATGACGTCCCGATACCAGCGCACTGCGGCATCGAGATCGTCATAATAGAAGAAGGTGATGGCCCCGGCGATGTCGGGCCTGTCCACCGCCGGACGCGTCATCGCGCCGCTGCTGCGATCATTGGTAGAAATCGATATTCTGTTCGATGCGGTTGAGCGTGACGCGCAGCGTATCGAGTTCGGCGCGCGAGAGCCCGGCCAACGCCTCCTGCTGATGGCGATAGGCGGTCAGCAGGATCGCCTCGAGCTTTTCGATCCCCGCCGGGGTCAGCGTCACTTCGGTCGCGCGCGAATCCTCGGTCGAGACCTGGCGCATCGCGAGTCCGTCGGCCTCCAGCTGCATGATCACGCGGCTGACGGTGGGCTGTTCCATCAATGCCTGTTCGGCGATCTTGCCGATGGTGAGCGTTCCGTAGGAGCGCAGCACGCTCATCACCCGCCAGCGCGACGGCTTGATGCCCTGGCTGCGCAACCGCGTCTGCAATCGCTGGTCAAGCCGGTTGGTCAGCCGATAGAGATGATAAGGAAGATAGTCGTTGAGCCAGCTGTTGCCGGCCTGCGCGTCTTCCTCGATCGATCGCGTATTTTCGCGGGGCTTTTGCGGCTTCGTCACGGCGGGCAACTTATAGCAACTATTGCGCTGGTCAATCGTGCAAACTGTCCTTACAAATCATGAAACATATATAAATGCATATTTATCGGGAGGAATGATGTCGGACGGAACCCCCGCACGCGAACAATGGTCGTCACGCCTGTCGTTCATCTATTCGATCGGTGCCGCTGCCATCGGCCTGGGCACGCTCTGGCGCTTTCCCTATGTTGCCGGCGCCAATGGCGGCGGCGCGTTCGTCATCCTCTATGCACTGTTCGTGATCGCGCTCTGCGTGCCGTTGATGATCGCCGAAATGGCGATCGGCCGGCGTGGCCATGGCAGCGTGATCACCAGCGTCGACCGCGCGATCGCGGCAAGCGGCGGGTCTCGAGGCTGGCGGGTCGTCGGCATGCTCGCGCTGCTGATCCCGTTCTTCGGGCTCAGCTATTACAGCATCGTCGCGGGCTGGGCGATCGACTATAGCATCGTATCGGTAACGCAGGGCTTTGTCGGCTTCGATGCCGAGCGATCGCGCGCCACCTTCGAGGCGCTGACCGCGTCGCCCGTCCGCGGCGGACTGCTCCAGCTCGGCTTCATCATGGCGGCCGCCACAGTCGTGGCGCTGGGCGTGCAGCGCGGGATCGAGACCGTGTCACGGATCAAGATGATCGCGCTGTTCGCGATCCTGATCGGCCTGGTCATCTACAATGCGATCACGATCGGGTTGATGCCCAGCGCCCTGTTCCTGCTGAAACCCGATTTCGCGGCGCTGGGCGCGACCGGCGCACTCACCGCGTTCGGCCAGGCGCTGTTTTCGACCGCGATCGGCGCGGGCGTGCTGATGACCTATAGCGCCTATCTGCCGGCGGGCGCCTCACTGCCGCGCTCGTCCTTCGCGCTTTCGGGCGGCGTGATCGTCGTCGCGCTGCTCACCGGCTTCGCGATCTTCCCCGCCGTGCTCGCCTATGGCCTCAAGCCTGCCGAAGGCCCCAACCTGATCTTCGTCACGCTGCCGGTGGTGTTCGGCCAGATGGCGGGGGGACGGATCATCGCGATCTTCTTCTTCGGGCTCATCGCATTGGGCGCCTTCACCACCGCGGTCGGCATGCTCGAGCCCGTGGTCGCCTGGCTGCGCGAAAAGGTGAAGCTCGGCCGCACGCCGCTCGCCGTCGGCGCCGGGCTGGTGATCTGGCTGATCGGCCTACCGTCTCTGCTGTCGTTCAACATATTGGCGGATTTCCATCCGCTCGCGGCGTTCGGCGCAGAGGGCAAGACGGCGTTCGACCTGCTCGATTTCACCATCGCGAACCTGATGATGCCCGCCAGCGCGCTTCTGCTCGCGCTGTTCGTCGGCTGGCAGTGCAGGGCGATTGTGGGGCCTGAGGAGACCGATCTCGGGGTGAGCGGCTTCAGGCTCTGGGCGTTGATCGTGCGCTATGCCGCGCCCCTCGCCATTCTCGGCCTCGCCATACATCTGCTCGCGTAGAAGATGCTATACATATAGTCATCTTCATATATATATGCATGCATACTGTTCTGATGGAGCAAGAGCCGCATGACTGCTGAAGCCGATTTCGGCCATTTCCGCGCACAGTTTCCGACCACGGAGACGACGGTCTATTTCAACAGCGGATCCTATGGCCTGCTCGGCAACAGCGTCCGCGCGGCGATGGAGACCTATTTGTCGGACCGGATCGAACGGGGTGCCGACTGGGGCGCCTGGGTCGGGCTGGAGGATGATGTCCGCACGCGCGTGGCGCGGCTGCTCGGCGCGCATCCCGACGAAGTGGCGGTGACCGCATCGGCATCGGCCGGGATCAACGCGGTGGCGAGCAGCGTCGATTTCACCGCGCGGCGCAAGGCCGTCGTCAGCAATTACGAATTCCCGACCAGCGCGCAGATCTGGCACGCGCAGGAAAAGCGCGGCGCGCAAGTGGTCCATGTCGCGGAGGCCGAGGATCGCACGATTCCGCTCGCCCATTTCGATGCGGCGATCGATCGCGACACCGCGATCGTCGCGCTCTCGCACGTCTGCTACCGGCATGGCGGCAAGCTGCCCGCCGACCAGATCCGCGAGATCGTCCGGATCGCGCACGATCGCGGCGCGCTGGTGATCCTCGATTGCTATCAGTCGATCGGCACCGAGCCGATCGACGTACGCGCGCTGGGCGTCGATTTCTGCGTCGGCGGCATGCTCAAATATCTGCTCGGCTCGGCAGGCAGTGGCTTCCTGTGGGTCCGCGACACACTGACCTCGGCAATGGCGCCGAGCACCTCGGGCTGGTTCGCGCAGGCGGATACCAATGCGATGGATATCTTCGCGCACGATCCCAGCCCCGACGCGCGACGCTTCCAGGGCGGCACCCCGCCCGTCCCCAGCCTCTATGCCGCCAAGGCCGGGCTCGACCTGATCCTCGATCTGGGCGTCGAGGCGATCGAGGGCCGCGTGCGTGCGCTCACCCGCCTTGCGCTCGACCGGCTGGCGCAGGCGGATATCGCGGTGGCGACACCCGATGACGATGCGTTGCGCGGACCGATGATCGCGATCCCGGTGCGTGACGACGAAGCGCTCGTCACCCAGCTGATCGCGCAGAATATCGTGACGTCGAGCCGCGACGGGAATATCCGCGCCGGCTTCCACGCCTATAATGACGAGGCCGATGTCGAGCGCCTGGTCGAGGCACTCGTCCGCAGCGGCCAGTGCCTCGCGCGTCGGGAATTGGTGGGGTAGCAGGAGCTACTGGTTGATCTGCGACCCCACATACCGATACCACATCGCTCGGAGGTCGAAATGTGGATGCGGATCGGTGCCGGATTATTTGCCGCCCTGTTCTTCTACAGGGTCTGGCGGGCACTGAAGACTGGCGAAATCATCAAAAATGGTGACCCGACCCGCGCCGAACGCCCGGATCAATATTGGTTTGTAATGGGCATGTTCCTGACGATCGGGCTGGCCTCCGCCCTGCGTGCCGCCGGCCTTTAGGGCGACGCATAAGTTGCCGCCCAAAGTGGTTCCGAGGCCGCGGAGCTCACCTGGCGGGTCGGAAATCAAGGATATTCAAAAAATGGCGCGGCGGGCAGTCTTCTTTCCGCCCACCACGCATCACCCGTAACACCGTCTCAGTAGTTGATCCCCGGATTGTCGCCGGGATGGATCAGCCCGACCACGTCCATGCCGTCGGGATGCGTGCATTGCAGCGAATGGCGGTGCTTGCGCGGGAAGAAGATGACATCACCGGTGCGGACGCGCGCACGGACGCCCTCGTTCCAGATAACGCCTTCACCCGACAGGATGATCAGCGCCTCTTCATAGAGATGGCGGTGCATCTCCGCCTTGGACAGCGGGATATGGCCGATGAACTGCGTCGCGGTGGTCGATCCGACCCGTTTGTCGACGAGCATCTGGAAATAGCGCGGCCCCATGGCGTGGCGCTGGCTTTCGTCGACGCCAACGGTGCGATCGGGCCAACCGGCGTCGAAGCCGGTCGGCATCGCCGCCAGTTCGCTGAGCGCATCGGTGGCGGGACAGGCATGGATATGGACGGCGAGCGCATCGTCATCCTGTTGGGTGAAGCGGAATGCCTCGCCGCCGCGAACATAGACGCCCATATCCTTGGCCAAGGCGAAGCTTCGGCCCGAAATCTCGACGCTGCCTTGTCCCGCCATCGTCCAGAGCACGACATCGCCCGTGGGAGAGGCGAGTATGGGAGATTGGCCGCGCCGGAGTTCGCCATAGAATTGCGCCTGATGCTGCGCGCCCATCGCGCTCGACACGATCGTGCGGCACCACCAGTCGCCGGCCGCCTCGGGACGCGTCGCTTCCGCCGCGATCACATAGCAATGGCCATCGAGCGAGCGGATGCCGGCGGCGTCGCTTTCCGCCCAGGGCAGATCCTCGGCCGCCTCGGCTTCCTCGGCATAGCCGCCGGGCAGATTGCTGTGCGCCCCGTCGCAGAACGGGCCGGTCGCGGTCTGCTTGCAGCCGCAGAACAGCACTTCCTCGCCATCGACGGTGCAGTCGTAGCGGATCGGCTCGATGCCGGTGCCTTCATGGGAACGACCGTCGCAAAAGGGCTGGCGCTTCGATCGCCCGCAGGCGCACCAGAGATAGGAACGCCCGGCTTTCAATTCCTTGTAGAACGGCTTGCGGCTCGCCACGACGGCATCGCCCATCGATACTCTCCCTGAACACACGTCTTCGCCGCCCCCGGCCCGGCAGTCGGGATGAGGGCGGCGGTATCATTTCATCTGTTCCGCGATCATTCGAGCCAGAGCGGCCGATCGACCTCGTACCAGATCTCAACTTCCATGTTGCGATGATCCATCACGCCCAGGTGATAGGGATCGTTCTTCTTATATTCGGCATAGGGGCCCGGATAGTCGCCGCGGCGCTTCTTGTACGCCTCGAAGCTCGCCAGATCCTCATATTCCCAGACGATGAAATGGCGCCCGCTATTGGGGCCCGCGATTTCCTTCACATAATAGCGCAGGCTCTTCCATTCCTTGAACAAATGACGGTTGGCGCCCACCCATTTGAGGAAGTTCGTCATCGCGGCTTTGTGTTCGGCTTCCTTGCCCTGGATCGGAAACCAGCTTTCAGCTTCGAAGATCGCCATGTCAGCGTGCTCCCCTGCCGCCGCCGAGCTCGCCGGCGTAAAGGCGCGTGACGCGCGCAAGCTCGGCATCGGTGGGCCGGCGCGGATCGGCGCCCGTCACTGCCGTCGTCGCCGCTGCCGCGACGGCCGGCGCACCGACCGCAACGCCCGCCACCGCGAGCGAGGCAAGCCCCAGCGCCTGGCGGCGGCTGGTGACCAGTTTCTCGTCCATCTCCTGTCCTTTCATGGGGTGATCCAATGGCCCGGAAGTCTAGAATGTGCTGGATTTATGTCAAATCTTTTCATATGAAAACGCATATTAATTGGGAGATCGAGATGCGGAAATTCGGCTTGGCGCTTACTCTGTTGGGAACGGCCTGTGCCTTGCCGGCGGCCAATGCTGAGCGGCCGGCGCCACCGGCCGCGGCCCCGGTCAAAGGGCAGATGACCTTCCTTTATTATAACGACCTGCCGCGCGCCGCGGCCTTTTACGAGAGACTGCTCGGCCAGGCGCCCGAGGATACGCCGCCATGGGTGCGGCTGTTCAATCTGACCGACACCGCCACACTGGGGCTGGTCAATGCGAAGGACGGCACGCTGCGGCCCTCCGACAACAAGCCGGTGATGGTGACGGTTGTGGTCGATGGCGTCGCCGCCGTCGATGCCTGGTATGATCGCGTCCGCGCGCAGGGCATCGCGATCAGCGAAGAGCGCAAGACCACGCGGCTCGACGACACAAGATCGATCCACGCCTTCATCTTCAAGGATCCCGAAGGCTATGCGGTCGAGATATTGAGCTGGACGCCCAGCCAGCCGCGCTGATCGGTCTGCCCCGATCAAGGAAAACCCCCGCCGGCACCTTGCCGACGGGGGTTTTCCTTTGCCATGCAGAGATGGCTGGGATCAGTTCGCCCCGTGTCATCCCCGCGAAAGCGGGGATCCAGCTTTTCCGTGAAGCATCAAAAAGAAGAAGAAGCGGGATTCCCGCTTTCGCGGGAATGACATCGTAGGGCTGTTTCCATACGGATGGGTCAAACCCAACTCAGAATTTGATGCTGCCGCGAAGACCCCAGCGACGAAGCCCGGGCATCACCGCCGCGCCGTTCGCGAAACCGAAGTCGAACGAGGCCGTATAATATTTCTTGTCGAACAGATTCTCGACATAGGCGGCGATGCGGAAACGATCGTTTTCGAGGCCGAGGCGCAGATTGACCTTGCCATAGCTCTTGACGAGATAGGGAAAGAGCGGCTGCCCGGCCATCACCGCCGCGATGTTGTTCACCGTGGTATAGGCATCGTCGGTGTAGAAATATTCGCCGCGGACAAAGGCATCGATGTCGCCCGTCACCGGCGCGGTATATTGCGCGAAGGTCGACAGCGTCCATTCGGGCGCCTTGGGCAGCGGCTTGCCCGACAGGTCGAGCGTGCCGAAATTGGTGCGCGCATCGGTGAATTTGTCGAAGCGCGCCTTGAGATAGCCGATGTTCAGCCCGAGCTCGAGATTGTCGATCGGCGCGGCGAGCAGTTCGAGTTCGGCGCCCTTGCTGGTCGCGCTGGCGGCGTTCGAGATGCCGGCATAGTTGATGATGTTGCCGTTGGCATCACGCCCGACCACGCCCGAGCTGACCTGAACGTCGCTCCAGTCGATGTAGAACAATGCGAGATTGGCGCGCAGCCGGTTGTCGAGCAACGTGCTCTTCACCCCGATCTCGTAGTTCCACAGCGTCTCGGCACCGAAATCGCTGCGCGCACGCTGCGGGTCGAGTTCGAAACCGCCCGACTTCCACCCCTTGGAGATGCTGCCATAGATGTTCACATCGTCCGACGCGGCATATTTGATCGCGAAGCGGGGGGAGACGTCGCTGAAGCTGCGGCTGCCGCGCACGGACTGAAGCGGACCGCCAAATTCGATCTGGTCCTCGAACCGGTCGAGCTTGTCGTGCGAGTAGCGTGCGCCCGCGGTCAGCGACAGCGCGTCGGTGACGTCGAAGGTCGCTTCGGCGAACACCGCCTTGGACGTGATCTTCTGGTTGAAATGCGACAGCTCGATCGGGAAATCCTCGGGCAGGCCGATATCATTCTGCTTGCCCGCCGCGATGAACTCGCCCTCGCGATGCTTGTCGCGCGCATAGACCGCGCCGACGATCCATTTGAGCCGCCTGTTGCCCACCGACTGGACGCGCAACTCCTGCGAGAAGCTCTTGCGATTGTCGTAGTTGAAGCCTTCGCGGAGGAAATCGACGCTCGAGAAATCGAGCTCGCCGCTGCGATTGAACTTCGCCGAGCCATAGCCGGTGATGCTGGTGACGCCGACGGTCTCGCCCGTCCAGGCGATGCGGCCGACGGCGATGTGATATTCGTTGTTCACCACCAGCGGCGCATCATGCGCATAGTTGCGGCGATTGTTCGGATAATAGCCGAGATTGGAATCGACCGGGCACGAGAAGGTGACGCCCGGGCAGATCGACTTGATGAAGTCGCTCAGCACGCCGGTGTGGATCAGACCGAAATCGTCGTCATGCTCCTTGGCATAATTATACGACAGGTCGATCGTCAGCGAATCGGTGGGCGTCGCGCGCGCCGAAAGCCGTGCCGCCTTGTAGTCGCGGCCATTGCCGCCGCCGACGGGGTGCTTGTTGTTGAACTCGCCGTCGGAGGTTTCCCACTTGCCCGCGGCGCGGACGGCGATCGTGTCGCTCAGCGGCACGTTGATCATGCCGCCCAGTTCATAGGTACCGAAGCGGCCGACCATCGCATTGGCCTCTCCCGCGAAGCGCTTCGTATCCGGCTTCTGCGTGTTGAGGCTCATGACGCCACCCGACGCGTTGCGACCGAAATAGGTGCCCTGCGGCCCGCGCAGCACCTCGATCCGCTCCATGTCGATCAGATGCGGGTTGAGTGCGATATGCGAGATGTTGAAATCGTCGAGATAGATGCCGAAGGACGACGCGTTGCCGCCGACATTGGAGATGCCGCGCAGCGCGAGGCCGAGCGCACTGCTCGACACATTGTTGCCGCTGCGGATCGGGCTGTCGGTGATGAAGACGTTGGGCGTGTTCTGGAAATAGGCGCCGACATCCTGGATGTTCGCGCGCTGCAGTTCCTGCGCCCCGAATGCGGTGACCGCAACCGGCACGTCCTGGATGCTTTCGCTGCGGCGCTGGGCAGTGACGACGATATCGTCGAGCCCCTGCGACTCCCCGCCGGTTTCGGTGTCCTGCGCCCGGGCCGGGCCGCTCGTAGCGAGCAGAGCCGCGATCGCGGCGACGCTGCACCCCATCGTGCGCAGCATGTGATTGGTCATCGATTTCATTGATTTACCCTCCCTCTCATCGCCGTGTTCCAGCATCCTTGGGTCGAACTCTCCTGGCCCGTCGTCATCCATATAATTAGTTTATGCCTAAAATAAAATAGAAATCTGGATATGAAAATGAATGAATATCTCCAAATGTGACCGTTGGGACACACCGAACCGCCGCTATCGGCGCGGCGCCAGGATCGCGTCGAGCCGCGCGGGCACGCCAGCGTCGCGCTCGAGCCGGGGATAGCGCAGCCCATGGCACAGCCGACACGGACGTCACGCACGACATCGCTGCGCTTCACGGTCAGGGTCAGCTTTTCCGCCCCGCCCGTGCACGTCGCGATGGCGCGCTTGAGTCCCTCGGCATCATAGGCCCGGCCATTCACCGCAACGATCTGCGTGCCGATCGTCAGCTCCGCGGCAAAGGCCGGCCCGTCCCAGACGACATCGCCGATCCTGCCGCCGCCATCGACGGTCAGCCCGATCGACCAGCCCAGATCGGTGACGCCGCGCTGCGCCTCGTCGCTGCGGAAGAAATCGGTCGGAGTATCGGTAAAGACCAGGCGATAGCCGCCCCGCGCCAGGCCATCGAGCGGCGCGTCGCGCGTGACCTTTTCGACATGGTCGCGGAAATATGCGGCCCAGTCCCAGGGCGCGACCTGGTTCAATGCCGCCACGACGTCATCGAAGGTGTAAGCGACTGGCCGATAGGAACCATCTCCGATCGAGAAGAACGCGCGCACGAAATCGTCGAGGCTGCGCTTGCCGCCCGACAGCGCCCGGATCCGCGTATCGACGTCGAGCCAGATCAGCTGGCCTTCGAGATAATAGTCCGATCCGCGCTGCCAATTGGGCCAGGGCTGCGCGCCCTCGGCATAGATGGAATGATTGGTCGTATCGAGCAGCGGGCGCCATTGCCGGCCCGTGCGATTCTGCATCGTGGCGGCGGTCAGCGCGAAATTGTCGAGCCCCTCCTGCAGGCTGTGCAACCCCGACCGGACCGACAGCACCGCACCCAGATACCGGGTCAGCCCTTCATAGACCCAGAGCAGGCTGTTCTGCATCGGCGTGTCGAGCGTCGGCGTCAGCAGGTCCGCGCCGCGGCGGAATTTGCCGTTCCAGCTATGGACGAATTCGTGCGGCAGCAATTCCCGGCTCGGCGCGGTCGCGGCCCATCGGGTGAAATAATCGGGAACGGTGAAATTCTCGCTCGACCGGCTGTGCTCGGCGCCGAGACCGCCGATCCTGGAGGTCAGTCCGACCAGGAAATCGTAACGATCGAAATGGCGCGAGCCGAACAGCCTGAAGCTCTGATCGATCAACCGCCGATGCGCCTCGATCTGTTCGGGGCTGGCGACGAGGAGTTCCGGCCGGTCCGCGAAGATCGCCAGGGCGACGGGTGCGCCCGTGATCGTGCCGAGTTCATGTCGTTTCGAATAGCGTCCGGCCACGATCGGTGAATCGACCAAGATCTCGTAATCGACCGGCTTGAACCGGATCACGCCGTCGGCAACGGCGTCGGTCGCCAAGGCGGTCGCGAACTGCCAGTCTTCGGGCAGGCGCACCGACGCCTGCACCGTCATGCGGCGCGATGCATAGCCCGCCGGATAGGGCGCGATCGACGTCCATTGCAGGTCGATCATGTCGGGACTGATCTCGATCCGGCCCATCCTCGGATCGGTCGGCGAAAGATATTGGAAGGCGATTTCGACGGTGTCGGCGCCCTCGGGCACGGTGATATGGATCGCATGCATCATCACCGGATCGCGTTTCCATCCGATATCGGTGCCGCCGGCCCGCACGCTCAGCCCGGCGATCCGCGCAATCGGCCCCGACGGCGCGTGATGGCCCGGCACCCAGCGGGGAAAATAGATGGTCATCGGTCCCGCAGCCTGGACGGGCAACGTCATCGTGCCGCGAACGATCGCGCGCGCCACGTCGCGCGCATCGATCGCCAGCCCGATGACGCCCGGATAATCGGCATCGTGAAGCGGCGCGACCGGCTGTACCGGTTGCACGGGCTGTGCCGATACCGCATGCGGCGCCGCCAGGAGCAGCGCCAACGACGCCATCGCCAATCTGCCCATCATATATTCCCCTGCCAGATGCACTCTTAATCCATTATCATATGATAATGTATCAATATCAAGCATGATCGGGAAATGGCGAGGCAGATGATCCAGGTCAGGTGGCGCGGATCAGTCGACGGCAGCGACGCGGCAAGGCGAGGGCTCCGCCAGAAACGCCAGGATCTTGCGGGCAAGCCAGGCGGGCCGCTCGAGGAACAGATGATGGCTGCTGTCCGGAACCTCCACGGCGATGCCGCATCGCCGGCGTGCGAGGAATTCGGCTTGTTCGCGCAGCATCCAGGGTCTCAGCATCCTGATCGAATAATCGACAAAGGCGGTCCGCTGTTCGTTGCTCGCGTCCGGCGGCAATTGTTCGACGACGTCCTTGGACGAATAGAAAGCGAGCGAAGGTGCTGCGATCGCTTGCCATGGCTCCGGCGCGGCGATGTCGCCCGCGAGAATGGCGGCGGCCACCGCATCGCTGGTCCTTGGAACGGCGCCGGCCGTCCCCTGGCGGAGCGTGGCGACGATATCGGCCGCGACCGAAGTCGGCCGCACGCCCAGCGATCGCGCGCGCCATTGGATGAATTTCCGCACATCCGCGCGAATCTCGGCGGGCGGCCCCGGCATCGGAGGCATTGCCGCCATCAAGGCCGGGACCGCCGACCGGTCATATGCCGCGTCGATATAGATCAGGCGCTCGACGCGGCCGGGATGGTCGATACCCAGCGTCGCCAGTTCGCCGCCCGCAATGCTGTGGCCGACAAAGGAGGCGCGGCCGATATCCAGCCGGTCCATCAGGCCGATGACGTCACTCACCAGCGCCGCATTCGAATAATTCCCATCGGCCGCATCGCTGGACTGGCCATAGCCGCGGCGGGTGATCGCCAGGACGCGGTGGCCGCGCCGCAAAAGGGGGGCAAAGCTGTCGAAGATCCGCGCCGAACTTCCCAGCCCGGCAAGCAGGATCAGCGGTGGCCCTTCGCCGCCATAATCGACGAAATGCAGCCGCACGGGCCCGAGCGCGCAGAAACTGTCGCGGCCGATCCCGTCTTGCTCACACGGTGCCGGCGCCTGACCATAAGATGGCGTCAGCGACAGCAGGGCAGCGATCGTCGCCGCGAGCAGGCGCGTCGTCACAAACGATAGTCCAGCGTCAATCCGATGGTCCGCGGGCGGACGAGATACTGGATCGGCCCGCGCACCAGGCCGGAGGTCGATTGCGAGACGCCGCGCGCATCGGCGATATTGTCGACAAAGGCGGCGACGCCGAACGCGCCGATCTGCGCGCCAATGCGCAGATCGACGAGATGATATCCGCCTTGCATCCGGGGCAGGGGCCTGAGTTCTCCCGGTGCGCGCGAGACGTAGCGATGGCTGAGCGAAATGCTCGGCCGATAGGCAATCTCCGCCGCCTCATAGGTGATCGAATCCGAGAGCTGCCAGCGCGATGCCCCCGGCAGGCGAGATCCCGCACGGACAAGGCCGGCCGCGGAGGAGAAATCGCGCTGCAGCTCCCCATCGAGATATGTGACCGAACCCTGGATGGTGAGCCCCCGCGAGGGGCGCAGGCGCGCGCTCGCTTCGAAGCCGCGGTTGCGCGCCTGGCCGGCATTGGCGGTATAGGTGAATCCGCCCGGGCTCGACTGGGTGACCTGGATGTCGCTCCAGTCGATCCAATAGACCGTGCCGTCGAGCAGCAGACGGCCGTCCATGAGCGTGGCGCGTGCGCCGATCTCGTAATTCCACAGCGCATCCGAGTCGAACTGGGGCGGGATGGAGAATTGGGGGTCGGTGGCGATGTTCGGCCCGCCGAACCGGAAACCGCGCGATGCCAGCGCATAGATCATCAGGTCCGGATCGGGCGTCCAGGTCAGCGAAAGCTTGGGCGAGAAGCCGGTCTCGCGGGAATTCCCCCCGGCAATGGTCGTCGCACCGACGAGCGGCCCCGACGTGATCGTCGTCGACGCGAGCCGCGTGCGGAACAGGCGGCCGCCGGCGGTGAGCTTGATCGTGTCGCTAGGGCGCCAGCTTCCCTCTCCGAACAGGGCGCTTTCGCGGCCTTGGACGGGAACGATCGCATCGAGCAGGATCGGCGTTCCGAAATCGCCCGCGGCGGCGGGTGCGTCGAGCTGATTGACGATCCGTTGCCGTGTCCGGTCGTGGAAAAGGCCGACCAGATATTCGAAACGCTGGCCGGTCGGCGATGTCAGCCGCGCCTCGACCGTCTCGCCGCGGATCGTGCCCGGTTCGAGAAACGCGATCGGCGCATAGCCCGCCAGCGCGCCGCCTGCGAAGCTCGGGAAATCCTGCTGCCCGGAAAATATCTTGGCGCGGCGTGTCGCGGTCACGGTCAGCGACGCGAACCCCAGATCCTGATCGAGCCGCAGATTGTGGATGGTGGTGGCATAGCGGAAGGGTTCGGGAATCAGCGTCCGTTTTTCGTACGGACCGATCGCCGGTTCGGTCGATCCGATATCGCGGGTGCGCTGGACCTGGCGCAGGAAGAGATAGTTGATGGTGGTACCCTCTGCAGGTCGGAACGCCACCTGGACACGCCCGCCATTAATCGTCGTCCGATTGGAATCGTCTTCACCGGTACCGAGATTGTCGACGAAACCGCCGATCCGGCGGTGACCGAAAACGCCCCTGATCGCGAGCTTGTCCGAAATGACTGGCAGGTTCAGCATCGCATTGGCAGAATAACCGTCCTCGCCGCGGCGCACCGTTTCATAAGTGCCGCGGATATGGGCCTCGATCCCGGCAAGATTGGGACGACGCGCCTGATAGTTGATCGCGCCGCCGAGCGAGGCCGATCCGAACAAGGTGCCCTGCGGGCCGCGGAGGATGGCGACAGTGTCGACGTCGAACGTGTCGATGTCCGGGATGCCGCCCGAATAGAATGGATCGGTCATCGGCACGTCGTTGATGAAATAGCCGGTAGTGCCCTGGGCCTGGGCGATGCCGGTGGTGGTGGCGACGCCGCGAATGATCGCCGCCGAATTTCCGGGCACGGTCTGGTTGAAGACGACACCCGGCGTGCGGGTGAGATAGTCGGCGAGGCTGCGCGCACCGACGGTCTCGAGCGCGGCTTCGTCGAACGCGCTGACCGATCCGGAAATGTCGCGAACGCGTTCCGCGCGCTTCGCCGCCGTCACCACGATCTCGCTCCATTCGGCATCCGCGCCGGTTTCGGTTTGCGCCTGCGCAGGAACCGCAAGCGCTGCGACAATGGCGAAAGTGCCGCCCGCCAGCCCGGCGTGCACGCCGATTTTCCGCTTTTCCATCTCTTCCCCCTGGGTCGCTCCGCGCCACAAAATGAACTCATCAGTCATTTTGTCAACGGGCATTGCACCGGGAGGGGCAATGGCTAAACTTGGCGCCATGCCGAAAATCAGGCCAGAAACCGCCGCAAGACGTCGCTCCGAGATCCTTCAGGCCGCGCATCGTTCGCTCAATACGCATGGCATGACCGTGACGGTGGAACAGATCTGCGTGGAGGCGGGTGTCAGCAAAGGCACATTTTACGGCTATTTCGAGAGCAAGGACGCCGTGATCCTCGCCATCGCTGGCGAGCATGGCTCCGATATCCTTTCACTCGAGCAGATCGATCGAGCCGACGCGCTGGCGTCACGCCTGCTGTCCTACGGCCATCGCGGCAATGCCTCGTCGAGCCGGTTCGAACTGGAGGCATGGACCTACAGTCTTTCGCAACCCGAACTGCGTGCGATCTTTCAGAAGAATCTCGGTCAGCTCGACAGGTCGATCGCGCAGAGCCTGCTGCATCTGCAAGCATCGGACGAAGCGCTGCCGCAGGTCTCGACGGCGGATGCCGCCTATATATTGCGGATCTTCACGGCGGGCATGATGGCGACCACCGCGATCGGCGAGAAGGCCGATGTCCTGCAGCTCCAGAAAGCCACCGGCCTGCTGGTGCGGCTGCTCGCAGATGCCGGCATCCCCGCCACCGCGAAGGACGGCGAAGCGTCGCTGACGTCATAGCGCGTTGCATCAATGCCCGGGGAAGCGGGTCAGGCCTCGGCCCGGCGCCATCCCAGCACGCACAATGCGAGCATCACCGCATTGCCGAGCGCATCGAGCAGCCCGACCCAGGTGAAGACCGGGTCGACGAACGTGAACCAGGCATTGAACGCGAAGAAGGGAATGAGCGCGACGCCATAAGCGAGGAAGGTGGTGCGGGTGAAACGGCTGAAGGCCGCGAATAGCCCGGAGATCATCGCCTGCGCACCGAAACAGGCAATGGCGAAGGGCAGGATCGCCGTGCCCGTCCGATATTCGGGTAGGAAGCACAGGTCGATCACGCTGCGTGGCGCCAGCAATGCCCATCCGCCGAGGATGAAGAACACCGATGCGATGCCCAATTGTATCCGTTTTGGCGTCATGGCTGCCTCCCCCCGTCCAGCGCCATGCTATAGCCGCTGACGCGGCAGGGGATGCTTCGATGACCGAAGGTCTTTCTCCACCGAACGGATCCGCGCGACCTATCCGCCTGGTCTGATGCCTCACCGCTTGCGCACGAACTCCGCACGCAGCACCAGGCCCTTGATCCCGTCGTGGCGGCAGTCGATCTCCTGCGGGTCGCCAGTCAGGCGGATCGACTTGATCAGCGTGCCGCGCTTGAGCGTCTGGCCGGCGCCCTTCACCTTGAGGTCCTTGATCAGCGTCACCTGATCGCCATCGGCAAGCAGATTGCCGACGGCGTCGCGCACCTCGACGCCCTCGACCGGCGCACGCGCCGCCGCCTCGTCGGCACTGATCCATTCGCCGCTCGCCTCGTCATAGACGAACGCGTCTTCTTCCGCCGCCATAGCCGGCCCCTTCAGCTCTTGATCGTCACCAGGCCGACGGGGCCGGGCTTGGTCGAGGGATTGGACGCATTGAGCTTCTTGGGTTTCTCCGCCTTGGGTTTGCGGATTTCCTTGTTCGATTTCTTCTGGCTCTTCGCCATGACATGTTCCTTCGCGAGGCAGGCGCCTCTGTGTCGTCCATAGCGCGAAGCCCGGCCGATCCGGGCATCAATTCGCACGATTCGCTCAGAAGGAACCCGGTACTTCCCTTTGCGCGGTGGACGGCCGGTCAGGAGTCAACAGTTCGAACCGCGCGGGACCGCCACGGAATGCCTGGGCGCTCGGCCCCGGCGCGATCGGCGTGCAGCTTCGCCCGGCGAGGAAATCGAGCGCCCGCGCGACCGATTGTTCCTGCGGATCGCCGAGCGGGCGGGTGAGGTCGTCGGCCGCCTGGCAGCTTGCCTCCATCTTACCCGCCAACCCGTCATAATAATCGCCCTGGCGCGCGCTGTTCTGCGTCGCGAAGGCGATCACGCGCAGCCGATCGTCGCAGGCCGCACGGTCGAGCGCGATCTGGCCCACGGGTTTGCCATAGGTGTTGGTACCGATCAGCGCAGCGCGGGCGTGCAGATAGGGAATGAAGGCATTGATGACGAGTTCGCTGGCCGAGGCCGTCCCGCCCGTACCGATGAATGCGATCCGCGTCGGCGCGACCGATTGCGGCTGCGGCCGGAAATTGCGGGTCTCGTTCTCGGCCGATTTTTCGGGGCGGAAGACGGTGTAGGACATGACATCCGAGGTGAAGCGATCGCGCCCGAGCAGATCGCCGAACAGCTCGGCGATCGAGACCAGACCGCCGCCATTATAGCGCAGGTCGACGATGACGTCGGTGACGCCCTGCGCCCGGAAATCGGCAAAGGCGTTGCGCAGGGCCGGATCGGCAGTGGTGATGAAGGTGCGCAGATTGACATAGCCGACCTTGCGGCCGCCATCGTCGATGACCCTGGCGCCGTAGCGCGCGGAGACCGGCGTCAGCGAATAATCGGCCTTGGCCATCGTCACCGTCCGCGTGCCGGCGCCATCGACCACCCGGAAGGTCCGGCTGACGCCCGCGGTCGACGCGCCCAGAGCATTGGTGACGCCGGCGCTTCCTTCGGCGGCGATGATATCGCTGACCGTCCGCAACGATGCCGCGCTGGCGCCGATCGCGAGAATCTCGGTGCCGCGATCGATCCCGGCGGAGAGCGCCGGTGCGCCCTCGAACGCCTCGGCGATGATCACGCGGCGCTGCGCGGTATCGGTCGACAGGCGGAATCCGAAGCCCGCGCTGGCGCCCGATGCGTAATAGGCGTCCTCCTCCGCGATCGAGGTCAGATAGGTGAAGAAACGGTCGCGGCGCTGCGACCGCGCGGTCGCGGTCAGCGCATCGATATAGGCATCGACGGTCGGATAGGGGGCCGGATCGAGCGTGGCCGGCAAAGTCTCAGGAAACAGATACCATTCGCGCAATTGAGCCGCCGCCCAGGTCTGGCGGTCGCGTAGCGAACATGCGGTTGGGGTGGGAGTCGGGGTAGGCGTCGGTGTCGGTGTCGGCGTGACGCCGCCGCTCGCTCCGCCACCCCCACCGCCGCCACAGGCCGACAGCAGTGCGAGCACGCCCAACGCCGTTCCCAACCGCCGCTGTCTCATCGTCCTACTCCACGCTGCTTCAGATGCTAGACCAGCTTGGTGATCGGAACCAGCAGGTTCAGATCCATCCCGGCGCATGGACGACCTCCAGCTTCATCCCGTCGGGATCCTCAAAGAACACCGCATAATAATCGCCCCAATATTCGGGATAATGCGCCGGGGCATCGAGCACCGTCACGCCGTGTTCGACCAGCAGATCGTGCAGCGCGTCGACATCGGCCCGGCTCTGCGCGCGCCAGGCGAGATGGTGCAGCCCCGGTGCGTAGCGGCGATGGACATGGTCGCGCAGCGCCGGATCGCAGGCCTTGAGGCCCAGCGCGGCACCGTGCCCGTCGCCGGCAAGATCCCATTCGCAGCCATCGGCTTCGTCCTTCACCAGCCGATAGCCGAGAAATTCGAGCAGCAGGCCATAGACGCGCCGCGATGCCGCGAGGTCGCTGACGTTGAGGTCGATATGGTGGAATCCGCCTCGGATAATCTCGTTCATGATTGCGTTTCCTTGTTTGATCGGGGTTCAAATGTTCCTTATATGTTCTATAATGAAAAGCCCGCGCCCGACTCGTTGGACGCGGCTGGGTCAATCGTCGCGATGTGTATGCCGCCGGGTGGTCCCGCCCGACCTGACGTCGCTCCAGGGGTCTCCGCTATGAATCGGCATCGCCGTCATCGGGTGTATTTCTTCCTGCCGCCGCCGCCGGCCGTGCGACGCGAAATCGCGCATTGGTGCCTGCCGTCGATGGTAGGAACGCCCGTGACCGAGGACAGGCTCCATGTGACGATCGGGACCGGCGGCGGTTACGACGAGACGCCGCATGGCGTGATCGCGCTGATCGTCGACGCGCTTGCCGATCGGACGCTGCCGTCGTGCGCCCTGATATTCGACACGATCATTGCCGCGGGCAGTCGCGCACTGCTGAAACCGAGCGAGCCGTTGCGCGGATTCAACGTGCTGCAAGTGGAGATCGCGACCGCGATCGGCCTCAACCCGGCACTCTGGTCGCCTTTCAAGCCGCATGTCACGCTTGGCTATGGCGGCAAACGGGCACCAGCGCAGCCGATCGATCCGATCAGCTGGAGTGCCGACCAGCTCTGGCTGGTCGAGAGCCTCCATGGGCAGACGCGGCATATCATCCATAAATGCTGGCCGCTGACGGCCGGTCCGCAGCCTCACGGCCCGGGACATTCGCCCGCCAGCGGACAGCCCCGGCAATAGGGCGAACGGTGATGGCAGTGGCGCTGTCCGAGCCGCTTCATCGCGATATGGAGCAGGAGCAATTCCTCGCCCGACCAATGGGGCAGATCGGCGGTCACCGCCTCGCTCGCTTCGGGATAATCGGCGACGGATCGCACATAATGGAGGCGCCGAAGGACGCGCAGTACATGCGTATCGACGATGAAGACGGGGCGGCGCAGCGTGCTGGCATTGAGCACCGACGCCGCGACCTTGCGCCCGACGCCCGGCAATTTCTCGAGATAGGCAAGCGCGTCGGCCAGCGGCACGCCACCCAGAAACTCCAGCCGATAATCGGGCCGGTCGCGCCCGATGGCCTGCAATGCGCGGGAAAGCCAGTCCGCCTTGATCGCGGGATGGTTCACGCCGGCGATCACCGGTTCGATCTCGACGGCCGTCGCATTGGCCAATCGCCGGGGCGACCGAAACCAGCGTACGATATTCTCGTAGGCCGCAAGCGAGTCGGCATCGAGCGTCCGGCCGCTGATCATCGCCTTGATGAGTTCGCTTGTCGGGCGACGCGGCGGACGCAATGCCACGTCCACCAGAAACGGCGCCAGCTTTTGCCGCCAGCGCTCGAGATCGGATCCGCCGAAATCGAATCGAGTCTGCATGGCCCGAGATTAGAACAAACAGCGAACAAATGGGAAGACCGATTCGATGCCGCCGCCACCCGAAACCCGGCCAATACAGGCGATCGGGTTCGACCGCGGGCCGAGAGCCCGATTCACGCTTTCGCCGGGAACGCTTCGCGCTTCCACCTCAACCGATCAGGCTCTAAAGCATGCCGCTCGCGTATCGGGAGACGGGGTTTGCGCAAGACTGGAATGACCGCACGCTGGCTGGGCGCATTGGCGCTGGCGCACGCCGCCATGGGCACGGCGATGGCATGCGGCGCGACCTACACCATCGACGCCAGGGAACTGGCGCGGACGGTGAACAAACAGGGCAAGACCAAAAGCGTCACCTGGTCGCTCAGGGCCACCCACCCCTTCGGCCAGGCCGGACGGACACGGATGATCGGCGGGACGCCCGAAGCGAGCTGGGTCCGCTTTTCCAGCGACGGACGCTGGACCGCACGGATCGGGATGGAGAACGACCTGCGCGTCAGGCCGGTCGAGATGAAGGTGGCGTTCGGCTTCTCGGTCGGCGACACGGGCCGTTCGGGCCTCATCCCGACGGCATGGTCGGAAGAAATCATCGTGCCGAAACGCGGCGCCCGCTGGGTCGATGCGGGCGGCAAGCGCGGCCCCAAGGGCGTGACGTACGACATGATGCTCCAGGGCAATGTCGCACCGCTCTGGATGGTGAGCTGCGCCGTGCACGGCTGAACGAGGGAGACGGAATGATGAGCGCCGGACGCATCAGGGTCGGAATCGGTGGATGGACCTATGAGCCATGGCGCGGCACTTTCTATCCCGACAAGCTGCCGCATGCGCGCGAACTCGAGCACGCCGCCTCGCGCATGAGCGCGATCGAGATCAACGGCACCTATTACAGCAGCTTCAAGCCCGAGAGCTTCCGCAAATGGGCCGACGCCGCGCCCGAGGATTTCGTCTTCACGGTGAAGGCCTCGCGCTTCTGCACCAACCGGCGCGTGCTGGCCGATGCCGGCGAATCGATCGCCAAATTCGCCAATCAGGGGCTGTCGGCGCTTGGCGACAAGCTTGGCCCGATCCTCTGGCAGTTCATGCCGACCAAGAAGTTCGATCGCGAGGATTTCGGCGCCTTCCTGAAATTGCTGCCGGCCAGCGTCGATGGCGTGACGCTGCGCCACGCACTCGAGGTACGGCATGAAAGCTTCGAGGATACGGCGTTCGTCGATCTGGCGCGCGATGCCGGCGCCGCGATCGTCTTCGCCGACAAGGCGGGCTATCCGACCATCGACGAGGCCACCGCCGATTTCGCCTATGCCCGGCTGCAAAGTGCCGAGGAGGAGATCGAGACCGGCTATTCGGCCGCCGCGCTCGACGATTGGGCGCAGCGGGCAAGGGCATGGGCACAGGGCGATCGCGACACATTCGTCTTCATGATCAACGGCGCCAAGGTCCGCGCGCCCGCGGCCGCCGAGGCGCTGACCGCGCGGCTGGGCTGATGTTCGTCGCCGTCTATTGGTGGCGCGTCCATCCCGGCAAGGAAGAGCAGTTCCGCGAAGCCTGGCGTCGCGGCACGCACGCGATCACCCGCATCTATGGCAGCTATGGATCACGCCTTCACCGCGACCGCGATGGCCGTTTCGTCGGCTATGCGATGTGGCCCGACGAGGCGAGCTGGCAGGCGGCGATGGACGTGAAGATGGTCTATGACGACGCCGAGGCGCGCGCGATGTTCGTCGATGCCGTCGCCGAGACGCCACCGGACCACGTCCCCGTCTTCACCATGACGGTGACCGACGACCTGATCGTCGATACGCCCGGCGGGTGACGGCATGGCCGATGCCGACCATGCGCTGATCTTCGTCTATGGCACGTTGCGACCGGGCGGATCGGCCGAAGCGCGGATGACCGGGCATGGCCGCTGGCTTGGCCCCGCATCGGCACCGGGCAGGCTCTATCGCATCGCGCATTATCCCGGCCTCGTGGCGGATGCGGACGCCGGCGAGCCGGTGCACGGCGCCTTGTTCGAAGCGGCCGATCCCGACGCCCTGCTGGCGTCACTCGACATCTACGAACGCTGCAGCCGCGATGACGCGGAACCGCACGAATATCGCCGCGCACGCATCGCCGTAACGCATGACGGGCGGAGCCGCATGGCCTGGACCTATGTCTATGCATGGCCGGTCGATGCCGCGAAACGGATCGAAAGCGGCGACTTTCTCGCTGAGCTCGCCTGATGTTCTCTTTTTGTTCTTGATGGCGGCACCGGATCCCGTTAGGACGGGTGAGGTTGGAGGTGGATCATGACCAATCGCGGAAGCTGCCATTGCGGGAACGTCGCATTCGATGTCGACGCACCGCTCGACGAGGCGATGGAATGCAATTGCTCGCATTGCTCACGAAAGGGCTATCTGCTCGCCTTCGTGCCGCGCGGCGTGCTGACGCTCGATCCGGTCGAGGGTGAGCTGCACACCTATCGCTTCAACAAACACACCATCGCGCACCATTTCTGCGGCACCTGTGGTTGCGCGCCCTATGCCGAAGGCACCGGCCCCGACGGCTCGGAGATGGCGGCGGTCAATCTGCGCTGCATCGAGGGCATCGACCTGAGTGCCGTCAGAATCACCCAGGTCGACGGCCGCAGCTTCTAGCAATCGGCCCATGCTGAGTCGAAAATGGTGATCTCCGAGAACCGGCGCACAGCGTATTTCAGTACGTGAGCACCGGAAGCGCAGGGGAGCGCCATTTGCAGACCAGCATGGGCCGATTGACTGTACCTTCAGCGCTTGTGCTTGGCCTTCCAGGCCTGAACCGCGGCGAGCGTGTTCTTCACATGGTCGGCCGGGTTCATTTCCGAATGGGCGTAGAGGATCTTGCCGTTGGGCGCGATCACATAGGATGTGCGATCCGAAAATTCGGGCTTGGCGGCGAAGACGACGTCATAGGATTTGATCACCGCCGGGCTGGCGGAGGCGACCGCGAACTTGTCGCGGCATTCCTTGCGCGAGAATTCGTTGAGCACGTCGATCTTGTCGGCGGAGATCCCGATCACGGTCGCACCCGCCTTCGCGAAATCGGCGGTTGCCTCGGCGAACATGTTCGCTTCGATCGTGCAGCCCTTGGTGAAGGCCTTGGGATAGAAATAGAGCACCACCGGCCCCTTTTTGAGCGCGCGCGACAGGCTGAAGCTGAACGGCTTTCCGGCAAGCGAAGCCTGGGTGGTGAAATCGGGCGCCCTGGCACCGGGGGCGAGCGCGGCCTGGGCAGGGGCGAGCGCAAGCAACGCGGCGGCGACAATGGCAATGCGAAGCGTCTTCATGGAACGGCACCTTCTCCCCGGGGGCGGATGCGGCAACCTACGCGCAAATCATCCGGCTTTGAAGCGGCTAGCTGAAGGTCCTTATGATCGCATCGCCTGGTGCGAACGATTCGCGCTTCCTTAACGCTTGCCGCCCTAAGCAAGAATGGAAGTCGCGCAACCGCGTCGGGGGAAAGATTTGCTACGGGTTTATGCCTGTATCGTGGAACAGCACGATCATCGGCTGGTCATTTTAGCGGCGATCATCTGCGCGCTCTCAACCGTCCTTGCGATGCTCGTCGCCAGGCGCGCATCGGCGCTGCGCCATAGCCGGCGGCCGCAATGGATCGCGCTTGCCGGCCTCGCCACCGGCCTCGGCATCTGGTCCACCCATTTCATCGCGATGGTCGCCTATGAGCCGCGGTTGCCGGTCGGCTATGACGTCACGCTGACTCTGCTCTCGATCGTCGCGGCGGTCGCGATGAGCGGCCTCGGCTGGTGGCTGGAGCTGCGCACGCGGCGGCGTTCGCTTTCGCCATTGCCTGCGCTCGTGCTCGCCGCGGGCATCGCGACGATGCATTATGTCGGCATGGCCGCATTGCGCGTGCAGGGTCATGTCGGCTGGGACGCGCAGATCGTGCTTGCCTCGCTGATCGTCGGCGCAGGCTTTGCGTGGCTCGCGCTGATCGCCCGGCGCAGGCTGCGCCGCTGGTCGGTGCCGGCCAGCGCTCTCCTCTTCACCCTCGCCATTTGCGGGCTCCATTTCACCGCGATGTCCGCCGCCGGCATCACCCCCGACCCGCGCATCGCCGTGCCGGCCGACGCCATGCATTCCGACACGCTCGTCATGCTGATCGGTGCCGGCGCCTTCATGCTGATCCTGGTCGGCGGCATGCATTTGTGGTTCGACCATCGCCTCGCCCTGGGGCGCATCGCCGAACAGCAGCGCGTGACCGATTTCGCCAACGCCGCGATCGAGGGACTGGCGGTGGTCGAAGGCAGCCGGATCGTCGACGTCAACGCGGCATTCCGCACGCTCGCGGGCTGGCCCAGGATCGCGATCACGCCGCTTGCGGCCACGCTGCCCGCGCTCGCCGATCCGCGGTCGCTCACCCAGCTCATCGAATCGGGCCAGACCCGCGAAATGATGCTGAGCGCACAGGATGGCGAGACGATCGACGTCGAGGTGACGGCGCGGCCGATTTCCTGGCGCGGCAAACCGCACACCGTGCTCGTGATCAGCGATATCCGTGCCCGCAAGGAAGCGGAGCAGCGCATCCACCATCTCGCCTATCACGATCCGCTGACCGGCATCGCCAACCGTTCGCTGTTCAACGCCAGCGTCGCCACTGCCGCCACCGAGCGCGGCCCCGGGGACGAGGTCGCGATCTTCTGCTTCGACCTCGACCGCTTCAAGACGATCAACGACATTTACGGCCATCCGGTCGGAGACGAGCTGCTGCGCCATGTCGCCGACCAGCTCAGGGACCTGTCGATGCCGGGCATGCTGCCGGCGCGGCTGGGCGGCGACGAATTCGCGATGATGTGCAAGATGCGCGACATCGACATCGACGTCGCTTCGATCGCGCGGCGGGTCCTGGCACGGCTCAACCGGCCGGTCACCATCGACGGTCAGGTGCTGCGCATCTCCGCCAGCCTGGGCATCGCGATGATCCCGAGCGACGCGGAGGAAGGGGCTGTCGCGCTTCGCCATGCTGATCTGGCGCTCTATCGCGCCAAGGCCGACGGGCGCGGCGTTTTCCGCTTCTTCGAGCCTGCGATGGACGCGATGGCCCGCGGCCGTGCGGCGCTGGAGGCCGATCTTCGCATCGCCATCGCGCTTGGCGAACTGCATATCGACTATCAGCCGCTGGTCGGGATGGAGACCGGGCGTGTCGAGGGCTTCGAAGCGCTCGTACGCTGGAATCATGCGGAACGCGGGCTGATGATGCCCGACGATTTCATCCCGATCGCCGAGGATAGCGGCCTCATCATCGAGCTTGGCGAATGGGTGTTGCGGACGGCCTGCGCCGAAGCGGCGCGCTGGGATCCACCGCTCAAGCTGTCGGTGAATCTGTCGCCCGCGCAATTCGCCTATGCCGATCTCTGCGATACCGTCGCACACGCGCTCGCCGATGCCGGGCTGCCGCCCGAGCGGCTCGAACTCGAGATCACCGAAGGCGTTTTTGTCCAGGATGCCGAACGCGGGGTCGAGATCCTCGGCCGCCTGCGTGAAACCGGCGTGCAGATCGCGATGGACGATTTCGGAACGGGCTATTCCAGCCTGAGCTATTTCCGGCAATTCCCGTTCGACAAGGTCAAGATCGATCGATCCTTCATCGCGGACATGCTGCACAACAGCCATGCCCGCTCGATCGTCCAGGCGATCATCTCGCTCGGCCGCGGGCTCAATCTCGAGGTTGTGGCGGAAGGTGTGGAGACCGAAGAGCAGCTCGACCAGTTGCGGCTGCAGGGCTGTACCCAGGTCCAGGGCTATCTGATCAGCGAACCCCGCCCGATCGGTCAGTTCGAGGGTTCGGTGCTTGCGGATCCCGCGCGGTCCGAGGGATTGCGCGCGCGGTCGCGCTGAGCGGCGCGGCGCGAGGGCGTCAGGCGTTCGGCGCGATCATGCCGACGATCAGATAGAGGATGATCGTCGATCCAACGCCGAGCAGCGTCAACGCCACAGCCGCGATGCGGACGATCGTCGGGTCCATGCCCGTCCAGCGCGCGAAGCCGGCGCAGACGCCCATCACCTTGGCGTTGGTCTTGTCGAGAGCGAAGCGGCCGGTCATGTCTGCGGTTTCCTGTCAGAATATGATGTGATGCGTCCGGGGTCGGACGCCGGTCCTCAACGGACCGGCGTGACGACGACTGCAGCCTGGGCTTCGGACGGCGCCACAGCGGTGCCGACGAAGACGGTGGCGAGGAACAGAGCGCCAACCAGCGAAACCGCGGCGCGCTGGACGTTGGAAAGGTCGATGGACATTTGATCACTCCCTGAGTTTTCAGCGTTCCGCCCGACCATCGAGCGGAGATGCCAGCAACATTGCATGGAGCGTGCCAGTTTCGCGATTCCGCGGAATCACGGCGTTTTTCTCTTTAAATCCGAAAAATGGCGGCGAATATATCCACTAATATTGGCGGATTTTACCAATCCATGGCGCACGGCGCGCCCAATCCGGACGGTCCCGAGCGGTCGATCATTCTTTTGACCGATTCCGGACAGTCCCCCGCCTTCGAAGATCGCGTCAGCCGGGCCGGGTCACCGCGGCCGGCCGGATCGTCTTGCGGCAATCAACACGCAACAACGGATAATCGAGATCGGTATGTGCCATCAGCGCGGTTTCCGCCGCGGCACGGCAGGCCGCGGCGCTTGCATAACGCGTGGGCGGCGTCCGGACTGCCTGACAGCCGGTACCGGCATCGCCGCATCCCAGGATCGCCATCACATAGAAGATCGTCTGCATCGCGAATCGCCCCCTGCCGGCAATGCTGATGCCCGCTCGGCACCGGCCGCGCTGTGGTCTGGGTCACAGCCTCTGTTCGCACCGGATTCGAGTCGCTAGAGTCGATCCGGTTCAGGTTGAACCGGATCGACTCTAGACGTCCTTTGTTCTCCGTGATTTCCGAGTCGGCAGGTGATTCCACCTGCCTCGAAATCACTCTAGATTAAGGTCCGGACCCAAAGGGCCAAAGGATGACTTCCATGCTCGACACCCCCGCCTCCGCCGTCCCGCCGCTGTCGCTCGCCGACGAAGAGCGCGACCCCGAAGCGTTCGCGCGCGATTTCGGCGCCTCGTTCGAGCGTTACGGATTCGCGGTGATCGCCGATCATGGCATCGATCCGGCGCTGATCGATCGGGCCTGGGCATTGACCAAGGCGTTCTTCGACGAGCCCACCGCGTACAAGAAGCAATATTATCTGCCCGGAAAGGCCGGCGCGCGTGGCTATACCCCGTTCGGGACCGAGATCGCCAAGGATGCCAGCGAGCATGACCTGAAGGAATTCTGGCATGTCGGCCGCGACCTGCCCCCGGGCCATCGCTACCGCGCGACCATGCCCGACAATCTCTGGCCCGACCGGCCCGAGGGATTCCACGAAACCTTCACCGAACTTTATGCGGCGTTCGACCGGGTCGGTGCGCGGCTGCTTTCCGCGATCGCGCGGCACCTCGGCCTGGCTCCGGACTGGTTCGTCGATCCGGTCGACCTGGGCAACAGCGTGCTGCGCCTGCTCCATTATCCGCCGGTCTCCGCCGAAGCGCCTGGCGTGCGCGCCGGCGCGCATGAGGATATCAACCTCATCACCCTGTTGCTCGGCGCCGAGGAATCGGGGCTGCAATTGCTCGACCGCGATGGCCGCTGGTTGCCGATCAAGCCGCCCGAAGGCGCGATGGTGGTCAATGTGGGCGACATGCTGCAGCGGCTGACCAATCATGTGCTGCCGTCGACCACGCATCGGGTGGTCAATCCGCCGCCCGAACGCCGCGGCGTGCCGCGCTATTCGATGCCCTTTTTCCTGCATCTGCGTTCGGACTTCGAGATCCGGACCCTGCCCGGCTGCATCAGCGCGGAAAATCCCGACCGCTATCCCGAGCCGATCACCGCCGACGACTATCTGTTCCAGCGCCTGCGCGAGATCGGCTTGCTGAAATAAGAGGCCGGCATTCCCCCGTCAGGCTTTGACTGTCTCCCCTCAGACGAGACCGTCCCACAGCAGCTTTGCGCCGACCAGAAGCATCAGCACGTAGATCGCGCGATAGAAGCGATCGGCCGAGACATGCCGGATCAGCTTCACGCCGCCAAAGGTCGACAGGATCGCGACGGGCATCAGCACCGCGGCGGTCATCAATGTTTCATGGTTGAACTGGCCGAGCGCCCAATAGGCCGGCACCTTGATCCAGTTGACCGCGGCGAAGAAGATCGCTGTGGTTCCCGCGAACGTCAGATGATCGAGCCGCCTGGGGATCACCCACATCTGGAAGGGCGGCGCACCGGCATGCGCGATCTGGCTGGTGAAACCCGATACGAGGCCGAACAGCGCGCCGATCCACGCCGGAGCATTGGCCGCCGCCGCGATCGTGCCGTGCCGCTCGACCCAGAGGCGCTGTGCGGCGAACACGATGGTGATCGCGCCGAGCGCCGCCATCACGGCCTTCACCGAGACCTGGGCGGCGAGCAGCCAGCCAAGTCCGATCCCGACGATCGCACCGGGCAGCAGCTCGGCGATGATCCGACCGCTCCATTCGCGACGGAACGACCAGACGCTGACGGCATCCTGCACGATCAATATCGGAAGCAGGATCGCCGCCGCCTGGATCGGCGAGATCACCAGCGCGATCATCGGCAGCGAGACCGTCCCGAGCCCGGCAAAACCGCCCTTGCTCAATCCCAGCAGGATCACCGCCGGGATCGCCAGCGCGTAGAAGGCAGGATCGGTCAGCAACGATCCGTCCGCCATGACGTCATATCGATGCGGATCGCCGGATTTGTTCGGCCATTCCGCCCGAACGATCGAGCAGCGATGCGATCTCCTCGAAGCTCCGCGCCACGGCATCCACGCCCAGCGCGCGCAGCCGGGCGTCATGGTCCGCCGCGCAATGCTGCCCCGCGCACAGGCCGACGACATAGCCGCCCGACGCCACGGCGCCGGTCACGCCGACCGGCGAATCCTCGATGATCAGCGTGCGGCGGATATCGACCCCGATCGCCTGGGCGGCATGGAGGTAGAGATCCGGTGCCGGCTTGCCGCGCGCGACATGTTCGCGGCCGCTGAAGATATTGTCGCCGAACGCGGCGCCTATGCCGAGATGGTCGAGATGCGCGGCGATCCAGCGTGTCGAACTCGACGAGGCGATGGCGCGGGGTACCGACGGCGGCAGGCTGTCGACGAAGTCGATCGCGCCCGCGACCGCGGCGATCCCGTCGCGGATCGCGCGATCATCCTCCTCGGCGCGAATGACATGGAAAGCGTCGGGAACGGGCCCGCCGATCCAGGCGGAGACCGCGCCGAGGAAATCGGCGCCCGCCAGCCCCATGAAATTGGCCATCGAATCCTCGACGCTGGTCGGGTGGCCCAATGACGTCAATGTCTCGGCGAGATGACGATTGCCGGCATATTCGCTTTCGAGCAGCACGCCATCGAAATCGAAGATGATGCCCTCAAACCTCATCCGCGCTTGCCGAACAGCGCGGTGCCGACGCGGACATGGGTGGCGCCGATCATGATCGCGGTCTCGTAATCGCCCGACATGCCCATGCTCAGCCCATCGAGTCCGTTGTCGCGCGCGATCCTGGCGAGCAGCGCGAAATAGGGCGCCGGCTCGACATCGGCGGGCGGCACGCACATCAGGCCGCGAACGGGCAGCGCCGCGGCGCGCGCCTCCGCCAGCAATGCCGGCAGGTCGGCGATCGCACAGCCGCCTTTCTGTTCTTCCGCACCGATATTGACCTGGACGAAGCAATCGGGACGCCGCCCGGCCTTGTCCATCGCCCGTGCCAACGCCCCGACCAGCGAGGACCGGTCGACCGAATGGATGGCATCGAACAGCGCGACCGCCGCCTCGGCCTTGTTGGACTGGAGCTGGCCGATCAGATGCAGCGACAGCGCCTCATCGCCTTCGCGCAATGCCGGCCATTTCGCTTCGGCTTCCTGGACGCGGTTTTCGCCGAACACGCGCTGGCCGGCATCGATCAGCGGCTGGATCGCATCTGCGTCGTGCGTCTTGGAGACCGCGATCAGCGTGACCGCGTCGGCGGGCCGGCGTGCAAGCGCCGTGGCCTTCGCCATGGCAGTGCGGACCGCGGCGAGGCGCGTCGCCGCATCATCGGGGCTTTCATGGATCGTCATGCCGGCTGCTATAGAAAGCGCGATGCGCCGCCGCCACCCCCGATCCCGATCTTCCCACGCACTGCCGCGTCTCTGGCTGATGACCGACGAGCGTCAGGGCGATCTGCTCTGGCGCGCGCTCGACGCATTGCCGCGCGGCAGCGGAATCGTCTTTCGCCATTACAGCCTTTCACCGTCCGCGCGGCGGATGCTGTTCGATCGGGTCAAGCGCGTCGCGCGCCGGCGCGGCCTGATGCTGCTGCTCGCCGGGCCACCGTCCCGGGCCGCCGCCTGGGGCGCGGACGGCGCGCATGGCCGCTTTTCGCGCATCGGCGCGGGATCGATGATCGTGAGCCGGCCCGTCCATGATGCGGCAGAGCTTCGCGCCGCGCACCATGCCGATATCGTCTTTATCTCACCGGTCTTCGCGACCCGCTCGCATCCCGGCACAAAAACGCTGGGCCTGGGCGGATTCGCCGCGCTGCTCGCTCAGGCGCCAATGCCGGCGATCGCGCTGGGCGGACTCGACGCCAGGCGCGCGAAGCGGCTGCTTGCAATGGGAGCATATGGCTGGGCGGGAATCGACGGGCTCACGCCCGACCGGGTTCAGAACTTGAACGCAGTTCCGAGATAGACAGCCTGGCTGTCGCGGCGGTTGTCGGCGAGCGGCTGGAGCCGGTCACGCTCGTCCATCCGGTAACGCACGCCCGCGGTCACATCGAGATTGCGCGTCAGGCGATAGCTGCCACCGACATCGAGCGAATAGCTCTTCTCCGGCGTGATCATGCGCGGCTGGATGCCGATGCCGCGATCGGCATCGAGCTGAACGCGGCCGCTCCACTTGGGCGCGGTATAGCTGGCGCCGGCGCTGACGAGCTCACGCCCGCCCGGGATCAGGCCGGTATCGACCCGCGCGACATCGCCCGAAAGCGCGAAGCGCTTCCAGCCGATCGAGGCGCCGAGATTATAAGCGGACGGCGTGACGCCCAGCGACGCGATGGTCGGCGCATCGGTGCGCAGAGTCAGCGCCGAGCTCATGCCCAAGGTCACGCTGCGGGCGCGGACGGCCACGGTGACCTGGCGACTCTTGCCCGATTCGCCCGACGGCGTGAATCGGAAGATCGCGCCCGACAAGGATGTCCGCGCGAGCAAGGCGGCCAGTTTGGGATCGGCGGCGGCCGGGGTGAACGATCCGACTCCGCCACGCGCACTCAACGAAACCCGCGGCATTGAGCCATTTTCTGCGGTTTCGCGAGCGGCGAGAATCGCAGGCGACAGCGCGAGGCCGGCGACGGCAATAACCGCGCCTATTCCTCCCAGAGCTGTGCGACTCGCGACCATGTGTTGGGCATTCCTCTGCTTACCATTGCCCATATCACGCTCTCGCCGGGATTTTCCAGCGCTTCGCGTCCTTTTTCGGTCATCTGTTGCACATCGCACACAGGGGCAGCCTGAACAGGCCCATAAAGTCCCGAATCGCACGGTCAAACGCGCGCTTGCGGGCGACGCCGGAGCATCTATAACGGCCCGGTCAAATACCAGCGTATATCAGGATTTTCACATGGCCCGCCCGTCCCGCATCGCGATTGCGATCGCTCTCGCCGCCTCGCTCTCCGCCTGCACCGCGATCAAGAAGGATCTGAGCAAGGGACTGTTCGGCCTCGGCGCGTCGGAAGACGCGGTCTCCGACACCAAGCGCGCCGACCTGGCCGCATCCAAGGTCATGACGATCGGCGTCAACAGCTATTTGTGGCGCGCCAGCCTCGATACCTTGTCGTTCATGCCGCTGCTGCAGACCGACTCCAATGGCGGCGTGATCGTGACCGACTGGTACGCCAATCCGCAGAATCCGTCGGAGCGGATGAAAGTGACCGTCACTATCCTCGACCAGGATCTGCGCGCCGACGCGCTGCGCGTCTCGGCTGCCCGTCAGGTCAGCCAGGGCGGCGGCTGGGTCGATGCTCCCATCCAGGCCGCGACCGTCCAGAAGCTCGAGGAGATCATCCTCACCAAGGCGCGCGACCTGAGGCGCAGCGCGATCCCGGGATAAGCCAGCCCCATGCGCTTTAACCCGCTCGCCGCGGATGCGCGCTGGCAACAGGTCTGGGACGAACGGCAGACCTTCCGAGCCGACGACGCTTCGCCGAAACCGAAATCCTATGTGCTCGAGATGTTCCCCTATCCGTCGGGGCGCATCCATATGGGGCATGTCCGCAATTATACGATGGGCGACGTGCTTGCGCGTTTCCGGCGGATGCGCGGCATGGAAGTGCTCCACCCGATGGGCTGGGACGCATTCGGCATGCCCGCCGAAAATGCGGCGATGGAACGCAAGGTCCATCCCGGCAGCTGGACGCGCGCCAATATCGAGGCGATGAAGGCGCAGTTGAAGCGCCTCGGCTTCGCGCTCGACTGGAGCCGCGAACTCGCCACCTGCGAACCCGATTATTACGGGCATGAACAGGCGCTGTTCATCGATCTCTACAATGCCGGCCTCGTCTATCGCAAGGAATCGGCGGTCAACTGGGATCCGGTCGACCAGACCGTGCTCGCCAATGAACAGGTGATCGACGGCAAGGGCTGGCGTTCGGGCGCGCTCGTCGAAAAGCGCAAGCTGAGCCAGTGGTTCCTGAAGATCACCGATTTCGCGGACGATCTGCTCAAGGGTCTGGGCACGCTCGACCAATGGCCTGACAAGGTCCGGCTGATGCAGGAAAACTGGATCGGCAAGAGCCGCGGCATGCGGATCACTTTCCATTTCGCCGGCCGGCCCGGCGGATTCGAGGTGTTCTCGACGCGGCCCGACACCATCTACGGCGCCAGCTTCACCGCGATCGCCGCCGATCACCCGATCGCGCAGGAACTGGCGACGCACAGCCCCGAGCTTCAGGCGTTCATCGAGGATTGCAAGCGGACGGGCACCGCCGCGGCCGATATCGAGACCGCGGAAAAAAAGGGTTTCGACACCGGGCTGCGCGTTGCGCATCCGCTCGATCCGAACCTGCATCTGCCGCTCTACGTCGCGAATTTCGTGCTGATGGAATATGGCACCGGCGCGGTAATGGGCGTGCCGGCGCACGATCAGCGCGACCTGGATTTCGCGCGCAAATATGATCTGCCCGTCGTCCGCGTCGTCGCGCCCGACGGCGACAATTCGGATATCGGCAACGAAGCCTATACCGGCCCGGGCCGCATGGTGAATTCGCACTTCATGAACGGCATGGAGGTGGAGGAAGCCAAGGCGGCGGTGATCGCGCGCGCGCAGCACGAACATTGGGGCACGGGCACGACGGTCTGGCGGCTGCGCGACTGGGGCGTCTCGCGCCAGCGCTATTGGGGGACCCCGATCCCCTTCGTCCATTGCGAGGGCTGCGGCGTCGTGCCGGTGCCCAAGAGCCAGCTTCCGGTGACCTTGCCCGAGGATGTCAGCTTCGACATTCCCGGCAATCCGCTCGACCGGCATCCGACCTGGAAACATGTCGACTGCCCGAAATGCGGCAAGCCGGCGCGGCGCGAGACCGATACGCTCGACACCTTCGTCGATTCGAGCTGGTATTTCATCCGTTTCGCCAGCCAGCCGGACGACCGGCCGTTCGACAAGGCGGCGGTCGAAAGCTGGCTGCCCGTCGGCCAGTATATCGGCGGCGTCGAGCATGCGATCCTGCATCTGCTCTACGCCCGCTTCTGGACGCGCGCGCTCCAGCATATCGGGCTGATCGACGTGAAAGAGCCCTTCACCGGCCTGTTCACCCAGGGCATGGTGACGCACGAGACCTATAAGGCGCCCGATGGCCGCTGGCTCGCGCCCGACGAGGTCGAGAAGCGCGAGGGACAGATAGTCATCGTCGAGACCGGTGAGGCGGCAACGCCCGGCCGGGTCGAGAAGATGTCGAAATCGAAGCGCAACACCGTCGATCCCGGACCGATCGTCGATCAATATGGCGCCGATGCGGTGCGCTGGTTCATGCTGTCGGACAGCCCGCCCGAGCGCGACCTGCCCTGGAGCGAGTCGGGCATCGAGGGCGCGTGGCGCTTCGTCAACCGGCTGTGGCGCCTGATCGACGGCATCGAGGATGCCGAAGGCGAGGACCGCGATCTCGACCGCAAGCTGCACAAGACCATCGCCGGCGTTGCCGAGGACGTGGAATCGCTCGGCTTCAACAAGGCCGTTGCGAAGCTTTACGAGCTGACCGGCGCGATCGAGAAAGCGAGACCCTCCGCGTCGCGAACCAATGCGATCCGGACCATCGTCAGGCTCGTCGCCCCGATGGTGCCGCACCTGGCCGAGGAAGGCTGGGCGCAACTGGGCAATAGCGGGTTGGTCGCCGACGCCGCATGGCCCGATGTCGACCCGGCCTTGCTGGTCGACGACGAAGTGACGATCGCGGTCCAGATCAACGGCAAGCTGCGCGATACGCTCATCGTCGCCAAGGGCACCGATCGCGCCTTGCTCGAGACGCTGGCGCTTGCCGCGCCGAACGTGGTGCGGCAACTTGACGGCGCCGTACCCAAAAAGGTGATCGTCGTGCCCGACCGGCTCGTGAACCTCGTCGCATGAGACGCGTGCCCGCCTCGCTGCTGATCGGGCCGCTGCTGCTGGCTTCGCTGACGCTGGCGGGCTGCGGGCTGAAGCCGCTTTACGGCAACGGTTCGCGCGGCGCGGTTGCGCAGGCGCTCGGCCAGATCGAGGTCGCGCCGATCGAGGGCAAGGCCGGCTGGCTCGTCCGAAACGCCATCGTCGACCGGCTGGCGGCAGCCCCGCAGGGCACACCGACTTATCGCCTCAAGGTCGAACTGGACGATCAGATCACCGGCTTCGGCATCCGCGCCGACGATTCGGTGACGCGCGAACGGCGGACGCTGCGCGCGCGCTATCAGCTCGTCGAGGCGGGACGCGGCACGGTGGTGCTCGACGCCACCGCCGGATCCGATGCGGGCATCGACATCGTCAGCTCGGAATATGCGACCATCGCCGCCGAGAATACCGCGCTCGAGAATCTGTCGCAGGTGATTGCCGACCAGATCGTCGCCAGGCTCGCCCTTTACGCACAGCGCACGAACGAGGCGCCGCCGCCGTGAAGGCCAATAAGGGCCAGATCGAACGGGCGCTCGACGCGCCGCCGACCGATATCCGCCTGTTTCTGCTCCATGGCCCCGACGAAGCGGGTTCGCGCGCGCTCGCCGAACGGCTCGAACGTGCAATGGGGCCCGAGGCCGAACGCATCGATCTCGATTCCGCCACGCTCAAGGGCGATCCCGCGCGCCTGGCGGACGAAGCCGCATCGATCTCGCTGTTCGGCGGCGCGCGCCACATCCGCGTCGCCATCACCAGCGCCGACGACAGCCTGCCCGCGGTCGAGGCACTGCTCGCCGCCAATGTCGCCGGCAATCCCGTGGTCGCGATCGCCGGCACGCTGAGGGGAACGAGCGCCCTGCTCAAGCGCGCTCTGGCCGAACCCGCGATCATGGTGTTCGCCAGCTATGCGCCCGAGGGACAGGATGCCGAGCGGCTCGCCCAGGCGATGGCGCGCGATGCCGGTCTTCGCCTCGCATCGGTCGACGTGGCGCGACGGCTGACTTCAGCGGCCAATAACGACCGCGCGGTGCTCGCGCGCGAGATCGAGAAGTTCGCAGCCTATCTCGACGCGGCGCCCGATCGCCCGGCCGAACTCGATCATGCCGCGCTCGACGCATTGTCCGCCGATGCCGATGAGGGCGACATGTCGCGGCTGGTCGACGCGGTGATGGGCGGTGAGCCGGGTGCCGCCGCCGCGGAACTGGCGCGGCTCGGCAGCGTCGGCATGGAAGGGATTCCTTTGATCCGCGCGGTGATGAAGCGCGCCCAGCTTCTCGGTCAGCTTCGCGCCGAAGTCGAACAGGGCAACAGCGTCGATGCCGTCATGACGTCATCGGGCAAGGCGATATTCTGGAAGGAAAAGGCGTCGGTTCAGCGCCAGCTCCAGCGCTGGAGCGCGGAACGCCTCACCATCGCGCAAACCAGGCTGCTGGATGCCGAGCGGGCGATGAAATCCTCGGGAACGCTCGGCGCGGTCGCGGTCGAAGCGGAATTCATCGCGATCAGCCGCGCCGCACAGCGCGCGCGTTGAAATCCAATAATTTAGGCCGATCGACCCCAGAGTTTGATCCATCTGAGTCGAAGCGCC
Source organism: Sphingobium sp. FW305-3-2-15-F-TSA7 (assembly GCF_058787155.1). Taxonomy (NCBI): domain Bacteria; kingdom Pseudomonadati; phylum Pseudomonadota; class Alphaproteobacteria; order Sphingomonadales; family Sphingobiaceae; genus Sphingobium; species Sphingobium sp. FW305-3-2-15-F-TSA7. Next base: position 61,860 of record NZ_JBYSZM010000022.1, on the reverse strand, counting down.
ACCCATGATGTCATTCCCGCGAAAGCGGGGGACGTAGTCGACCGTAGGTCAATCCAGCTTCTTCTTCTTTCTGATGTTTCACGGAATAGCGGGATTCCCGCGTTCGCGGGAATGACAAGATGAGTTAATCTAGCCGGATCAGACTCTAGTTCCAGACACACGCTGCCGCGGTGCTGCGTGCATAGTCCGCGAAGTCGCGTGGCGGACGTCCCAGCGCGTCCTCCACGCCGGATGCGGTTTGCGTGCTGCGCCCGTCGAGAACGACCGTGAACAATTCGGTGAGGAGTTCGATGACATCGGCGGGCACGGCGGCGGCGCGCATCCCGTCGGCGAAGGTCTCCGCGGGGATCTGCGTATAGCGTATGGGCCGTCCCGTCGCGGCGGCGATTTCGGCGACGGCTTCGGCGAAGGTCAATGCGCGTGGCCCCGTCACTTCGTAGAGCTTGCCCAGATGACGGTCGTCGGTCAGCGCGGCGACGACCACATCGGCGATATCGTCGACATCGATGAACGGCTCGGCGACCGGCCCGGCCGGTAACGCGACCTCACCGGCGATGACGCTGTCGACCAGATAGCCTTCCGAGAAATTCTGGTTGAACCAGCTCGCGCGCACGATGGTCCAGGGGATGCCGGAGGCTTGCAGGGCCGCCTCCGCCCGTGGCGCGCCCGGCTCGTTGCGGCCGGAGAGCAGGACGATATGCCGCAGCCCGTTCTCGCGGGCCAATGCGGCAAGCGCCGCGATCGCCTCCGCCGCGCCTTCGACCGAAAGATCGGGCTGATAGGTCACATAGGCCTTGTCGACCCCGACAAGCGCGGCGGGCCAGCTTTCGGGCCTGAGCCAGTCGAAGGCGGTCGGAGTCGAGCGCGAAACCGGACGTGTCGGAATATCCAGCGCCCGCAATCGCGCATCGACGCGCGCGCCCGATTTTCCGCTGCCGCCGACGATCAATATGGGAGACTGCACCATGATTCACTCCATTGCCTGTGCCGGGGATCGCCGATGTCCAAGTTTCCGCATCGGCCGGAAGCGGACCAGATACAGGTCCATTGTCCGGGCGCCGTCGCCCTGCGCCGACCAGAGGAGGCGGTTCGGCACCGACCAATCGATCATCGCGCCATAGCTGTCCTTGTCCCCGCTATTGACGCCCTGCGGCAAAGGCCGGCCCGGATCGTAAAGGCCAAGGCGAGACCCTGCTTCGTACAGCGCGACCCGATCGGTCCGCATGTTGCCGGCGCGCGCGAAGATGATCGTCATATTGTCGGGAAGAAAGGTCGCGTCGAATTCGTCGGCGGGCGTGTTGATGCCGCCGGGCAGCGCCGTGGCGGGCGCGAACCGCCTACCCTTGCGGCGCGAGACCATGAGGTCGTGGCGGCCCGCGCCGCCGGGGCGATCGCTGGAGAACAACAGGCGCTTGCCGTCGGGCGAAAGCATCGGGGCGAATTCGTTGGCGGCGCTGTTGACGTTCGGGCCCAGATGTTCGGGTCGGGCAAAGCCCGTCTCGGTCACCGCGACGCGCCAGATATCGTCCCCACCCAATCCACCGGGACGGTCGGAACAGAAATAGACATGCGCACCATCGCGTGAAAAGGCCGGATCGAAATCGCGTCCGGGCGCATTGAAGGAAACCGGCAAGGCCGTTGACCATCCGCTCGTGCTGCGCCGCGACATCCAGATGTCGTAGCCGCCCGGCCCACCAGGGCGGTCGCGGCTGAACCAGAGCGCGGTCCGTCCGTCGGGACTGATCGTCAAGCGGATTTCGGCATATCCGGTCGTGGACGCGATGCCCGGCGCGAATATTTCGGCCGCATCGGCGATCTCGAACTGGGGGGAGGCGCCGGTCAGCAGCAGCCAGGACAGGGCAACGATCATGCTCACGCCCCCCTTCGCCGGAAATCGCTGACCCAATTGACCTCCCAGGTCACGCCTCCGTCCGGCGACAGAGCCTGCTCCCACCGCGCGGACTGCCCGGTGATCTGCGACCAGACGACCCGTGAAACGACTCTCCGTCCGTCATGTTCGTCATCGGCGAAAAAGCGTCCGATGCCATTGGCGAAGGCGCCACGCAGCGGCTTGCCGATATTCGCCGGATTGCAGCCATCGAGCCACCAGCTCGACCATTGCCGCGTCACGCCATCAAAGGTGCGAAATCCCACACCGCGATAGGAGCCGGCGGGGAAATGCATCACATTGTCCCCGACATTGCCATATCCGCCAAGCACGGGCCAATTGACGAGCGTGCCGGCAAAGACGTCCCATTCGGTGCTGCCGGCCAGCCGCTTTCTCAATCGGCGATGGCGGACATCCCAGCGTCCGGCCAGAAAATCGAAATCGTGCGGCGCGTCGGGAGCGACAGGCAACAACGCCGGAATGCGGGCGGTCCGTGAGAAGGCGTTGGTGAAATTCATCTCCCAGGTGGCGCCGTCATCGACGGAGAAGGACTGATCCCAATGCGGCCGTGCGCCATGAATATCGTGCCAGCGAAAGCGCACTTTGACCGGTCGGCCCTTGTGCACATCCTCACCCAGGAAGACGCCCTCATCGCCATCGAAATTTCCGCGCACCGGGGGATCGATGACGGTGGGATTGCGTCCGCTTATCCACCAGATCGCCCATTGCCGGCGGACGGGATCGAAGGCGCGGATGCCCAGTCCGCGATAGACGCCGTCGGGCATATGCCAGACATTGTCGTCGATGGTGCCGAGGCCCCCGATCGTCGGCCACATGGCGCTCCTGCCGGGAAATGCCTCCCATTCTGTGCTGCCGGCCAATCGCGCCTTCAGTCGCCGATTGGCGACATCCCAATTGCCGACAAGCCATGCCCAGTCGTCGGTCGGCGATCTGGTCGCGGCGCCGCCGGCGACGAGCCTGGCCGGCGCGGCAAGCGAAACCATGCCGCCCGCGATGCAGAGGGTCGAGAGCATGTCGCGGCGGCTGGATCGGTGCGTGAAAACCGGCATCGCAGTCTCCCTTCCATGGGATTGGTCGCATCCGCGGCATATTCTGGCTAGCCGAAGCTCGCGGCTCGAGGCTAAGTCAGACTTATGGTCGAGCCGCAGCGCTTTCCGTCCCTGGCGTCGATCCGGGCATTCGAGGCGGCCGCACGTCTGGGCGGGTTCGCAAAGGCGGCGCAGGAGCTTGGAACCACCGCCGCATCGGTCAGCTATCATGTCCGCCAGCTCGAGGCCGAGATCGGCGTGATGCTGTTCCTGCGCCAGGCGCACCGCGTCGAACTCACCGAAGCGGGGGCAATTGTCGCTCAGGAGGCGACCGCCGCCTTCGCAGCCCTCCGCGCCAGCTTTGCCAGCGCTAAGGATATCGATCAGAGCCGGATTGCGCTGACGACGCTGCCGACGCTGGCCGCCGCGTGGCTGACTCCGAAACTCGGCCGGTTCTGCGCCGAACATCCCGGACTCAGCGTCGATCTGGATTTGTCGGTGGATGCGGAGGATCTGAGCACGGGCCGCTTCGATGCCGCAATCCGCAATGGTCATGGAAGCTGGCCGGGCTTGCGCGCGATCAGGCTCTTTCCCGCGATCTTCATGCCGCTTTGCGCGCCGGCGCTGAAGAATGCCGTCCTCGGCTTCGGCGATCCGGATCATCGATCCGATGTCCCGCTGCTCGGGCGCCCGGACTGGTGGGCGCTCTGGAGTCAGGCCCTTGGTGCGGCGGCCCCCGCGCCCGACCGCTTTGGCGCGCGGCTTTCGGCGGAGCATCTCGATGTCGCGATGGCGGTCGCGGGACATGGCATCGTCATCGCCTCGCCCATCCTCTTCCACGACGAGATCGCGACCGGACGCCTCATGCCCGTACATGATCTGGTCGCGGGCGACGGGCGCGCCTTCTGGTTCACCTATCCGATCACGCGTCAGCGGACCGAAAAGATCGGAAAATTGCGCGACTGGCTCGCCGGGGAAGCCGCGCGGAGCTGCGATGCCGCAGAAGAGCTGATCCGCCGTGCCATCATCATGGAACCGCCGTCCGGCGCGTGAGCGGCTCTTGTCCGGTGTTTCGCGGAAAGGGTGCGGGCCATATCGACGACCTTCGCGCTCTCGCGTCTTCACGTGAAACATGCGGGTTCGGCAGCTGGCACAGGGCCACCCGGTTCACGCGAAGACGCGAAAGCGCGAAAAGAAGAAGTGACGATGCTGAATCCGTCCGGCCCCGCCGGACGGGATCAAACCCTAGATCTTCTCGCCGCTCAGCCGCTGGCAGATCATGTCGAGCTGATCGAGCGAATGATAGGCCAGCGTCACCGTTCCGCTCTTGAGCTGATGCTGGATTCGCACTTTGAGGCCGAGCAGATCGCCCAGCTGGCGTTCGAGCGCTTCGATATCGGCGTCGCCACCCTTCTGGCCCGACGACGAGCTGCGCATGCCGCCGCCACCGCCGGGCTTCGCCTCACGCGCCAGGCTCTCGGTTTCGCGCACCGACAGGCCGCGGCGGATGACCTGCTCGGCCAGGCTTTCCGGATCGGGCGCGGTGATCAGCGCGCGGGCATGGCCCATCTGGAGCTGGCCGTCGGCCACCCAGTCGCGCACACGTGCCGGCAGGTCGAGCAGCCGCAGCAGATTCGCGATATGGCTGCGCGACTTGCTGACGAGCTTGCCGAGCGCCTCCTGGCTATGGCCGAATTCGGTGGCGAGCTTGCGATAGGCTTCCGCCTCTTCGATCGCATTGAGGTCCTCGCGCTGGATATTCTCGATCAGCGCGATTTCGAGCGCTTCGGAATCGTCGAAATCCCGAACGATTACCGGAACTTGATGGATATGGGCGCGCTGCGCCGCACGCCAGCGGCGTTCGCCGGCGACGATCTGGAAGCCGCTGCCATTGGGGCGCACGACGATGGGCTGGATCACACCGCGCTTGGCGATCGATCCGGCGAGCTCGTCGAGCGCGGCCTCATCGAAATGGCGGCGCGGCTGTTCGGGATGCGGCGCCAGATCGGACACCGCGACCATCTGGATGCCGGCGCGCGGTCCCATCCCGCCCGAGGATGCCGCAACCGGTTCCTCGCGCGCGACTTCACCGAGCAATGCGCTCAATCCACGACCGAGACCGCTCGGGCGGCGCTTCGGCGCGGCGGCGGCGGTCGCCGCATTGTCCGGCTGATCGTCGCTCATGCCGCCTTCGCCGCGCGCGGCAGCCGTCCGATCAGCTCGCGCGCCAAGGCGATATAGGCTTCGGAGCCAGCGCAGCGCATGTCGTAGATCAGCGCGGGCATACCATGGCTCGGTGCTTCGGACAGGCGGACATTGCGCGGGATCACCGTTTCGAACACGACCTTGCCCAGGCAGGCGCGGACGTCCTGCGCGACTTGCTCGGTCAGCTTGTTGCGGCGGTCATACATGGTCAGGGCCACGCCCAGGATCGACAGGTCTGGATTGAAGCGCGCGCGGATCCGTTCGACCGTGCTGAGCAGCTGGCTGAGCCCCTCGAGCGCGAAGAATTCGCATTGCAGCGGAACGAGCAGGGATCGCGCCGCGACCATCGCATTGATCGTGAGCAGACCGAGCGAGGGCGGGCAATCGATCAGGCAAATGTCCCAACGCCCGGGCGTCGCACCGTCGAGCGCCTGTTTGAGGCGGTCGGTCCGTTCCTCATAGGAGACCAGCTCGATCTCCGCACCCGACAGGTCGACGGTCGAGGCGATGATGTCGAGCTTGGGCACTTTGGTGTGGATGACCGCGTCATCGAGCGAGCAATCGCCGGTGAGCAATTCATAGGAGGAATTGACGCGCTCGGCCTGGTGCACGCCAAGCCCGGTCGAGGCATTGCCCTGCGGATCGAGGTCGATCAGCAGCACGCGCCATCCCGTCGCCGCAAGCGCGGTGGCGAGATTGATCGCCGACGTGGTCTTGCCCACCCCGCCCTTCTGGTTCGCAACCGCAATCCGGATCATCGGTTTCCCCGCCGCACGTTGCGCGCCACGATGATCGCTGAATCCGGATCGGTGACGCTCTGTTTCACGTGGAACACACCTTGCCACGTCCCCAGCGCGACTTCCAGTTCGGACTGCGCACTGCGCCCTTTTGGCAGCAACCAGACGGTCCCGGAACGGGAAAAGCGATGAGCGACGGTGAAAAGACGATCGAGCGGTGCAAAGGCGCGCGCGCTGATGACGGCCGCGGCGGTTCCGGACGGCAACACTTCCACCCGTCTTCCCTCGACGCTGATCTGCGACCCCCGCCCCATCGCGGCCGCCGCCGCCTCCAGGAACTCGACACGCTTGCGGCGCGATTCGATCAACATCACCGGCCGATCGGTGATGGCGGCAACGACGAGCCCCGGCAGACCCGCGCCCGATCCGAGATCGATCCAGCTGCCGTTCGGCGCCTCGCTCGCCAACGGAACGAGCTGCGCAGAGTCCACGATATGGCGTGCCCAGATATGATCACGCGTTGATTCGGCGATGAGATTCTGCCGGGTCGCCTCGTCGAGCAGGAGCGTCACATAGCGCTCGAGCACCGTCATTGTTTCACGTGGAACACCAAGCGTCGATGTCAGCCAGTGACGCGCCTCCTCCTCGGTCATGCGGCCTGACGCTTTGCCTGGACGAGGATTGCCGACAGGGCCGCCGGCGTGATGCCACGAATACGTGAAGCGGCGGCGAGCGTCGCCGGCCGCGCCGCCTCCAATCGCTCGGTCATCTCGTTCGAAAGTCCAGCGATCGCGCGATAGTCGAAATCGGGATCGATGCCGATATCCTCATTGGCGCGCAATGCCCGGATCTCCGCATCCTGCCGTGCCAGATAAGGCGCGTAGCGGGCATCTTCGGCAATCTCTTCGGCCAGGCCGGATTCGACATGGTCGAATGCCGGGGACAGGCGAGACACTTCAGCCACGCCGACCTGCGGAAAACGCATCCATTCGATCAGCGGACGGCGCGAACCATCGGCCGAGACCGGGATTCCCGCTTCGACGAGCAAGTTGGCTGAGACGACTTCGGACAAAGCCGCGACCACGCGCGCGCGGACATCTTCCCGATCGAGGAAATGACGCCGCCGTTCCGCACCGACACAGCCCGCCGCGATCGCGAACGGCGTCAGCCGGGTCGGTGCATTGTCGGCGCGCAGGCGCAAACGATATTCCGCGCGTGCGGTCAACATCCGATACGGCTCGGTCACGCCCTGCAGGACAAGGTCGTCGATCATCACGCCGATATAGCTCGTCGCCCGATCGAGGATCAGCGGCGCCTTGCCGGCGGCAAATGCTGCCGCGTTGAGTCCGGCGATCAGACCCTGCGCCGCCGCCTCTTCATAGCCGGTCGTACCATTGATCTGTCCGGCACAATAGAGTCCCGTCACGCCGCGCACCGCGAGAGTCGCCTCCAGCGCGCGCGGATCGATATGATCATATTCGACGGCATAGCCGGGCCGGACGATCTCGGCCCGTTCCAACCCCGCCATGCTGCGGATCATCCGATGCTGGACATCGACCGGCAGCGAGGTCGAAATCCCGTTGGGATAGACGAGCGCGTCGTCCAGCCCTTCGGGTTCCAGAAAGACCTGGTGACCGTCACGATCACCGAAGCGAACCACCTTGTCCTCGATCGACGGACAATAGCGTGGACCAAGCGCATCGATCGCACCGGTATAGAGCGGCGATCGATCGAGCCCGCCCCGGATGATCGCATGGGTCTCGGCATTGGTGCGCGTGATCGCGCAGAAAAGCTGCGGTGCCGGCCGGCGCGATTCGAGTGCCGACATCGTCCAGCAGCCATCATCCGACGGCTGTTCCTCGAGCACGGCCCAATCGATCGTCCGCCCGTCCAGCCGTGGCGGCGTACCCGTCTTCAACCGTGCCATCGGCAAGTTCAGCGCGCGAAGCTGATCGCCGAGCCGCTGCGCGGCCGCCTCCCCCACCCGGCCGCCGACGCTGATATCGGCACCGCAGAACATCCGTGCGTTGAGGAATGTGCCCGTGGCCAGCACCACGGCAGCGGCGCGCAACGTGTCGCCATTGCCGAGTTCGAGCCCGGCGACGCGCGACGCACCATCGAAGACCAGCGCGCTCGCTTCACCCTCGACAATCTCGAGATTGTCCTGGCCGGCGAGAAGATCGTGGATTGCCTGCTTGTAACGACGACGATCGGCCTGGACACGAGGGCCCTGCACCGCCGTGCCCTTGCTCGCATTGAGCATCCGGTAATGGATCGCCGCATGATCGGCGGCGCGTGCGATCAGCCCGTCAAAGGCATCGACTTCACGGACGAGATGCCCCTTGCCCAGCCCGCCGATCGCCGGGTTGCACGACATGGCACCGATGGTCTCGCGCGCGAAGCTGACCAGTGCGGTGCGCGCACCCGTCCGCGCTGCCGCAGCCGCGGCTTCGCATCCGGCATGTCCGCCGCCCACCACAATGATGTCGAAATCGCGCGCCATGGCTGGGACTGCGCTACGGGATGCCCCGATCCAAGTCAAAATGTTCCACGTGGAACAGCCTCACTTGCCGATGCAGAATCGCCCAAAAAGCGCGTCGAGCATCTGCTCCGTCCCCGCTCGCCCCGTCAGCCGATCGAGCGCCAGTCGCGCGAGCCGCAGCGATTCCGCGAACAGCAGAAGATCGTCGATTGGATCGAGCAGTGCCGACCGGCATTGCTCCAGTGCCTCGCGCTGTCGCCGATTGAGTGCGACATCACCGGGCCTTGGCAGCACCGCGTCGGCGCGTTTGATCAGCATGTCCACCAGGGCATCGAGCCCCGCGCCGGTCGCCGCCGATACCCGAATCCCGACAAAGCCCTGTTCCGCGTCGCGGCCCGGCAGGTCCGCGCGGGCATGGAGCCGGACGACCCGGACGGGATCGAGCGCGTCATCGGGCGCCTCATCGCCGAGCCACAATATGATGTCGCTTTCGGCGATCACCCCCCGCGCCCGCTCAATGCCGATCGCCTCGATCTCGTCGCCCGTCCCCACATGAAGTCCCGCCATATCGATCAGCAGGAACGGACGTCCAGCCAGCGCCAGCGGAACCTCGATCACGTCGCGCGTCGTGCCCGCGCGCGGCGAAACGATCGCCGCCTCCCGCCCCGCCAGGGCATTGAGCAATGTCGACTTGCCGGCATTGGGCGGCCCGGCCAGCGCCACGCGTACCCCTTCGCGCAATCGCTCCGCCGTCGGACGCGCCAGCCATCCGCCGATCTCGCCGGCCAGCGTTTCGATCTCGTGCTGAAGTCGTCCCTCTTCCGGTCCGACGACATCATCCTCGTCCGCAAAGTCCAGCAATGCCTCGACCTGTGCCGAGATCGCCAGCAACCGATCCTGCCATCTGCCCACCTGCGCGCTCAACACCCCGCCCGCCACCGCGAGCGCGCTGCGCCGCTGCAACTCGGTCTCGGCGAACAGCAGGTCAGACAGTCCCTCCGCCTCCGCCAGGTCGATCCGGCCATTTTCGAATGCGCGACGCGTGAAGTCGCCCGGTCCCGCCGGGACCAGTCCGTCGATCATGGCCAGCGCCGACAATGTCCGCGCAACGACGGCACGGCCGCCATGCAGGTGAAGCTCGACCAGATCCTCGCCGGTCGCACTGCCGGGGCCCGGGAACCACAGGATCAATGCACGGTCGAGCGCGTCGCCATCGGCCGGATCGGTCAGCGTCGCGAGCGTCGCGCGGCGCGGTTGCGGCAAGCGCCCGGCCAATGCGGTCAGTGCCGCGCCGGCCCCGGTCCCGCTGATCCGTATGACGGCGAGCGCGGCCGGGGGGCCGCCGCTCGAAAGCGCGTAGATGGTGGTCATCGACTCAGGACGAGGACGAGCCGCCCCCGACCTGATCGAACATCTTGCGCCACATGTTCATGCCCGCCTCGCCCATCGGCGCCCAGCTCCGCATCAGCCCTTCCATCATCTCTGGACTGACGCCCTTGTCCATCGATTCCAGTATGTTGGAGACGTATTTCTCATGCACAGGGGTGAAATCCGGCAAGCCCATGAAACGCCGCGCCTCTTCGGGCGTGCAATCGACTTCGACATTGATCTTCATTGCGTGCGTCTCCCCTTGAGCAGTCCCAAGCGGCGCTGCTAGGCTCTTGTCGATGACTTATGCGCCCGACCATGCCCTGATCGCAACGCCCATCGGCATGGTCAGGATAAACGCCGATGGCGAAGTCGTCACACGCATCTCGATCGAGCCCGACACCGCCGATCCGGCGCAGGCCGCGAGCACGGCGCCTTTGCGCGAATGCGAAGCGCAGCTTCACGCCTATTTCACGGGAAAGCTGCGCGCTTTCGATCTGCCGCTCGCGCCGTCGGCCAGCATACGTGGCGAAGCGCTGCGTGCCGGTATCGCCGCTGTCGGCTATGGCGACATGCTCAGCTATGGCGCGCTTGCCCGGCTGCTCGAGTCCGGCCCCCGCGCAATCGGTCAGGCCTGCGCACGCAACCCCTTCCCCATCGTCATCCCATGCCATCGCATCCTGGCTTCGGGCGGGCGGCTCGGCCCCTATTCGGGCGGCAAGGGGCCGGCGACCAAATTGTGGTTGCTCGACCACGAATCCCGTCACTCAGGAAAGGTACTCCCATGGCCGGCATGATCGCGATCGAAACGCTCGAAAGAGATGGCAGCTTCCAGGGCTATTGCGCGGAACCGGACGGCGAGGCGCGTGGCGCGATCGTCGTGATCCAGGAGATTTTCGGGGTGAATCCCGGGATCCGCAAGAAATGCGACGATTGGGCAAAGGCCGGCTATCTCGCCATCGCGCCCGATCTGTTCTGGCGGCTGAAGCCGGGTATCGAGCTCGATCCCGACGTGCCCGCCGAGTTCCAGGAAGCGCTGGGCTGGATGGGCAAGTTTGACCAGGTTCAGGGTATCGCGGACATCGAAGCGACAATCCACGTGGCGCGCGCGAAGAGCGGCGGCAAGAAGGTCGGCTGTGTCGGCTATTGCCTGGGCGGTCGGCTCGCCTTCATGACCGCCGCGCGCACCGATATCGATGCCTCGGTCGGCTATTATGGCGTCGGGATCGACGGGCTGCTCGGTGAGAAGCATGCCATCGCCCATCCCGTGCTGCTCCACATTCCGACCGCCGATCACTTCGTCGGCCCCGCCGCCCAGAAAGCCATGCATGACGGGCTCGACGATCATCCCAAGGTGACGATCCACGATTATGACGGTCTCGACCATGGTTTCGCCGCCGAGATGAGCAATCGCCGCGACGAGGCCGGCGCCCGGCTCGCCGACGAACGGACCGCTGCCTTCTTCGCGGAGACGCTGGGATGAGCACCGCCTGGAGACTGATCGTCCGCGAGCCCGGCGGCGTCGAGGCGATCGAACGCGAGACCATCGACCTGCCCTCCCCCGGGCCCGGCGAGCTGGGAATCCGCAACCAGGCGGTCGGGGTCAATTTCATCGACATCTATTACCGGACCGGCCTTTATCCAGCGCCGCCGCCCATATTGCTGGGCACGGAGGGTGCCGGCATCGTCGAGGCGGTCGGCGAAGGCGTCACCGGCTTCGCGCCGGGCGATCGAGTCGCCTATTTCGCGAAGCACGGCAGTTATGCGACCCATGTCGTCGCCGATGCGGTGCGCAGCTTTCCCCTGCCCGACGCGCTCGATGCCGAGACCGCGGCCGCGGCTTTGCTCAAGGGCCTCACCGCATGGTCTCTCGTCGAGCGTTGCGCACGCGTCGAACCCGGCCAGTCGGTGCTCGTCCATGCGGCCGCCGGCGGCGTCGGCTCGATCCTCATCCAGTGGCTCAAGGCGGTCGGCGCACATGTGATCGCGCATAGCGGCACCCCCGAAAAGGCCGCGCTCGCGACGCGGCTCGGCGCCGATGTCTCGCTTCACGGCGGTTTCGACACGCTTGCCGAGGCGGTCCGCGACGCCACGAACGGCCGCGGTGCCCATGCCGTGCTCGACGGCGTTGGCAAGGATAGCTGGGACGCATCGCTGGCTTCCGTCGCCAAGCGCGGGATCATCGTCAGCTATGGCAATGCCAGCGGCCCCGTTCCGCCGATCGCACCATTGGTGCTCGCGCGTGCCGGATCGGTCTTCCTCAACCGTCCGACCGTCTATGACTGGATCGAATTGCCCGCCGATCGCGCGCAGGGATGGCAGAGGCTCACTGAAATGCTCGCTTCGGGCGCGGTGAAGATCGAGATCGGCCAGCGTTATCCGCTTGCCGATGCGGCCGAAGCGCACAGGGCGCTTGAATCGCGCAAGACATTGGGTGCGACGGTGCTGCTACCCTGAGCTCTTATCCGGCCGGTTCGTCGACGCGCGTCCACAGCTGCGACTTGCAGCCGATCCGGCCGATCAGGCAGCCCGCGCCCTTGAGCGTGCGCGCATCCACCACCGTGATCGTGCCCGAAAAACTCTTGCCGATATCGGGCACGAACACCTTGCCGCGCCAGACGCCGTTCTTCTCCTGAACGAAGCCGCTGAAGAGCTGCGCGCCGACCAGTTCCTCGGTCCCGCCGCGCCGCGCATCGGCCTTTGCCTTGTCGCTCGCCCAGATCACCGTGCCGCACATCGTCCGCCCGCAGGGATGGGCACGGATATGGACGCTGTTGCTCGGATTGCGCCAGATTCCACGTGAGCGATCCGCCGGGGCGGCGTCCAGCTGTGCGGGCAGCATCGCAGCCGCAGCGAGCGCCAGCCGAAGCATCATGATCAAACCGTCTGCTCCGCCTTTCGGGATTCGGTCAGGATATCCCATGCCGCGATGAACAATGCGGCGATCACCGGTCCGATGATGAAGCCGCTGAATCCGAACACCTCGAGCCCGCCCAGGGTGGAGATCAGCACGATATAATCGGGCATGCGCGCATCGCGGCCCACCAGGATCGGGCGCAGGATATTGTCGACCATGCCGATGATGAACAGCCCGCAAAAGACGAGTACGATGCCCTGCCAGATCGCGCCCGTCGCCAGCAGGTATATCGCCACCGGCACCCACACCAGCCCGGTGCCGATCGCCGGGAGCAGCGACAGGAAACCCATCATCACACCCCAGATCAGTGCGCCCTGAATGCCGAGCAGGCCGAACACGATGCCACCGATCGTCCCCTGCAGGATCGCGACGATCACGCTGCCCTTGATGGTGGCGCGGATCACCGCGACGAACCGATCGGCCAGTGCAGCGCTCTGTTCCGGCCGCAGCGGCACCGCGGCATGGAGCCGCGCGACCAGGCCCTCGCCGTCGCGCAGCAGGAAGAAAAGCAGATAGAGCATCACGCCGAGCGCGACGAGAAAGCCGAAGGCGCTCTGGCCGATCAGGAAAGCCTGGGCGGCAAGCGACCGGAAGCTGCTGGTGATGCCCGCCGCGATCAGTTCACGCACCGCGCCGATATTGGTGAGCCCCAGGCGGCGCAGCATGCTGCGCGCCCAACCTGGTAGGATCTGCTGAATCTCCTGGAAATAGAGCGCGAAATCGATCTGCCCGGTGCGGATCTTCACATAGATGGCGGAAATTTCCTGGAGCAGGAAAATGCCGAGCAGGATCGCCGGCACGATGACCATCGCGATGATCACCAGCAACGTCAGCAGCGCCGCGATATTGCGCCGTCCGGAAAGCCGGCGCATCAATCGATGATAGAGCGGCGCGAATAGGATGGCGGCGACCAGCCCCCACAGGATCGCGCCGAAGAACGGCGCGACCACCCAGGCGAGCGCGATCGAGATCATGACGACCAGCGCCAGGAAAGTGCGATCCTCCAGCTTCGTCATGATACCCCCAACAGGCCGCAACGTTTTGCACTGCGGCTTTACGCGACGGCCGGATTCGACCGAACCGGCTCAATCTACAGCAAAGCGCGCGATCCGTGAATCGCGCGCTTTGCCCGAAAACCGAGAGGCTTCGCCCCGCGGAGCAGAATTAGAACAGGCTGATCAGCCCCACGCCCGGATCGACGATGCCGTCATAGATCATCTTGCCGGCGACATAGAGGATGACGAGCAGGCCGACATAGGCGATCCAGCGATAGCGCTCGATATATTTGGCGATGATGTTGGCGGCGATGCCCATCAGCACCACCGACAGCAGCAGCCCGATGATCAGGATGCCGGGATGCGCGCGCGCCGCACCGGCGACCGCGAGCACATTGTCGAGGCTCATCGAGACGTCGGCGAGCGCGACCGCCCAGGCCGCGGCCGCGAAGCTCTTGGCGGGGCGGACGCCCGAATGCTGGTCGCCGTGGATCTCGGGCGAATCGCCGCTGCCCGCGGGATGAAGCTCGCGATACATCTTCCATGCGACCCAGAGCAGCAGCACGCCGCCCGCGAAGATCAGGCCGATGATGCCGAGCAGCCAGCTCACCACCAATGCGAAGGCGATCCGCAGAACCAGAGCGGCGATGATACCGATCATGATGACGCGCTTGCGCTGCTCGGCCGGCAGTCCGGCGGCCAGCGCGCCGACGACGATGGCATTGTCGCCCGCCAGCACGATGTCGATCATCAACACCTGGACGAACGCGGCCATCTGTGCGGGATGCCCGATGTTCGAGAAATCGGCGACGATGTGGTGCCAGATATCGACCGGTGAACCGATCGAGCCGGCCGCCGCCGCCGAAAGTGCGAGAATATCGATCATCGTGCCCCCGAAACGCGCAGCTGGATTACTGGTTCATCGAATCGAAGAAGTCTTCGTTGGTCTTCGAATCCTTCATCTTGTCGAGCAGGAACTCCATCGCGTCGATGGTGCCCATCTGCATGAGGATCCGGCGCAGCACCCACATCTTGGAAAGCTTGCTCTTGTCGACCAGCAGCTCTTCCTTGCGGGTGCCGGACTTGCCGACATCGAGCGCCGGGAAGATGCGCTTGTCCGCCACCTTGCGGTCGAGCACGATCTCGGAATTGCCGGTGCCCTTGAATTCCTCGAAGATCACTTCGTCCATGCGGCTGCCGGTATCGATCAGCGCGGTGGCGATGATCGAGAGCGATCCGCCTTCCTCAATGTTGCGCGCGGCGCCGAAGAAGCGCTTCGGGCGCTGCAGCGCATTGGCGTCGACACCGCCGGTCAGCACCTTGCCGGAGCTGGGCACCACGGTGTTGTAGGCGCGGCCGAGACGCGTGATCGAATCGAGCAGGATCACGACGTCCTTCTTGTGCTCGACCAGGCGCTTCGCCTTTTCGATCACCATTTCGGCGACCTGGACGTGGCGCTGCGCGGGCTCGTCGAAGGTCGAGGAGATCACCTCGCCCTTCACCGAGCGCTGCATGTCGGTCACTTCCTCGGGCCGCTCGTCGATGAGCAGGACGATCAGGAAGACTTCAGGATGATTGTCGGTGATCGCCTTGGCGATGTTCTGGAGCAGCACGGTCTTGCCGACGCGCGGCGGCGCCACGATCAGGGCGCGCTGGCCCTTGCCCTGCGGCGAGACGATGTCGATCACGCGGGCCGACTTGTCCTTGACCGTCGGGTCGAGCGTATCGAGATTGAGCTTCTGCTCGGGATAGAGCGGCGTGAGATTGTCGAAATTGACGCGGTGACGCACGGCGTCGGGATCGTCGAAATTGACCGAGATGAGGCGGGTCAGCGCGAAATAGCGCTCGCCATCCTTGGGGCCGCGAATCTCGCCTTCCACGGTATCGCCGGTGCGCAGGCCGAATTTGCGGACCTGGTTGGGTGAGATGTAGATGTCGTCGGGGCCAGCCAGGTAATTGGCTTCGGGGCTGCGCAGGAAGCCGAAGCCGTCCTGGAGCACTTCGATCGTGCCCATGCCCATGATCTGGGTGCCGTTCTCGGCTTCGACCTTGAGGATGGCGAAGAGCAGGTCCTGCTTGCGCAATGTGGACGCGCCCTCGACACCGAGTTCCTCGGCCATTTCGACGAGTTCAGCGGGGGATTTCTTCTTGAGTTCTTTGAGATGCATGAATGGAGTCCGATTGGTATTCGGGTGATGGTTGGGATGTCCGTGTTGGCGGAACGGCTTTGAAGGGGAGTCGCTCGTGCACGGACGGCCGAGGACGAAATTCGCGGGAAGGGTTAAGCGGCGCTCCGGCTCAAGTCAAGCGACCAGCTTCGGAACGGCCGCCGGATTCGGAAAGGCCAGATTTTAGAACGGGCGGACAACCGCGAGGATGACGATGACCGCCGCGGCGATCCCCGGCACTTCGTTGAGCAGCCGCAATCTCCGTTCGGGAAGCGGGCGTTCGCCCTTGGCCAGCTTCTTCGCATAGCCGACCATCCATCCGTGATAGCCGCTGAGCGCGATGACCGCGAGGAGCTTCGCATGGAACCAGCCCTGCGAAAAGGCATCGGCATTGACCGCCAGGGTCAGCCCCAGCACCCACACGACGATCATCGAGGGATTGATGATGATCCGCCTCAGCCGCGTCTCACGTTCGATCCAGCGGGCATCCTCGGGCGATCCCGGTGCCGCTTCCTGATGATAGATGAAGAAGCGCGGGAGCATGAACATGCCCGCCATCCAGAAAATGACGAAGATGACATGCGCCGCTTTCACCCAGAGCGTCGCTGCCCCCAGGAAACCGGCCATTTCGCTCATCGCGTCGCGCCCCTCACGATCGCCAGGAGCTGCTCGACATGCGCGATGGGCGTGTCGGGCAGGATGCCGTGGCCGAGATTGAAGATATGGGGACGATCGGCGAAGGCGGCAAGGACCCGCCGCGCCGCACGCTCCAGTGTCTCGTCGCCCGCGATCAGCGCCAGCGGATCGAGATTGCCCTGAACGGGCAGGTCGGCGGGCAATGCCGCATGCGCCCATTCGGGATCGACCGTCTCGTCGAGACCGATCGCGTCGACCCGCGTCTCGCGCGCATAGGCGGCGAGCTTTCCGCCCGCGCCTTTCGGGAAACCGATGATCGGCGTGTCGGGATGACGCGCGCGCAACCCGTCGACGATCCGGACGGTCGGTGCGATCACCCAGCGCTCGAACTGTTCGGGCGACAGGCTGCCCGACCAGCTGTCGAACAGCTGGACCGCGTCGACCCCGGCTTCGATCTGCCGTGAGAGATAATCGACGGTCATGCCGGCGATCGCGTCGATGATCGCCTGGAACGCCTGGCTGTCGCGATAGGCATGGCGCCGCGTCTCGCCCTGCTCTCGACTGCCCTGCCCGGCGACCATATAGGTCGCCACCGTCCAGGGCGAACCGGCGAAACCGAGAAAGGTCGTTGCGGCGGGCAATGCCGCACGCACGCGGCGCACCGTCTCATAGACGGGATCGAGCCGGGTCGGCACCAGACTCAGCGTATCCAGCGCATGATCGACGAGCGGCGGCGACAGCCGGGGCCCCTCTCCCGCTTCGAAGCGCAGGTCCTGGCCCAGAGCATGCGGCACCATCAATATGTCGGAGAACAGGATCGCGCCGTCGAAGCCGAAGCGCCGGATCGGCTGGAGCGTGACTTCCGCCGCGGACTCGCTGTCATTCACCAGTTCGAGGAAACCGCCCTTGTCGGCGCGCAAGGCGCGATATTCGGGCAGATAGCGTCCGGCCTGGCGCATGAGCCAGACGGGAGGCACGGGTCGGCGCTCACCCTTGAGCACGGCGAGCAAGGGCCGGATTTCGGTCGGTTGGTCGCTCGGCACGGCTCTCTTCTTCTATCTAGAGTCTTAGAGAATAGGATGATGAATGATGTAGGGCGGCGGAGAGCGGGGCTTATCGCCTGTCCGCATCTTTGCCAACAGCTTGACTCGGGGAGGGTCGGGATTCGGCGCGGGAGTCGCAACCGTCATCCCCGTTTTCCACAGGGCGGCCGGTTCGGTCGATTGGCTGTTGAAAACCGGTGGATTGAATCCGCATCTCCGGGGATGAAAGGGACGATCGCGGCTTTCACTGGAAAAATCCCCACTTTATCCACAAGGATGTGCCGATGACCCGGTTGCACCTCCATCTCCTGTCCGATTCCACCGGCGAAACGCTGGAGAATATCGCCAAGGCGGCGCTTGCCCAGTTCGATGGCGTCGAGACGATCAAGCATTTCTGGCCGATGGTCCGTTCGGAGGGGCATCTCGATCGCATCCTGATCGATATCGCCCAGAATCCCGGGCTGGTCCTGTTCACGCTGGTCAATGTCGAAACCCGCCGCAAGCTCGAAGCACGCTGCCGCGCATTGGGACTGCCGATGGTCGCCGCACTCGATCCGGTGACCGATGCGCTGTCCAACCTGCTCGGCCAGGAAGCGAAGGCCCGGCCGGGGCGGCAGCATACGCTCGATGCCGCCTATTTCGCGCGGGTCGACGCGATCCAGTTCACCATCGCGCATGACGACGGCGTCGGCTGGGAGAATTGGGAGGAAGCGGACATCATCCTCGCCGGCGTCTCGCGCACGTCGAAGACGCCGACGTCGATCTATCTCGCCAATCGCGGATACAAGACCTCCAATATTCCGATCGTTCCCGAATCGCCGCCGCCTGAGACGCTCTATTCGCTGCGCCATCCGTTGGTCGTCGGGCTGACCACCAGCGCGGATCGGCTGATCCAGGTGCGGCGCAACCGGCTATTGTCGCTCAACCAGGCACCCGAGACCGCTTATGTCGATCAGGATGCGGTGACGCGCGAAGTCGCCTATGCGCGCCGCATCTTCGCGGACAATGGCTGGCCGGTGATCGACGTGACGCGTCGCTCGATCGAGGAGACCGCGGCCGCGATCATCAACCTCTATAATGAGCGTGCCGCCGGGCACGAACAGGCCTTATGACCTTGCTTCTCGCTTCGCAGAGCGCGGCACGGCGCGCCATGCTCCACGCCGCCGGGATCGATCATGACGCCATGGCGTCGGGGGTCGATGAAGAGGCGGCAAAAGCGGCGCTGAGGGCCGACGGGCTGTCGCCGCGCGACCTGGCCGATGCCTTGGCGGAACTGAAGGCGCTGCGCATCTCGAAGCGCGTGCCGGGCGCGATGGTGCTGGGCGGCGATCAGACGCTGGCGCTCGACGACGGCACGATGCTCGACAAGCCGGCGGATCGTGCCGCCGCCGCCGACCAGCTTCGCCTGCTGTCCGGACGCACCCACATCCTCCACAGCGCGGCGGTGATCGTCGAGGCCGGCCAGCCGGTCTGGCGCCATGTCGACCGGGCGAAGATGACGGTTCGCTCCTTGTCCGAAGCGTTCATCCAATCCTATCTCGATCTCGAATATGATCAGATCGCCGGCTGTGTCGGCGGCTATCGGATCGAGGGCCCCGGCGTGCAGCTGTTCGCGCGCGTCGAGGGAAGCCATTTCACCATATTGGGGCTGCCGCTGCTGCCGCTGCTCGACTATCTGCGGATCCGGGGAGTCATCGAATCTTGAGCGTGCCTTATGCGGAGGTGATCGGCGATCCGATCGCCCATTCCAAATCGCCGGTGATCCACGGCTTCTGGCTTGAGAAGCTCGGGATCGACGGCGCCTATCATGCCGCGCATGTAACGGCCGATGCGCTGCCCGGCTATTTCGAGAGCCGCCGTGCCGATCCGTTGTGGCGCGGCTGCAACGTCACGGTGCCGCACAAGCTCGCGGTGATGGATTTCGTTGCCGATCCCGGCGGCGTCCGCGACGGCATCGGGGCGATGAACACCATATTGCGAGCGCCCGACGGTGCGCTCAGCGGCACCAACACCGATGCCGGCGGCTTCTTCACGCCGCTGTCCGACGTTCCGCTTGCGGGCGCGCCGGTCACGGTGATCGGCGCGGGCGGTGCCGCGCGTGCGATCCTGTTCGCATTGTCGCGGATCGGTGCCGGTCCGGTCACCATCCTCAACCGCAACGTGCTGAAGGGCGCGGCTTTGCTCGCCGCGTTCGGGCTGAAGGGACAGGCGCTACCGCTCGATGCCGCGCTGCCGCCATCGGCGCTTATCGTCAATGCCAGCACGCTGGGCATGGCCGGGCTGCCGCCGCTCGCACCCGATTTGTCGACCCAGCCCGAGGACTGTGTCGTCTACGACATCGTCTACGCGCCGTTGCAGACCGGGCTGCTGGCCGCCGCCGAAGCGCGTGGGCTGGAAACCATCGACGGGCTGGAGATGCTGGTCGGTCAGGCAGCACTTGCTTTCGAACTGTTCTTCGGCGCCGCGGCGCCACGCGAACATGATGCGGAGCTGCGCGAGCGGCTGATCGCGTGATCATCGTCGGGCTCACCGGGTCGATCGGCATGGGCAAGTCGGCGGTCGCCGGGATGTTCCGATCGCTGGGCGTGCCGGTGTTCGATGCCGATGCCGCGGTGCACCGGCTCCAGGGGCCGGGCGGACGCCTGCTTGCCGCGATCGAGGTGCTGTTTCCCGGCACCACGGGCCCGGCCGGGATCGATCGCGCCGCGATCGGCAAGGCGGTGTTCGGCAATGCCCCGGCACTCGCCGCGCTCGAACGGATCGTCCATCCGGCCGTGGCGGCCGAACGCCGCATCTTTCTGCGCCGCCATCGCTCGCGGCCGATCGTCGTGCTCGACATTCCATTGCTGTTCGAAAAAGGCGGCGCCGATCTGGTCGATCTGGTCATCGTGGTGTCGGCGCCTGCCTGGATGCAGCGCCGCCGCGTGCTGAAACGGCCGGGAATGACACCGGAAAAATTTCGCCGGATCCTCAACTTGCAGACTCCCGACGCCGTCAAACGCCGCCGCGCCGACATTGTGATCGAAACCGGTACGACCCGACAGGAAACGCGTGCCGAAGTGGTGCATCTGGTCACTTGCATGCGCGCCAAACTGCGCCGATAATCCCGGGAATGCGCGAAATCGTCTTCGATACCGAGACAACCGGCCTCAGCCCTCAAAATGGCGACCGGCTGGTCGAGATCGGCTGTGTCGAACTGTTCAACAAGGTCGAGACCGGCCAGGTCTTCCACGCCTATTTCAACCCCGAGCGCTCGATGCCGAGCGAGGCGCAGGCGGTCCATGGGCTCTCCGAAACCTTTTTGTCGGACAAGCCGCTCTTTGCGCACAAGGCGGACGAACTGCTCGAATTCATCGCCGACAGCCCGATGATCGCGCACAATGCGCAGTTCGACTTTTCCTTCCTGAATCATGAGCTTGGCCTGTGCGCGCGGCCGATCGTCATGACCGATCGGATGATCGACACGCTGGCGATCGCGCGCGCGCGCCATCCCGGCGCCAAGCACAGCCTCGACGCGCTCTGCTCGCGCTACGGTATCGATCGCAGCCATCGGGTTCTGCACGGCGCACTGCTCGACGCCCAATTGCTCGCCCAGCTCTATGTCGAGCTGAGCGGCGGGCGGCAGATCGGCCTGATGCTCGCGGCGGAGGAAAAGACGCCGGCGAGCCGAATCGCCGAGTCGCGCGTTATCATCCAGGCGAACCGTCCGGTTCGTCCCCCCCGACCCCATAGCGCCAGCGCGGAGGAACTGGCGCGGCACGCCGAATTCGTGGCCCGGCTCACCGATCCTCTCTGGGGACAGGTCGGCCAGGCAGGTTGATCATCGCAGGGCGGCGCACCAGATGCGCCGACGCGAACAGCAAATGGAGAATGCCATGGATATCCGTGTTTCCGGTCATCAGGTCGACACCGGCGATGCGCTTCGCGCGCATGTCGAGGACCGTCTCGAGGGGATCGCGGACAAATATTTCTCGCGAGCGCTGTCCGCCACCGTCACCTTCGGCAAGGGACCGCATGATTACGGATTCCGCTGCGACATCGTCGCCCATGTCATGCAGGGCGTGATCCTGAAAGGCAGCGGCACCGCTCAGGAAGCGCATCCCGCCTTCGACGCCGCCGCCGAGCGGATCGAAACCCAGCTCCGCCGCTATATGCGCCGGCTGAAGGATCGCCACGGCGTCCAGCAGGCAGCGGCCAGCGCTGCGCTCAACGGGCTCAACGGCCATGACGCCGGCTATACCGTGTTCGACGCGGGCGAAGAGGCTCAGGAACCGACCGACAACCCGCCGATCATCGCCGAGACCCGGGTCGACGTGCCCGATGCCAGCGTTTCGGACGCGGTGATGATGCTCGATCTGCGCAACACCAATGCGCTGTTGTTCAAAAACAGTGGCACTGGCGCATATAATATGGTCTATCGCCGCGGCGATGGGACCATCGGCTGGGTCGAACCGCAGCGCGCCGCCTGAGTGTGGCGCCCTAAAGCCGTGATACACAAGGATTTTACCGGGGGCCAAAGGCGGGAGCATTTTCCGCCGAATCGGATTTGATATGAGCGATTTCAGCGATATTCTAACCCCCGGCGCAGTCGTTGCCGGCCTTTCGGTCTCGGCCAAGAAGCAATTGTTCCAGCAGCTCGCGGCCCTGGCGGAAAAAAATGGCGGTGTCGAAGCGCGCATCGTCGTCGAACGTCTGTCGGAACGCGAGCGGCTGGGCTCGACCGGCTTTGGCGGCGGCGTTGCGATCCCGCATGGCAAGATCGAGGGGCTCGAACGCGTCGTCGGCGTGTTCGCGCGCCTCGATCAGCCGATCGATTTCCAGGCGATCGACGATATGCCCGTCGATATCGTCTTCATGCTGCTGTCCCCGCCCGATGCGGGGGCCGAGCATCTCAAGGCGCTCGCACGCGTCAGCCGTGCGCTGCGCGATCGGCCCTTTCTCGCCAAGCTGCGTGGCGCCGGCTCGGACGACGCGCTCTACGCGCTGCTCGCCAGCGCCGAAGCACGCGATGCGGCCTGAGGCCGGGGAAGACGCGACGCGGGGCGAGGACGCCCATTTCAGGGCGCTCGAATCGCTGTACCGCAGCGCCCCGATCAACCTGCTCTTCAAATCGGAACTCGAGATTCCCGAGGCGGGAGTCGCGCGGATCCGTTTCGAGGTGGACGAGCGTGTCCATCATGCGGCCGGCGCGGCGCATGGCACCAGCTATTTCAAGATGCTGGACGATGCCGCCTTCTATGCCGCCAACAGCCTGGTCACCGACCATTTCCTGCTCACCACCGCGTTCAACCTGCTCTTCACCCGTCCGATCCACAATGGTCCGGTGATCGCGGAAGGGCGATGGATCAGCGGCAAGCGGCGCGTCTATGTCGCCGATGCGCGGCTGATCGATGCTGATGGTGAGGAAGCGGCGCGCGGCACCGGCACCTTCATGCGGTCGCGGATTCCGCTTGCGGGCCTGCCCGGCTATCGCGACGCGCAGCGGACGTGACGCCGCGCCTTACCAGCGCCATGCTGGTCAGCGCATTGGTCCGCCGCGTCCAGGCGGAGGGCGGCCATGCCGCGATACTCGCCAAGGGCGACGCCGGGGGCGGCGCGATCATCCTCGCCTGCGCCGAAAAGGGCCGGGTTTCCGCACTGCTGGAGCGGGTCCTCCATGTTCGCGGCCGCTATGTCTGGGCGCCGTGCGGACCGGCCGATCTGGCCGATTCCGTCGAAATCTCACAATATCTTGAGCGTCGTCGTGCACGAGACCCCGATATATGGGTCGTTGAACTGGATATCGCAGACGCTGAACGGTTCGCCGCTGAAACGATCGGCGCTGCTTGACTCTCCCCGGCCGGAATAACAGAGCCGCACGACTTCAATGCGCCAGACCGTCCTGCGGAGTGAATCGGCAAGAACGGTAGCGCAGTCGGGGGACAAATCGGGGGTGCGGTGTTTGGAGTAGACACCCCGACAGATGCGTCAACCGCACTATCGATTGTCTGATGAGTCCTGTTCTTCGTGCCGCCAGCTACGCGGTCATTACATTTTGTGCCGTGTCGGCCGCTGCTCAGGCAGTGCCTTCGTTCGCGACCGGCGCGACGTCGATCCCCGCGCCTGTTGCGGAGATCGTCCAGAACGATCCCCTGATCATCGACGCCAACGCCGGAACCGAGACCGAGGTTCCCGAGCAGCAGGCCGAGCCCCGCACGCTGAGCGCGCTGGTGGCCGCCGAGCAGTCGGATGACGATCTCACCGCCGAACAGGAATGCCTGGCCGGCGCCATCTATTTCGAAGCGCGCAGCGAATCGCTCGACGGCCAGCTCGCCGTCGCCGACGTGATCCTCAATCGCGCCGATTCGGGCCGTTTCGCCAGCACCGTGTGCGGCGTTGTCCACCAGCCCGGCCAATTCTCGTTCGTGCGCGGCGGACGCATGCCCGCGATCAACCGCGGCAGCCGCGACTGGCGCGAAGCGGTCGCGATCGCACGCATCGCCGAAAAGGACCGCTGGGAAAGCGCCGCCTCGGATGCGCTGTTCTTCCACGCCACCCATGTCTCGCCGCGCTGGAAGCTTCGCCGTGTCGCCACGGTCGGGAACCACGTCTTCTATCGCTAAAGCGATTTCCAGCTGGAGTTGATCTGGTTCGGATTGAACCGGATCGACCCTGAAACGATCGGGGGCCGCGTGCCCCCTTTCCATTTGTTCCTGTCTTGTTCTAAGGTGGCGGCATGAGTGTCGTCCGCCTGAACTGTGAGTCGAGCCATCCGCCGATCACCGCGGTCGATGTCGCGCGCGGCGTCGCGCGGCTGTTCCTCGCGCATGACATGGTCGCTTTGGTGGAAGTGCCGCTCGGCAATGGCCGGCGCGCGGACATCATGGCGCTCGACGCGGCGGGCCGGCTGACCATCGTCGAGATCAAGGTCGCGCGCGGCGATCTGCTCGGCGACATGAAATGGCCCGACTATCTCGACTATTGCGATCGCTTCTTCTGGGCGGTGCCGCCGGGATTCGACGCGTCGCCGCTCGATGGCGAATTCTTCCTGCCCGATCGCACCGGCGTGATCGTGGCGGATCGCTATGCCGGCGCCATCGTCCGCGAGGCGCGCTCGACGCCTCTCGCCGGCGCGCGCCGCAAGGCGGAGACATTGCGCTTCGCGCGCCGCGCCGCCGGGCGGCTGCTCGGCGTGCTCGATCCCGAGATCGCGATTCCCGAAGGGGCGTGAACCGCCGGGCGATCTCGCCTGAAACCGCCCGGCCAGACCTTGATCACTTCAGGCTGAAACAGCCTGAAGTGTGGATCAAGGTCTCAACCATATGAAAAGAGCCTGATTCACGACATCGGCGGAAGCACGAAGTGCTTCCAACCCAACCGATCAGGCTCTTGAGGTTGCTCAATCCTCGGCGTCGTCCGAATCCTCGTCCGCTTCATCGCCGTCTTCGTCTTCGGCGTCATCCTGCTGGTCGTCGCTGTCCGCGATTTCCGATTGATCCTCGTCTTGGGCTTCGATGGGCTCCAGAACGTCGTCGTCCTGCTGGTTCTCGATGTCGGACATGATTGGTCTCCGATTGCGAATCGACCGCACCGCTGCGGCCCACCGGAGACTGTCATCGCAATGCGTCGGCCTGTTTGCGGATCTGCGACAGATTCGCGTCGCTATGCTCTTATTTGGCGCCTTCGCCCCGGCTCTGCGCGGCGGCGATGCGCGCGACGTCATGGCTGAAGATGGCGAGGTCGTGGACCTTGCCGTCGCGGCGCATCACATGATCCTTGAGCAGGGCCTCGGCGCGGAAACCCAGGCT
The DNA here is from genome assembly GCF_058787155.1 of Sphingobium sp. FW305-3-2-15-F-TSA7. Lineage (NCBI taxonomy): Bacteria > Pseudomonadati > Pseudomonadota > Alphaproteobacteria > Sphingomonadales > Sphingobiaceae > Sphingobium > Sphingobium sp. FW305-3-2-15-F-TSA7. The sequence goes on along the minus strand of NZ_JBYSZM010000022.1, from coordinate 36,585 downwards.
CTGGAACAGCGCGATCGCGCCGCTCTGGTCGGGCGTCATCCGCGCGGTCAGTTTCTTGAGGTCGTGATCGATCGCGAGGCGGAAGCTTTCCTGGAGCATCGCGCGGCCGAGCCCGCGACCGCGCATCTCGATCGACACCAGCAGCCGCACTTCGCCGACATGTGGCGACCAGCCCAGCGGATCGCGGATGATCGCGGAGGTCGCGAGGATGCCCTGCGGACCGGTCGCGATCAGGCTGTCGATATGGCCATCCTCGATCCCGGCGAGCCAGGCCTCGACCACCTTGCGATTCTTGAGATCGCGGCCGACGAACAACAGGTCATGCTCGGGCAGCGCGCGCGCGAAACGCAGCATCGCTTCCTGATCTTCGGGATGGAAACGGCGGATCGCCACCGCCATGTCGCCATAATCGATCGTCCTGACGGTCTCTGTCATGGCCGACGCTCCTGGCACGTATGAGGGAAGCAGCCGAAGCGGAAAAATCTCTGGCCAGTCATGCCGCCATGATTGGCGCACGGCTGGGCCGCGTCAAGCGGCGAACGCACGCGCACCGCGGTCGACCGACATATGATGGCTGCCGGAGACCGCCTGGTTCCGCGTGAGGATCGTCTCCATGAACACCCATTCGCCGGTCACGCGGTCGGGCGTCAGCGCGATCGCCATATAGCCGCGATGCCTGGTGTCCGCCCATTTCAGCTCCGGGCTTGATGCACGGATCATGCGCGCAACGGTGTCGGGCGTCGCGGTCAGATAGGCTTCATAGCCCGGTGACGAGACGCTGTGCCCGCCGAACTCGACCCCGGCCCGCCCGTGCGCGCCGGGCAGGTCGAATGCCCAGCCATTGTGGCTGTCGCCCGACAGGACGATCAGGTCCGCATCCGCCGTTTCCGCCGCCGCGAGCAGTCGCGCGCGCGCCGCGGGAAAGCCGCCCCAATCGTCGAGATTGCCGGAGATGCCGGCCTTGGTCGCGGCGATGCCGTTGCTGGTATAGGTGACGAGATAGTCGGGCGCATCGCGCGCGAGCAGGCTCAGCGCGTCGGGTGGCGTGAACAGCCGGCCGATATTGGTCTGTTGCGCCAGCACCTGCCAGCGCGCGCCGCGCTTCACCGACGCGGCGAGCGTGTCGGCGACCCAGCGTTCCTGCGCCATGCCCATCATCGTGCGCGCGGGATTCTCGAGCAACGCGCGGTCTTTCAGCGCTTCGGTCATGGTCAGCTCGCGCGACCGGCCGGTGACGCGGGTTTCCGGGCGGATCAGCGTGGCGAGGTCGCCGATCTCATACCGGCTCCACGGCGCATCGGACACGGGCAGCCATTCATGCCAGGCCTTGAGCGCGTCGGCCTTGCGCAGCGCGAAATCGCCTTCGTCGGGCCCGTGATTCTCGGCGCCGTCGGTCCATGTGTTGTTCGCCACCTCGTGATCGTCGATCTGCGCGATCATCGGATAGAGCTGATGGATGCGCTGGAGATCGGGATCGCTGCGATAGCCGGCATAGCGCAGCCGATAATCGGCGAGATGGAGCAGTTCGCCCGCCGGCTCGATGATCCGTCCCTTCACCGCCTGTTCGAGCTTGGGATAGGTGCCGCGCGGATATTCGTAGAGATAGTCGCCGAGATGGACGATCAGGTCGAGATCGTCGCGCGCCGCGGCATGGGCATAGGCGTTGAACCAGCCGAACGGCAGGTTCGAGCAGGAAAAGACGCCCAGGCCGAAGCGCGCGCACGGTCCGACGGGCAGCGTCCGGGTCCGCCCGGTGGGAGAGCGGGTGCCGTCGGGCGCCACGAAACGATAGAAATACCAGCGGTTCGGCTGGAGCCCGGTCGCGATCGTCCGTGCGGTGAAATCGCCATCCGCCCGTGCGACGGCCGTGCCGCCCGCGACGATGCGTTCGAATCCCGGCGTTTCGGACAGCTCGGCATTGAGCGGTGCGTCGGCTCCGTTCGCCGGCACATAGCGTGTCCACACCAGCACCGAATCGGAGCCGGGTTCACCGCTCGCGACATTATGGGTGAACCCGCGCGCGCCGAGCAGGCCGGTCGCGGCACGCATGCCGCCGGGCACCAGCAATGCGCCCAGCCCCAGACTGCCGCCGAGAACCAGGCTGCGTCGATCGATCCGGATGGTCATGCGATTTCTCCTGTGCCTGGCCCACCTGCACGCGGTTCATGATGACTGTGTGACTCCGCGCGCCGGTCGTGCGCTCGGACCTCCCTAGACGCGCTCCGCCCGGCTCACGGCCTCAGCCGCTCTCAGGGCGGCGAGGATGCGCATCAGATGGTGGAGGTCGTTCACTTCCAGATCGACGGTGAAATGGTGGAAGCTGGTATCGCGATTCTCCATCCGCAGATTGAGGATGTTCGCTTTGTGCGTGCCGAAGATGCCCGCCATCACCGCGAGCGCGCCCGGCTCGTTCTTGAGCACGACGCTCAGCCGCGCGGTTCCGCTTTCCGACGCTTCACCCCAGGCCAGGTCGATCCAGTCGGCGTCGATGCCGTCGCTCAGCCGCTCGCAGTCGATCGTATGGACCTCGATCTCCTCGCCGGGGCGACGCAGGCCGACGATCCGGTCGCCGGGAACCGGATGGCAGCATTGGGCGAGGCGATAGGCGACGCCGGGGGTCAGCCCGCGGATCGAAATCGCCTCGCGCTGCTTTGGCGGCGACTTGCCGGCAATGCCGGTGCCGGTCGATCCGGGCATCAATGCTTCCATCAGCTCGGTATCGGAGATGAGCTGCTTGGCGATCGCTTCCATCAATGTCGGCTCGTCTTGCTTCTTGAGCCTCTTTATCGCCTGGGCCAGCGCCTCCTGCCCGAGCTGGGTGGGCAGGCGCTTGACGATCTCGTCATAGATCTTGCGGCCGAGCGAGACGCTTTCGTCGCGCTCCTTGTGGCGGACGAAGCGGCGGATCGCGGCGCGCGCCTTGCCGGTCGCGACGAAATTGAGCCAGCTCGGCTGCGGTTCCTGGCCCTTGGATTTCAGGATCTGGACCTGGTCGCCATTTTCGAGCTGGGTGCGCAGCGGGACGACGCGGCCATTGACCTTGGCGCCCACCGTCTGGTCGCCGAGATCGGTATGGACGGCATAGGCGAAATCGACCGGCGTCGCGCCCTTGGGCAGCTGATAGAGTTCGCCCTTGGGTGTGAAGGCGAAGATGCGATCCTGATACATCGCCATGCGGGTATGTTCGAGCAGCTCGTCGGCGCTGTCGGTGTTTTCGAGGATCTCGATCAGGTCGCGGATCCAGCCGGCCTGGACGTCGGACGCGCCGCCATTCTGCTTGTACGCCCAATGGGCGGCCAGGCCGTATTCGGCCTGGGCATGCATCGTCCGGCTGCGGATCTGGATCTCGATGCGCGTGTCGCCGGCATGCATTACCGTCGTGTGGAGCGATTTGTAGCCGTTGCGCTTGGGGGTCGAGATATAGTCCTTGAAGCGTCCGGGGACCATCGGCCAGCGCTGGTGGATGACGCCCAGCGCGCGGTAACAGGCCTCGGCATCGGGCGTGATGACGCGGAACGCCATGATGTCGGACAGCTGCTCGAAACTGATGTGGCGTTCGGCCATCTTCCGCCAGATCGAATAGGGATGCTTCTCCCGCCCCGACACCTCGACGTCGACGCCGGCGCGCGCGAGCAGCAGCTTCAGGCCGGACGCGATCTTCGCGATGCGATCGCCGCCCTCGCCCTGAAGCTGTTCGAGCCGCTTGCTGATCGAGACATAGGCTTCGGGCTCGAGCTCGCGAAAGGCGAGCGTCTGCATCTCCTTCATGAACTCGTACATGCCGATCCGCTCGGCGAGCGGGGCATAGATGTCCATCGTCTCCTTGGCGATGCGGCGGCGCTTCTCCTCGGATTTGATGAAATGGAGCGTGCGCATATTGTGCAGCCGGTCGGCCAGCTTCACCAGCAGCACGCGGATATCGTCGGACATGGCGAGCAGGAACTTGCGGAGATTCTCCGCCGCGCGCTCATTCTCGGTCTGCGCCTCGATCTTGGACAATTTGGTGACGCCGTCCACCAGCCGCGCGACATTGGTGCCGAACAGCCGCTCGATCTCCTCGTGCGTGGTCAGCGTATCCTCGATCGTGTCGTGGAGGATGGCGGTCGCGATCGTCTCGTCGTCGAGATGCAGGTCGGTCAGGATGCCCGCCACCTCGATCGGATGGCTGTAATAGGGATCGCCGGAGGCGCGCTTCTGGCTGCCATGCGCCTTCATCGAGAAGACATAGGCGCGGTTGATCAGCGCTTCGTCCGCATCAGGGTCATAGCTCAGGACCCGGTCGACCAGTTCATATTGGCGCAGCACGACGCCCATCTGGGGTGTTGCCCCCCGGTCATGCAAGCATTTTGGCGGGCTTGAGCGACATTTACGCCACTAGGGTTGCAAAAAAGCGGCCCGCGACCGGGGGATCGCGTGCCGCATGGTAGAACGGCCTGGGAAGAGGGTGTCCGCTCAGAGCCGTTTGAAAGAGGCGGTACCGAAACCGAATCACGCCTTGGCGTTGCATTTCGCGAGAGCGTCGGCGTCGAACTCCTCGGCGCCGGCGCGGAAGGATTCGATCTGCCCGACTTCCTTGACGAGCGATTCGCAGACGAATGCGGCGCGGCTCTTGCCCCTGCTGGTCGATACGCAGCCGCCGTCGCCGCATTTCCAGACGGTGTCACGCACGACGAGCTTGGTCGCGGCGGACGCGGCGACCGGCTTGGCCGAATAGAAGACGCTGGCGGGTTGCGCGCTGGCGGCGGTCGCGCCGAGCAGCAGCACCGACCCGGCGGCGGAAGCGATGAGAGAAGAGAGGCGGAGCATGGGGAGGCCCTTTCGGTCGAATTAGGTTGCGAATCACTACTTATCAAACTAGATTTTTAGTTGCAACGTAAAACTTATATTTTTTGCGCGACCGGTTTTTTTGGGTTAGGCTGCGTCGCCATGGGATTGAGAGAACCGCTCAAACTGATTGCCGAGGATTGCGGATTGCCTGTGGCGCTGGAGGCGATGGGCGAACGCTGGTCGTTCATGATCCTGCGCGCTGCGTTCAACCGCATCTATCATTTCGAGGAATTCCAGTCGGAACTCGGCATCGCCCGCAACATCCTGGCGAACCGGCTGTCGCGGCTCGTCGATCACGGCATATTGATGCGCAACCCCTGCCCCGACGATCGCCGCAAGATCGAATATCGGCTGACCGAAAAGGGGCTGGCGCTGCTGCCCGCGATGATCGCGCTTCGGCAATGGGGCGAACAATGGGGCTCGGGCATTCCCTCGACGCCCGTGCTCGTCGACGAGCGGGATCATCAGCCGATCCGGCCGGTCACCATCCGCGCGCATGACGATCGCGTGCTCGGGGCTCAGGATCTGTGCTGGCGTCAGGCGGAGGAAGTGCGCCCGCTCAGCATGTCGCGCGAAGAAGAGGCGCAGGCGGCCGAATAAGCCGCCAGCGCCACTCAATCACATCAAGTATGAAATGCGCGACCGCCGCCCCAAGGACGGCGGCGCAGCACCGGCTTAGCCGTCGTAGTCGGCGCCGAGATTCTGGTTGCGCGGCGGCGCGGCGGCGGTCAGGCGCAGTGCCTCGGCCGACTGGCTCAGCGAACCGATCTCGTCCGCGACATCGTCGTCGTCGATCTGGACGCGCTGCAGGTTCGAAACCACCGCTTCGTTGAGATCGGCGGGATGCACGGTCTCGTCGGCGATCTCGCGCAGGGCGACGACCGGATTCTTGTCGCGATCGCGATCGATGGTCAGCTCCGCGCCGCCCGAGATCTGCCGTGCGCGCTGCGCCGCGAGCAGCACCAGATCGAAGCGGTTGGGAATCTTGTCGACACAATCCTCGACAGTTACGCGCGCCATAGTCGCTCCACCAATCCTCTAGGCGATTTCACGTCGGATGATCTCATCCGATGATTCGGAAACCACGGAAAACAAGCAATAAGCACAGCCTGTCTCGCTGCAATCCAGGCAAGGCAGGCTATGCTGATATCGGAAAGGCCGCGAGGTAGCGACGACCATGCCCGATGTCAAGGAAATGCGGCTTTTCCCTTGCCCTCGGCGCCCCATGGACCCATGAATCGCACCATGGCATTGGCGGCCCCGAGCATGATCGACGACGTCCCTGCGCTGGATGGCAACCGGTTCGAACTGGTCGTCGACGGTCCCGCGAGCTGGGCGGCGCTGATCGCGCTGATCGCGGGCGCGAAGACCAGTCTCAAGCTCTATTATTATATCTTCGAGGCCGATGCCTCGGGCCATGCGGTGCGCGAGGCGCTGCTCGACGCGATCAACCGCGGCGTCGCAGTGTCGCTGATCGTCGACGGCTTCGGCAGCAGCGATACGCCCGCGCGCTTCTTCGCGCCGCTTGCGGAGGCCGGCTGCGACTGTTGCCGATTCATGCCGCGCTTCGGCCGGCGTTACCTGCTGCGCAATCATCAGAAGATGGCGATCGCCGACGGCCGCGCCGCGATCATCGGCGGCTTCAACATCGCCGACGATTATTTCCGGTCGCGGGCGGCCGGCGGCTGGCACGATCTCGGGCTCGAGATCAGCGGCCCCGCCGTGCACTGGCTGTCGCGCTATTTCGATGCGCTGCTGATCTGGGCGCGTCTCGAACGGCCGAGCCTGCGCCGCCTGCGCAAGCTGCTGCGCACGATGCATCATTCGGGCGGGACGCTCAGATGGCTGCTCGGCGGGCCGACGCGCCGCCTGAGCGCCTGGGCGCGGTCGGTGAAGCATGATCTGGAACATGCCGGCTCGGTCGACATGATCGAGGCCTATTTCTCGCCGGGCCGCTCGATGCTCAAACGGATCAAGCGCGTGGTGAAACGTGGCGGCCGGTCGCGGATCGTCACCGCGCGCATCTCCGACAATGGCGCGACGGTCGGCGCGGCGCGCTTCCTCTATGGCGGGCTGCTGCGCCGGAATGTCGAGGTCTACGAATATGTGCCGGCAAAGCTGCATATGAAGCTGATCGTGATCGACGATCTGACCTATATCGGATCGGCCAATTTCGACATGCGCAGCCTGTTCCTCAATCTGGAACTGATGCTCAGGATCGACGATGCGGCCTTCGCCGCGCGGATGCGGGCCTTTTTCGAGGCCGAACTCGCCGATTGCGAACGGATCACGCCGGAAATCCACCGCGCGAATGGCGGCTTCCTCAACCGCCTGAAATGGGCGCTGTCCTATCTGGTGGTCGGCGTCGCCGACTATACGGTGACGCGCCGGCTTAATTTCGGGTTGGACTGAGCCGTCGGAACGGGTCCTAGTCCTTCCACGCCCAGTAGAGTTGCGCCGGGGGGATGTTCCACCATTCCATCGCATGGTCGATGCGCGGGAAATGCGGCGCGATGAAATCATGCACCTTGGGTGAGAACTGATAGACGAGGAACGTGCCGCCGGGGCGGATCGCGGCCGCGGTCTCTTCGGCGATCGTCGGGCCGACGCCCGTCGGCAATGTCGAGAAGGGAAGGCCCGAGAGCACGTAATCGGCGAATTCGCCGCCATGCTCGGCAATGATGCGCCGTACGTCCGTCGCCGAGCCGAGCACCGGAAAGAAGCGCGGATCGGGGATTTCGTCGGTCAGATAGGCGATGAAATCGGGATTGGTGTCGATCGCGATCAGCTTCGCGTCATTGGGCAGCTTCTTGAGGATCGGTCGGCAGAAGGTACCGACACCCGGTCCATATTCGACGAAGATCTTGGTGTTGGCCCAGTCGACCTGGCCGAGCATCTTGGCGATCAGCACGTCGGAGGAGGGGATGATCGATCCGACCATCACGGGATGCTTCAGGAACCCCTTGAAGAACATCGCCAGCGGGCCGGTTCGTCGCGTCACATGCCGCATCCAGGCGGGAAGCTTGCGCCCGGTCTTTGCGGATGATGCGGTCATGTAATCCCCTTTGGACCAATATCGAAACAATGGCAGTCGCAAATAAACCGGTCATGTTCAAGCATCTCTAGGGCCAAGCCTGTCCTTCCACGAGCCGGTCCGGCGCACTATCAGGCCATATGGGCGCGAATCGGACAGGGGGCACCGCGGCGGCCGGGGGGGACGATGGCGCGCGCAGGCGCGATTTCGGGCTGCTCTTCGTCGTCATGTTGACGGTGGCCGCGGGGAACACGGCGATGCAGTCGGTGCTGCCCGCGCTCGGCCGGTCGCTCGGCGTGCAGGACAGCGCGGTCGCGGCCGCCTTTTCGGTCTCGGCCGCGATCTGGGTGTTCGCGGCGCCCTTCTGGGCGAAGCGGCTCGATCTTTATGGCCAGCGCCGGCTGGTGATCACCGGCATGATCGGCTTCACGATCTCGACCCTGGCCTGCGGCCTGTTTCTCGCGGCGGGCATTCTCGGCTGGATCAGCCCGGCCGCGGCCTTTCTGTCGTTCATCGTCGGCCGGTTGATCTACGGCGCGTTCGGATCGGCGACGCCGCCCGCTGCGCAGGCCATGGTGGCCGCGCGTACCAGCCGGGCTGAGCGGACCAAGGCGCTCACCTTGCTCGCATCGGCCTTCGGCCTCGGCACCATATTGGGTCCGGCGCTCTCGCCCTATCTGTTGCTGCCGGTGGTGACGATGGCGGGGCCGGCCTTTGTCTTCACCATCGTCGGCATCGTCGTCGTCGTCGCCGCCGCCAAATTGCTGCCCGACGATCGGCCGGCCGCGGACGGGGATGACGATGCGCGCGGCGCCGCCGTCGCCTATCCGACCATCGGCGGGCAATCCTCGGGTGCAAGCGTGGCCGCGGCGATGGCGGGCCCCTCGCGCGAGGTCCGGCTGCGCGATCCGCGCATCCTGCCCTGGATGCTCGTCGGGCTGATCATGGGCCATGCCCAGGCGATGACCGGACAGACGATCGGTTTCCTCCTGATCGACCGGCTCGGCGGAACGCTGAGCGATGCGCTCCAGTCCACCGGGCTGGTGCTGATGATGGGCGCGGGCGCCGCATTGCTTGCGCAATGGGGGCTGATTCCGATCCTCAACCTGGCGCCGCGCGCACTCATCCTGATCGGCCTCGGCCTGTCCGCGGCGGGGTGCGTGCTGCTCGGCTTCGCCGATTCGCTGCACGGTGTCGCCACCGCCTATGCGCTGTCGTCGCTGGGGTTCGGTTTTATCCGGCCCGGTTTCACCGCCGGGTCGTCATTGGCGGTCGGGCCGAACGAACAGGGCTCGGTCGCGGGCAAGACCACCGCGATCAACGGTGCCGCCTTCGTGCTCGGGCCGTCGCTGGGCGTCGGCCTGTACGAACTGTGGCGGCCGCTGCCTTATGGCATCGCGGCCGCCGCGCTCGTCCTGCTGATGATCTACGCCTGGTTCAGTCTGCGCCCTTCGGGCCCCGAGGCGTAAGCATGCCCGGCGCGACGAAGCCGATCGGATCGAGCTTCATCGCATTCTGCTTCAGCTTGGACGCGATGGTCTCATATTCCTGTTCCATCTCGGGCGTCACCGACGCGCGCGTGTCGTCGAGCGCGGTCTCGAAATGGTCCATCGTCACCTGCTGCACGTCGATCGACTGGCGCAGCGCCGACAGGCCCGCGCGACGGACGAGATCCTCCAGATCGGCACCGGTGAAACGCTCGGTCCGCGCGGCGATCTTGTCGAGATCGACATCGTCGGCCAGCGGCATGCGGGCGGTGTGGATCGCCAGGATGCGCCGCCGCCCGCCTTCTTCCGGAACGGGCACATAGATCAGCTCGTCGAAGCGGCCGGGGCGCAACAGTGCCGGGTCGACCAGATTGGGGCGGTTGGTCGCCCCGATCACGACGACCGACTGGAGTTCCTCCAGCCCGTCCATCTCGGCCAGGATGGTGTTGACCACCCGTTCGGTCACCTGCGGCTCGCCCATCCCGCCCCCGCGCGCGGGGACCAGGCTGTCGAGTTCGTCGAAGAAGATCACCGTCGGCGCCACCTGCCGCGCGCGCGCGAACAGCCGGGCGATCTGCTGTTCGCTCTCGCCATACCATTTGCTGAGCAGGTCCGACGATTTGGTGGCGATGAAATTGGCCTGCGCCTCGCGCGCGACCGCTTTCGCCAGCAGGGTCTTGCCGGTGCCTGGCGGACCATAGAGCAGGAAGCCCTTGGCCGGGCGGATGCCGAGCCGGCGGAACGCGTCGGGATCCTTGAGCGGCAACTCGACGCCTTCCTTCAGCCGTTCCTGTGCATCGTCCAGGCCGCCAATATCCTCCCAGCGCGTGGTCGGGGTCTGGACCATCACCTCGCGCATCGCGGACGGCTGGACGCGCTTGATCGCGGCCATGAAATCTTCCCACGTCACCGACAGGTCGTCGAGCACATCGGCGGGAATCGATCCTTCGGACAGGTCGATCCGGGGCATGATCCGGCGCACCGCCTCGATCGCGGCCTCGCGTGCCAGCGCGGCCAGGTCGGCGCCGACGAATCCGTAGGTCATCCGCGCCAGTTCGCCCAGATCGACCTTGTCGCCCAGCGGCATGCCACGGGTATGGATGCCCATGATCTCGCGGCGGCCGCGTTCGTCGGGGACGCCGACGACGATCTCGCGGTCGAACCGGCCGGGGCGGCGCAGCGCCTCGTCGATCGCCTCGGGCCGGTTGGTCGCGGCGATGACGACCAGGTTCACCCGCGCCTCGAGCCCGTCCATCAGCGTCAGCAGCTGCGCGACGAGCCGTTTCTCGGTCTCGCCCTGCACCTGGCCGCGCTTGGGCGCGATCGAATCGATCTCGTCGATGAACAGGATCGAGGGTGCGGCCTTGGTCGCCTGCTCGAACACGTCGCGCAGACGCTTCTCGCTCTCGCCATAGGCGGAGCCCATGATCTCCGGACCGTTGATCAGGAAGAATTCGGCATCGCTTTCATTGGCGACGGCGCGCGCGAGGCGCGTCTTGCCGGTGCCCGGCGGGCCATGGAGCAGCACGCCGCGCGGCGGGTCGACGCCCAGACGCTGGAACAGTTCGGGATAGCGCAGCGGCAGCTCGACCATCTCGCGAAGCTGGTCGATCGTGCCTGCCATGCCGCCGATATCGTCATAAGTGACGTCGGCGCGGCGCGAATCCTTGGGCTCGGCATATTCGGGGAGCAGCTCGACCTCGGTGTCGGGATCGATATGGACGACCCCCTTGGGCACGGTCGAGATCACTGCCAGGCGGATCTCCTGGAGCGCATAGGCGGGGGCGGCCAGCATCTGGCGAAGCTGGGCCGGCATCGCGCCCTGATCGACTTGCTGCTGCCCGGCGGTCGCGACGGTGTCGCCCGCGGCGAGCGGACGGCCGATAAAGCTGCGCTTGAGCGCATTTGGAGACCCGTGCAGCCGCAGATTCTGTTGTGCAGGTGCGAACACGACGCGCTGTGCCGGGCGCGATTCACTCTTGCGGATCTCGACATAGTCGCCCGATCCGACGCCGGCATTGGCGCGCTGCAGACCGTCCAGCCGGATCAGGTCCAGCCCTTCATCCTCGCGATAGGGGCCGACTGCGCGGGCCGGTGTCACGCGCTTGCCGACGATCTCGATGACGTCGCCTTCGGCCAGGCCCAGTGTCTGCATCGCCGCGCGTGACAGGCGGGCGAGCCCGCGGCCGCTGTCTTCGGGCCGGGCATTGGCAACCTGGATACGATGTCCGGTCTCTGTGTCGGCCATGATCATGCGCTCCCTCGATCGGTTCGAAACCGAAAGATAGGGGCAGGGCTCCGGGCTTGCGACCCCGGACATAAAAAAAGGGCCGATCCCGAAGGACCGGCCTTTGAAAGTTTTAGGAGAGGATGCCTGAAAGGCAGGATCAATTTGCGTTGCGGTACAAAATTGTGCAAGTGCGAAAAGACAATTGATGATTGCAAAGAATGCACTCATAGATTCCTGATACACACGCGCTACAAAGCACGGACTGGACAGGCCTGGGATCTGAAATGCGGCGATTGCCACCATTGACGGCGCTCGAAGCGTTTTTGCAGGTCGCGCGGCTCGGCTCGATCAAGGCCGCGGCGGAGGATCTGTCGCTGTCCTCCCCGGCGCTCAGCCGGCGGGTCCAGGCGCTCGAACGTTTTCTCGGCAAGCCGCTGTTCCACCGCCGCCATCAGTCGCTCGCGCTGACCGAGGATGGCGAAAAGCTGCTTCATCAGGTGGCGCCGGCGATCGACATGCTGTCGCTCGCGATCGAGGGCATGTCGAACAGCGCCGATGTGATGCGCCTGCGGCTCGGCATCCTGCCGCTGTTCGCCTCGCAGAAACTGATGCCGCATCTGCCCGAGCTGCGCGCGCGCCATCCCGGGCTCCATCTCGACATCGATACCGCGGCGCACAGCCTGTCGCGGCTCGGCGAGGGGCTCGACGTCGCGATCCCGCTCGCGCGTGAGATCGATCCTGCGCTTTACGCGCGTCGGCTCGGCCGCAACCTGATCTGCCCCATCGCCAGCCGCGCGACGACCGAGGGGCCGGACGCGATCCGCACGCCCGCGGATCTCGCGCGCACGACGGTGCTGATCCACCGCGACATGGCGGAGACCTTCGACGTCTATCGCGCCGCGATCGGCATGCCCGATCTGACGCCGCTGTCGATCGATCAATATGATTCGGGCCAGCTCATCCTCGAGGCCGCGGCCGCCGGGCTCGGCGTCGCCTTCATGCTCGAAAGCCATCTTGCCGACGCGCAGGACGACCGGCTGGTCCGGCTGTTCGATCATGTGGTCGAAAGCCCGTACAGCTACTGGTTCGCCTGCCGCCCGCGCGCGCTCGACATGCGTCCGGTGCGGATCTTCCACGACTGGCTGGTGGGGCTGTTCGGCGGCGACGTGGAAGCCGCCGGCATCTGAACGCAATCATCGGCGCTCCAGCCAGAACCGGAGCGCCGATGACGTATTTATTCGTCCGGATGGCTTTCACACTGTCATTCCCGCGAACGCGGGAATCCAGCTTTTCCGTGAAGCATCGGAAAGAATGCGGGGGGACGATCCAGCGGAATCGAACCCCGGCGTGTCAGGCTGCGGTGGCCTTGACGATCTTGCCGGGCTCGCGCGGCGGCTCGCCCTTGGGCAGCGCGTCGACATGCTCCATGCCTTCCGTCACTTCGCCCCAGACGGTGTACTGGCCGTCGAGGAAGGTGGCGTCGTCGAAGCAGATGAAGAACTGGCTGTTCGCGCTGTTGGGATTCTGCGCACGCGCCATCGAGCAGACGCCACGGACGTGCGGCTCGCGGCTGAACTCCGCCTTCAGGTCGGGCAGCTTGGAACCGCTCATGCCGGTGCCGGTGGGATCGCCGCCCTGCGCCATGAAGCCGGGGATCACGCGGTGAAAGACGACGCCGTCGTAGAAGCCTTCATTCGCAAGCGTGACGATGCGCTCGACATGCCCGGGGGCAAGATCGGGGCGCAGCTTGATGACGACATCGCCGCCGTCGAGCGTGAGGGTAAGCGTGTCGGCCATGACTAGAGCTCCATCGAGTCCAAAAAGAAACGCCCATATAGGGCCATCGCTAAGAAGCGGAAGGGGGTGCGGCGGCGGTTGCCTGATCCGCCCAGACCGCCTAGGGCACCGGGATCGCGGCACGATCCGGCGGAGAACCGCATGAGCCTTGACGAGCTGAACCCGCCGCCGCCCGGGCATGATCAGGACGGTCCCGAGACCGGTCCGCCGGAAACCAGCCTGGACGCCGACGACCGGCTGAAGCCCGAATTCGTGAGCGCGGTGCTGGAGCGCGTCGAATCGGGTGATTCGGAAGGTGCGCGCGCATTGGTCGCGCCGCTCCATCCCGCCGATATCGCCGATCTGTTCGAGCTGACTCCGGCCGAGGAACGCCGCGCGCTCGCCGCCGCCGTCTCCGACCTGCTCGACGCCGACGTGTTCGCCGAAATGAACGATTGGGTCCGCGAGGACCTGATCGACGCGCTCGACCCGCACGAAGTCGCCGAGATCGCGGGCGAACTCGACACCGACGACGCTGTCGCGATCATCGAGGATATGGAGGAGGACGACCAGCGCGCCGTCCTTCGCGCGCTGGCGCCCGACGATCGCGCGGCGATCGAGGAAGCGCTGAGCTATGGCGAGGAGACCGCCGGCCGCCTGATGCAGCGCGAACTGATCGCGGTGCCCGAACATTGGACGGTCGGCGACGTGCTCGACTATCTGCGCAAGAACGAGGATCTGACCACCGACTTCTGGGAGATCTTCGTGGTTGATACCGGCCACAAGCCGGTCGGCGCCTGCGCCTTGTCGTGGATCCTGCGCACGCCGCGATCGATCGCGATCTCAGACGTGATGAAGCGCGAACAGACGCTGATCCCGGTCGACATGGATCAGGAGGAAGTCGCCCTCCGCTTCCAGAAATATGCGCTGATCTCCGCGGCGGTGATCGACGGCGCCGGCCGGCTGGTCGGCATGATCACCGTCGACGACGTGGTCCACATCATCCAGGAAGAAGCCGGTGAGGATATCCTCAAGCTGTCGGGCGCCGGCGAAGGCGACATCAACGAACCGGTCTTCGACAGTTACAAAAGCCGCGTCCGCTGGCTGATCGCCAATCTCGGCACCGCACTCGTCGCCGCCACCATCATCAGCCTGTTCGAAGGCACGATCAGCAAGATGGTGACGCTCGCCGCGCTGATGCCGATCGTCGCGGGCGTCGGCGGCAATGCCGGCACGCAGACCATGGCGGTCACCGTCCGCGCGCTCGCCACCAATCAGCTGACCCAGTCGAACACCTGGCGGACGATCCGGCGCGAAATCCGCGTGGCGGTGCTCAACGGCCTTACCGTCGCGGCAGTGATCGGGACCGGCGTGGCGCTGGTCTTCACCAACCCCCTGCTCGGCGGCGTCATCGCCGCGGCGATGCTGGCCAATATCATGATCGCCGGCCTGGCCGGCGTGCTCATCCCGCTGACGCTGGAAAAGCTCGATGCCGACCCGGCGGTGGCATCGTCGGTCTTCGTGACGATGATGACCGATTCGATGGGCTTCCTCGTCTTTCTCGGCCTCGCCAGTGCAAGCGGCGTCGTCCATTAGAGCGATTTACAGTTCGATGGACTCATCGAACGACTCGAACCGCAGGCCAGCGCAGCTAAAATCGCGGCAAACAGAGAAAATCTGGTCGTATGCCGCGCCGACTTGAACCGCGGCGTCCGCACGGCCAAATGAGGTCCATGGCTCCGCTCAACATCACCAAGGTCGCGGTCGGCTGCGCATCGCTCGAAATCCTGGCGGAACGCATCGCCGCGCGTGCCGAGAATGAAGTGGCGGTGGTGACGACGCGCAATCGCCCGACGCGCCACTCTGAACTGATCGGCGGCTCGCTCTACTGGATCATCAAGCACCGGCTCGTCGCGCGGCAGGAAATCCTCGGCTTCGAGGAGATGGAGCATGAGCGACGCTGGAAGATCCTGGTCGATGCGCGGCTGGTGCCGGTGCTGGAACGGCCGCGCCGCGCGCATCAGGGCTGGCGCTATCTGGCGGGCGACGACGCGCCCGCCGATATCGACGACACCCACGGCGCGCTGGGCGACCTGCCCGCCGCGCTGCGCGGCGAGCTGTCGACGCTCGCGCTTATTTAGAGCGATTTGTAGTTCGATGGACTCATCGAACGACTCGAAAATCGCGGTTAAGCAAACACCTAGAGCGCTTCCCGAAAAAAGCCTGCCCCCGCGAAGGCGGGGGTGGGAACCGGTTTTTCGGTCAGGAAGCGCTCAAGATATTGAATCGAAGGCGATTCAGGCCGGCGCGACGATTTCGACCTGCGCCAGCGCATGATCCAGCGCCGCGCACACGGCGGTCACCTGTGCCCGGTTGCATTCTTCGGGCGTGGCACGGGCGCTGTCGGGGTAGACCTCGGTGGTCGTTGTGAAGCGCGCACCGGTGATGGAGCCGCACAGTCCGAGCTTTGTCAGCGGATATTCGATCACGCCATGCGCGACCACGGGTGAACCGATGATCTCGCCATCTTCATCGGGCGGGGCGATATGGGTCACCTCTTCGACCGCCGCGATGATCGCCTGCTGGAACGCGGGCTGCGGGTTTTCGCTGTCGTCGACCAGATAGAAACCGTCGGGAATAAGGTCTGGCTCGAAGGTCTTGCCGTCGCGCGCGGCCAGCGCGGGGCGGAATTCCCCTTCGTCGCTATCGGTGGTCTCGTGCAGGTCGATGTGCATCAGGAACGGATGCTCCACCGATCGCACCAGCGCGATCAGCGCCGTGGCTTCGCGCGCCGGACCATCGGCCCGGAAATTGCGGTTGGGATCGATCGCGTCGTAATTCCAGCGATTGATGCGTTCGTACCCCCATGGGCTGACGCACGGCACCACCAGCAGATTGACCTTGCCGGCATAGGCGGCCGCGCGCGTCTCGAGGAAGTCGAGTGCGCCCATGACGCCGCTGGTTTCGTAACCATGCACGCCGCCGGTCACCAAAGCGGTCGGCAGCGCGGGGTCGAACGCGCGATCGCGCAAGGCAAGCAGCGTATAGGTTTCGCCGGCATAATCGAGTTCACCATAGGCGATCTTCTCGTAGCGGTCGGCCAGCGCCTCGATGCGCGGCACGACCTCCTCGTCATAGCGGCGCTGGCGCGGCTGCCGCGCGCGCCATTGGTTGAGTTCATCCTCGCCCCAGGGCTGGCCGGGGGTGCCCACGGGATAAAAGCCTTTATTCGTCATTCAGCATCCAGACCCATTGTTCGTGGAGCGCGTGATGGCATCGGATCGGGACGGATCGCAAGCAGGAACGCGCGCCGGTGCGTGAGTCCACCCGCCCCGGCACCCGTCTATAGCGATTTGTAGTTCGATGGAATCATCGAACGACTCGAAAAATCGCGTTAAAACAAACAGCTAGGGCAGGCTGCGATCCGCTTCCGTCGGATCGCAGCCTGCCCTAGCGTCCGGAACGCGGATAGACGCGCGGCGTCGGCACCCCGCGCCACAATGTTTCCAGATTCGCACCTTCAAATCGCGCCCGCAGCATCTCATGCCCTTCCAGCGCGAAGAGGTGCCCGTCGGGCGTGAGCGGCAGCATCCGCCGCGTCGGGGCGCCCGGCCGCGTCCGCAGCCACAATGCGCCGTCGCGATAGTCCACGATCGCTTCGCCATATTGCCCTGCCCGGGGACGAAGCGATGCATCCGCAAGTGCGACCGGGTGGAGCCGGGCCTCGACGGCGACGCGCGCCCAGTCATATTCCGCCCGGCGTTCCGCATCGCTGCCGACGCCGGCGATCAGCCCGTCCAGCGCCTGCAGCTCGGCACTGTCGAGCGCGCCCGCCGTGGCGATCCGGAGATCGGGTATCACCCCTGTCCCCTCCCAATTGCCGTTGCTGACCGCATGGACCGGCCGTCCGAAGGAGACGCTGAGGAGGAATCCGGGCGGGATCGGCAGGAACCGGTTGTTGTTGGCGCCCCCCGCAGTGGGTTCGCCGATCAATCGGCCGATCCTGAACTGCTGCACGCTATAGGCGAAGTCCTCGGCGGCGGAGCCGGTGCTGCCATCGGTCAGCACATAGAGCGGCTTGCCGATCATCCGGCCGGCGGGAAGATTGCCTAATGTGTGCGATTGTTCCGGATCCTTGCCGGCTTCCAGAAAGGTCATCAGCAGGCGGCCGGACGGCAGGAAATGGCTGAGCGCATAGCGAACGGCGTCGTGCGATCCGCCGCCATTGCCCCTGATGTCGATGATGACGGCATCGCCACCTTTCAGGAAACGCATGGCATCGTCATAAGCCTGGCCGGTCTCGTCCTCGACCCAGTCGAAGGCGGAAATGCGAAGATAGCGGATATTGCCCGGCAGCAGCCGTATGTCGCCAAGCCCATAATGGGTCCGGCGGGACCGGGCCGTCATCAGGGCATCGTCGCCCGGTGCCGCCTCGCTCGACGACGGCCGGTTCAACGCGTCGAAGCGCCGCGGATCATATTCGAGGTAGAGATGGGTATCCTTTCCCGCGCGGCTGATGTCCTCGGTGATCCGCGTCGTGAATGTCGCGGGGTCGCTCGTGTCATAGCGTCCCGCACCATTGCCGGTCCGCAACGCCTGGACGATCGCGGGCACGCGATCGGGAAAGACATAGTGGCGCTCGATCGCGGCAATGATCGCCTCGACGGCCTTCGTCTTCTGCTCGGGTGAGAGCGTTCCGCCGGCGCTATAGACGGGCGTGGCGCGGATCTGCGCCATGGCGGGCGACGCGTCGCCATGGACCGCGAGGATGACGGCAAGGGTCAGCGGCCATTTCAAGATCTGTTCTCCTCCGAATGGTCGCGGATGCGGTCGCCGAACGACCGGTTCTCGAGTGCCCGAATGGCGCCGCGAAGCACCTCGGCAAGCGGCGTTTCCAGCTCGCTTTCAAGGTCCCGGGCCGCCGCTTCGGTCGCGCGCCAGCAGCGCTGCACCAAAGGCATCATGTCGCGCGCGGCCGGCGAAAGCGCGACGCGGCGTTCGCGCGCATCCTGACCCATCTCCAGGATCACGAGCCCGTTATCGGCCATATGGGCGACGGTCTGGCTGGCGGCGGAATGGGTGATCTTTGCCTGCCGGGCGATGGCGCGGATGGAACTGGGCCCCTGGTCCAGCAGCACCCGGACGATCGGTGTGTAGCGTGGACGATAGTTCAGCCCGGCCTCTCGATACCCCTGCTCGACCGCACCGTCGAGCAGCTCGACGAGGTGACGTAGCAACGTGCCAAGCGTCGTGATGGCCATTGTCCGAAATTATAACAGTGCTGTTATATTGTCGAGGGTTTCAAGCCATGGGCTTGGCAGCGCCCGGAAGCTGCCTCCCTCAGGCTCCGCTTCCGATGCCGTTCGGTCCGGGCCGCACCGGTTCATGCGAAGGGTGTGGCGAACTCGATCCGGATGCCGCCGGGGATGAACACCAGGAAGTGGCGCGTCGCCGATCCCGGGCGGATCGGGCCGGGCGCGACGTCGACCACGACCTCCGGATGCGCGCATATCCTTTCCCATGCCGCGTCCAGCGCGGCATCATCGGCCACCGCCAGGGACAAATGGTGCAGGCCGATATTGGCCCGCCGGTCGAAGGCGCGGGCGGTCAGCGGATCGGCCGCCTGCCACAGGGTGAGCAGGATCGCGCCGTCGGATACGAAGATCGAGGGGTAGGCGGGCACGCCCCCGACCTCGTCGAAACCGAGGGTGCCGCAGAAAAAGGCGCGCGCCTGATCGAGATCGGGCACGGTGAGGCCGATATGATGAACACCGTTCGTCAGCTTGTCCGTCATGACTCGAGTCCTTCCAGTTCGGCGATGCGGGCGCGCAATCGCGCAAGTTCGTCGATCAGGGGCCGGGTGCCGCGCCTGACCTCGGCTTCGGTGAAGCGCGGGGTGATGTGTTGCGGACAGTTCCAGTCGAAACCGATCACGTCGATCAGGAACGCACGTTCGGGTTCGGCGGCATAATCGGGCATCATCAGCGCGGCGATATCCGCGGGATCGTCGCTGCCACGGGCATGGCCGATCAGCTTGAGCCGGCGCCGGTTGGGATAATCCATCAGGAACAGCGATACGCGATCGTCCGCCGCCAGGTTCGCGGCCGAGAGATATTGGCGATTGCCCCGATAGTCCGCAAATCCGATCCGGTTGCCCGCGATCCGCCGCAGGAATCCCGCCGGGCCGCCGCGATGCTGGACATAGGGCCAGCCATCCTCGCTGACGCTCGCCATGTAGAAACTGTCGCGGGCGGCGATGAAATCGGTCTCGCGATCGGTGAGCATATCCACCTCGCCCGCCTTTCCCTCCATCCGCGCATAGGATGCGCGCGATCCCGCGGCGTCCTGCAGCGCGCGGGCGCCGGGGCCGAACATGGTGTGGAGAAAAGCCTGTGCCATGCGGCAGAAGGTAACGCGTTGCGCCTGTCGTGATAATCGATGATGATCGGCGATCACTATTTCGATTTCAGGAATAATGGATCGGTTCGTTACCCTGACCGCCTTTGTCGCCGTGGCCGATCGACGCGGCTTCGCGGCGGCTGCACGCGCGCTGGGGACGTCGCCCGCCGCGATCACCCGCGCGGTGGCGGCGCTCGAACGGCATCTGGGGGTGACGCTGTTCCACCGATCGACCCGTGCCGTGTCGCTCACCAACGAGGGTGCGGCCTTTCTGGATCGCGCGCGGCGGATCCTGGCCGACCTGCGCGAAGCCGAGCAGGTCGTGATGGGCGGACGCTCGGCGCCGCGCGGGCAACTCTATGTGACCGCGCCGGTGATGTTCGGGCGGCTGCATGTGCTGCCGGTGATCGATGCGCTGCTGGCGACACATGACGGGCTGAGCGCGCGCATGATGCTGCTCGATCGCAACGTCCGCATCGTCGAGGAAGGAATCGACGTCGCGGTGCGGATCGGCGCGCTTGCGGACAGTGCGCTGCGCGTGGTCGCGATCGGATCGGTGCAGCAGACGATCGTCGCGAGCCCCGCCTATCTTGCCGGACACGGCGTTCCGGCCTCGCCTGCCGATCTCGATGCCCATCGCTGCATCGTCGGCAGCGGCGTGCGCGTCGGCAGCGCCTGGCCGTTCGGGGCAAGGGGTGACACGATCGTCGAGGTCGTCCCCCGCCTGACCGTCAATACGGTCGATGCCACGATCGCCGCGGCTGAGGCGGGGCTGGGGCTGGCCAATATGCTGAGCTATCAGTCGGCCGAAGCGATCGCGGCCGGCCGGCTTGTGCGGGTGCTAGGGGACCATGCGCCGCCGCCGATGCCCGTGAGCCTGCTTTACGATGCCGGGCGTGCGGCGATGCCGGCGGTGCGGGCGTTTGTCGAGGCGATGCGCGAACGAGCGCGGCAACGGGCATGGGGGTGAGCGGCGTTGGCCATCTGGCCGTGCTTCGCCTATGATCGCGGCGAACGGCGGCAACGGAGCTGGCGGACCATGGCGAGGCTGATTGGCGGAGTGATCGCGGGCGTTATCGCCTGGTTCGTGATCGTGACGATCTTGAACCTGGGGCTTCGCTACGGCTGGCATGACTATGCCGCGGTCGAGAAAGCCATGACTTTCACCCTCGCGATGATGATCGCGCGGCTTTCGATGAGCGGCGTGGCTTCGCTGGCGAGCGGTTTGATCGCCGCGCGGCTGGGCAGGGCGAAATGGGCGGCGCCGGCCGCGGGGGCGATCCTGCTGCTGCTGTTCGTCCCCGTCCATTATTCGCTCTGGGACAGATTCCCGCTTTGGTATCACCTGACCTTTCTGACGTCGCTGCCGCTGCTGGGCTGGCTCGGCGGCCGGCTCTTGCGGCCTGGCCCGGCGGCGGCTTGATCCAACGAAATCATATGGAGTAGTTCTAGTCGCAGAGGGGGATCGTTTATGAAAAGACCGATGTTGGTCGCGGCGCTCGCCGCGACCTGTGTGGCGCCGCTCCAGGCCCAGACGATCGACCGGGCGCGCATGAACGGCGCCGGCCCGGTTGCGATGGGCAGCTTCGCCGGCGCGCGCTTCCGGCTTCCGCTCGGCGGCACAAGGGGTGAGAAGCGGACCGTTCGCGCTGGCCTGACCGTCGCGCCGATGCAGCGAAGCGGCGGCGGCGATCTCAGGGGCCTTGCCTGGCGCTTCGGCGAAGGGGTCGAGTTCGGCTTCAGGAGCGATGAACCGCAACCGCAATTCTCGCTCGCGGGCCAGCAGCTGACCCCGGCGCGCTATGCCCCCGGCGGGACGACGCCGACCAAGGGCCGCAACAACCTGTCCGGCGGGACATCCACCGCCGTGATTGTCGGGCTTGCCGTCCTTGTCGGTGGCGGCCTCGCCCTCGCGCTCAGCAGTTCGGGCGATCCCGACCGCTGCACCGGCGGGGAATGCAACAACAACTAGGGTGATTTGGCGCTCGATGGACTCATCGAACGACTCGAAGATCGCGTTCAGACAAATACCCAGGGCAGGCGACCCGCTTCCGTCGGATCACCTGCTCTCAGGTGATGGGCGCTATTTGGAGGGGAAATAGCCCCGCCAGCGTGCGTCGAGCGCTGCCTGCGCGCCGCCGCTCTTCACGCGTGAGACCAGGGAGAGGCCACGAAGCGTGACGCTGTGGCCGCTGAGCAAACGGCCCGAAATCGTATAGCCGATATCGTAGAGCGCGACATCCTCATGCGGTTTGCCATCGACCAGGAAGCGCGTGGTGATCACCACCGGCAACCGCTCGTCGCCGCGGCTATTGTCGGGCAGGCGGGCCGCCTCGCGCGCCTTTTTCAGCGCGCGTTCGAACCATTCGGCCTCGATCCGCGGTTCGCCCGTCGTTTCCGCGGGGGCCGCACCCAGCGCGGTCGGGAAAATGATCCTCTGGCTCTGCACGGACTGCTCGGCAGAGGCGGGTTTCAGGGCCAGCGAACGTTCCCCGGCATCGGCCGCGATCAGGACCAGTGTCGCGGCGCGCGCGGAGGCCCGCTTGGCATCGGCGCTCTTGACCGCCGCGCTGTCGCTTCGCTCGCTCCAGCTGTTCCACAGCGTCAGGCCCGAGATGATGATGGCAATGACCGCCAGCACTTCCCCCAGCGTGATCCATCGCCGCCGGATCGCCGCCGCTTCCGCGGCGCGCGCCTCCGCCTTCGCTTCCGCCTTGGCCGTTGTCGTTGTTTCGGGGGTGGGAAGATCGTCGCTCACGGCGCCTGTTCCATCATCTGCGGCTCGAGCCGTCAAGCAGTGCCGTCGCCATTTGGTTGCATCGGCAGGCGTGCGACACGGGAGGCGCGAATAAGTTTTTCCTCTGGCCTGGGATTGGTGCCGCCCATGTCTCTTGGGTGGGACCGGAAGGCCGTTTTGAGCGATTTCGAGGCGGGGGGAATCACCCGCCGACTCGGAAATCGCGGCAAACAAGGGAAGTTCTGAGTCGATCCGGTTCAATCCGAACCGGATCGACTCTAGACTATAGGCAGGGAGAAGGTGGCGATCGTCGGACGAGCGGATAGCGAGCGCAGGCTCAGCATCTCCATGTGGGTGGCGGATCATGTCATGCCGCATGAAGCGCGCGTTCGCGCCTGGCTGATCCGCGCGCGCGTTGCCGGGCACGATGTCGACGATCTGATCCAGGAATCCTATTGCAGCCTGGCGGCGCTCGACAGCGTCGATCATATCGATCGGCCCGACGCCTATTTCTTCTCGACCGCGCGCAACCTGCTCGCCCGCAAGCTGCGGCGCGCGGCCGTGGTCCCGATCGCGACGATTGCCGAGATCGAGTCCTTCGACGACGACCGCCCGTCGCCCGAGCGCGAAGTGGCCGGCCGCCGCGATTATGATCGCGTGCGGGCCTTGATCGGCCGGCTTCCCGATCCCTGCCGCAGGGTGGTGGAGATGCGGCGGCTGGAGGGGCGGCCGCAGCGTGAAATCGCGCAAGTCCTGGGGATCAGCGTGGGCATGGTGGAATGGCATGTCCATAATGGCGTGAAGACGGTGATGCGGATGATGCGGAACGAAGGCGAAGCGGGCGCTGGACCGGACGCCGCGACGACAGGAAAGGGAAGGCGCGCATGAAAAGGGTGAGCGCCGCGCAGATCGAGGATCAGGCCGCGCTGTGGCTGGCGCGGATGGACGGCGATCAATGGAACGAGGCGCTGGCGGCGGAGCTCGACGCCTGGCTTGCCGAGGATCCGCGCCATGACGGCGCCTTCCTCCAGGCCCAGGCCGCCTGGGCGATGCTGCGGCCGGAGGACGCCGCGATCGCCCGCGAACCGGAAGAAGCGCCGCGCTTCAACCGCCGCCGCCTGCTCGGCGGTGGCGGGTTCGCCATCGCTGCGTCGCTTGCCGGTGGACTCGCCCTGTGGCTGCCCCGCAAGACCTATCGCACTGATGTCGGTGAAATCAGGCGGGTGCCGCTTGCCGACGGATCCACCGCCGCCATCAACACGGCAAGCGCGGTCGAGGTCGATTTCTCCAAGTCGCTCCGCCGCGTGACCCTGGACAAAGGTGAAGCCTGGTTCCAGGTCGCGAAGGAGCCTGCACGACCCTTCCTGGTCGAAGCCGGCCGTATCCGCGTCCGCGCGGTCGGCACCGCCTTTTCGGTCCGCCGGCGTGAGGGCGGCGCCGATGTGCTGGTGACCGAAGGCGTTGTCCAGGCCTGGACGGACGGCGCGGACGGTCAGGCGATCCGGCTTGCCGCCGGCGACCGTGCCTTCATCGCCGACAATGCCGCGGTCGAACGCGCACCGGTCGAGGCGTCCTCGGTCGATCGTACGCTTGCCTGGCGCAGCGGCAAGATCGACCTGATCGGCCAGCCGCTCGGCGAAGCCGTGGCCGAGTTCAACCGCTACAATCGGCGTAAGCTGCTGCTCGCCGATCCGACGCTGGCAAGCGAACAATTTGACGGCGTGTTCCGCACCGACGATCCGGCAGGTTTCGCGGAGATGATCGCGACCAGCCTGCAGGTGCCGGTCGACATGTCGAACCCGGATATGATCCGCATCGGTCGGCCGCGCGGATGAGATTTTTTTGAGAGGGTAGCCTAGGATGTGCGCCGCGTCCGGCTCTTGAGATCGAGGCGGGGAAATCCCGCACAGGATCTGGGGGGATTGAACATGGCATTCAGCAGGCACACTCTGTTCGCGGCATCGGCGATCATCTGCACGGCGGCACCGGCTGCGGCGCAGGTCAAGACTTTCGACATTCCCGCGCAGGCGGCCAATAGCGGCATCGCGCAGCTCGGCCGCCAGGCCGACGTGCAGATCGGCGTCGCGCGAAAGGACGCGCGCGGGAAACGCACCAATGCGGTGCGCGGCCAGATGACCGTCGATCGGGCGCTCGGCCAGTTGCTGCAGGGCACCGGGCTGATCGCACGGGCGACCGGCTCTCAATCCTATACCGTCATTCCGTCGCAGAGGGCCGCCGGCGCGACCGCGCCGGCTTCACAGGAGCCCGAGACGGCCGACGGAAATCGCGATGCCGGGGTCAATGACGAAATCGTCGTGACCGCGCAAAAGAAGGTCGAGAATATCCAGGACGTTCCCGCTTCGATCAGCGTGATCGGCGGGCAGCGCCTCGAGCGCTCGGGCGCGACGCAGTTGGCGGACTATTCCGCTTATGTGCCGGGCTTGGTGGTCGACAGCGGTGGTACGCCGGGTCAGGCACGGATCACCCTGCGCGGTCTCCCGCCCATCACATCGACGACGATGGTCGGTACCTATGTCGACGATTCCCCTTTGGGCTCCAGCGCGGGCTGGGTGAGTGCGCCCAATTATGCGCTCGACCTGCTGCCCTATGATGTCGACCGGATCGAAGTGCTCAGGGGACCGCAGGGCACGCTCTATGGCGCCAACACCATGGGCGGGCTGATCAAATATGTCACCAAGGCGCCCGATCTCAACCGCTTTTCCGGACGGGCCGGGGTGGAGGCGCTGACCATCAAGGGTGCCAGCGATCTGGGATGGGGCGTCAAGGGATCGGTCAATCTGCCGATCGTCGCGGGAAAGCTGGCAGCGCGCGTCAGCCTCTACAACCAGATGACTCCGGGATTCATCGACAACGGCCAGACCGGTGAGAAGGACGAGAATGGCGTCCGTCAGACCGGCGGCCGCATTGCCGTGTTGTGGCAGCCGAGCGACCGGCTCAGCGTCCGCCTGTCGGCGCTGGTGCAGGATATCGACGCGGATGGCAGCGCCACGGTTTCGCTGGTTCCCGGCACGCGCACGCCGATCTATGGCGGGCTGACGAGCAAGCACGTGCTGGACCAGCCGTTCAAATCCAAGCTTCGCTATTATACCGGCACGCTGAACTGGGATCTCGGCTGGGCGGATCTCGTCTCGGCGAGCAGCTATTCCAGGACGAAGATCCGCAAGGCGTCGGACTCCACCGCTTATTATGGTTCGTATTTTCCGATCGTGAGTGCCGCGCTGCCCGGCTACACCAACGGCGCGATCATTCCCGAGGGGCTGGATCGCAACCGGCTCAGCACCGACGTCAAGAAATTCACGCAGGAATTCCGGCTGTCCTCGCCCACCGGCCAGCGGCTGGAATGGCTGATCGGTGCTTTCTACACTGACGAAGACTCGCTGATGCTTCAGGAGGATACCGCGCTGGACCTCAACCAGGTGCCGGTCGCCGGTGCGTTCAATCCGTTCGCCTTCGCCGACATACCGACCGAATATCGGGAAATGGCGGTCTTCGCGAATGCGACCTATAAATTCAGCGACGCCTTCGACATCAGCCTGGGTGGCCGTTTCGCTAGGAACAAGCAGGATTTCACGCTCACCGCGGGCGGCCCCGTCTACGTCTTTTTCGGGATAGACGGGACGACGATCTCCAAGTCCAAGGAAGATGTCTTCACCTATTCCGTCGCGCCGCGCTGGCACATCAATGACGACACGATGGTCTATGCGCGCGTCGCCAGCGGCTATCGCCCCGGCGGGCCCAATTCGCCGCTGCCGGGCATCCCGCCCCAGGTGAATTCGGACCGGATCACCAATTACGAACTCGGTCTCAAGTCCGAATTCCTCGATCGCCGCGCGATGGTCGACGTCGCGCTTTTCCGGGTGGACTGGACCGACATCCAGGCATTCGGCATCTCGAGCAGCGGCGTCAGCTATCTCGCCAATGGCGGCAAGGCGCGCAGCCAGGGCGTGGAGTTCAATGCGTCCTTCACGCCGGCGCGTGCGCTCCGCATCGGCTTCAACACCGCCTATACCGATGCCGAACTGATCGATCCGATTCCGTCGCTGGGCGGATTGCCGGGCGACCAGCTCTCCTACGCGCCGAAATGGAGCGGCGCGATCACGCTGGATCACCAGTTCGATGTGGGCGGCGGCTGGAACGGCGAAGCCGGCGGCGGCATTCGTTATGTGGGGAATCGCAAATCCGGTTTCCCCGCCGGCTCCGATTATTTCGAGCTTGCCGATTATGTGGCGGTGGATCTCCAGGCCGGCATCTCCAACGATCGCTGGGGCGCGCGCCTCTTCGTGCGGAACGCGACCGACAAGCGCGCCTATGTCACGCCAAACGCGCTTCCCGGTCAGGACGATTGGACGGTGCTGCAGCCCCGCACCATCGGCCTTTCGCTGGAAGCCAAATTCTAGAACACCATGCGGCCGGCCGCGGCCTGAACGCGGCGGCCGTGTCGGTCGCCAAGGGGGGACATCATGCTGAAATTCACCATCCGCCTGCTGCCGGCCTTGCTCGCCACGGCGGCCGCCATGCCCCTTCAGGCCGAGACCGCATCGCCGGTTCTCACCAAGGCCGATTATGACCGCGCCGCGCGCTTTCTCGCCCAGAATAGCGAGCGGCAGGTGCTCAACGCGGCGGTGGAGCCGCACTGGCTGCCGGGCGGCGATCGTTTCTGGTATCGCCGCCAGACGGCGCCGGACCGGGCGGTGTTCGTGATCGTCGACCCTGCAAAGGGCGGTGCGCGAACACCCGCGTTCGACCATGCCGCTATCGCCGCCGGCCTTTCCAGGGCTCTCGGTCGGACGGTCGAGGCCGACAAGTTGCCGTTCAGGCTTTTCCGCTATGGCGACAAGGGTGCGGTCGAAGCCATCGTCGATGGCAAGCTCTGGTCGTGTTCCGGGGCGCCGGTCGCCTGTCGCGGCAGCGATGCGCCGAAGCCGGTCGTGACCGAGATCGCGTCTCCCGACGGCAAATGGCTGGCCTATGTGAAGGACGACAATATCCGGATCAGGTCGGCGCAAGGTGGCGAGGATTTCGCGCTCACCACCGATGGCGTGCCCGATTTCGGCTGGGGCGTTCAGCCCGGCGCCAATTTCGGGGCGACGGCGATGAAGCAGGCCGGAAAACCATATCCGCCGGCGCTGCTCTGGTCGCCGGATTCCTCGCATATCCTCACGCAGCGGATCGACGACCGGAAAACGGGCCTGATGGGTCTGCTGCAATCCGCGCCGCAGGATGGCGCCGTACGGCCGAAGCTTCATGCCTGGCGAATGCCACAACCGATGGACGCCGACATTCCGGCCTCCGAGCCCTGGGTTTTCGACATCGCCAGCCGCAAGGGCGTCAAGGTGGACGTGCCGCCGATCCCGTTCGGGCTGATGACGCCGGTGGAGGCCGGCGAAGCCTGGTGGTCGCAGGACGGCACATCGATCGGGCTTCTTACCCGCAGCCGCTACGTCAAGACCATGACGCTCTATCGCGTCGATCCGGCCACAGGCACGGCGCGGACGCTCGTTTCGGAAGATGCCAAGACCTTCATCGAAGCGGCGGGAACCGCGATGCGGCCGATGGTCCAGATCCTGGGCAATGGCGATATCGTCTGGTTCTCCGAGCGCGACGGCCATGGCCGGCTCTATCTCTACGACGCCGGCGGCGCGTTGAAGCGCGTGCTCGGGCAGGGGCCGGGACAGATCAAGGGCATCGTCCGTCTCGACGAGGGAACGAAGCAGGCATATGTGCGCGCCAATGGCCGCGAGGACGGCGAAGACCCGTATCTGACCAACCTCTATCGGCTCAGTCTCGATACCGGCGACATGGTCCGGCTGACGCCCGAAACCGGCGATCACGGCGTCGGCTTCACCGACGGCTTCGCACAAGACTTCAATCCGGACCCGATGTCCCCGCCGGGCACGACCACCGGTTTTTCGCCCAGCGGCCGATATTTCGTCGACAGCTATTCGACGGTGGAGACGCCGCCCGTCAGCGTCCTGCGCCGCGCGGACGGAAAGCTGGTGACGGTGCTCGAACGCGCCGATGCGTCGCCGCTGAAAGCCGGCGGTTTCACGCCGCCCGAGCGTTTCACCGCCAAGGCAGCGGACGGGCAGACGACGCTCTACGGCGTGATCCTGCGCCCGAGCAATTTCGATCCGTCGCGGCGCTATCCGGTGATCGACCAGATCTATCCCGGGCCCCAGGCGCGCCGCACGCCCAACGGCTTCATGGACGCGGTGTTCGACCATAGTTTCTCCCAGTCGATGGCCGAATTGGGTTTCATCGTCATACTGGTGGACGGGCGCGGTACGCCGGGACGCGACAAGGCGTTCCTCGATCTGTCCTATGGCAAGCTCGCCAATGGCGGCTTTCTCGAGGATCATGTCTCGGCGATCAAGGAACTGGGCGGTTCGCGTCCCTGGATGGATCTCGACCGGGTCGGCATTTACGGCATTTCGGGCGGCGGCAATGCGACCGCGCGTGCGATGTTCGCCTTTCCGGACTTCTACAAGGTCGGCGTCGCCCAGGCCGGCAATCACGACCAGCGCGGCTACGTCTATATGTGGGGTGAGATCTATAACGGCCCCGATGACGGCCAGAATTACGCCGCGACCTCGAATGCCGCCATCGCGAAGAATCTGAAGGGCAAGCTGCTGCTGATGCACGGCGACATGGATTCCAACGTGTCGCCGGCGCTGACGATGCAGGTGGTCGATGCCCTCATCAAGGCGAACAAGGATTTCGACATGCGCATCATTCCCAATCTCGGCCATGCCTGGGGGCCGTACGCGACCCGTATCACCTGGGATTACATGGTCGAGCATCTGATGGGTGCGACCCCACCCAGGGAATATGCCATGCCGACGGCGGAAAAGTGAGCTGAAGCGATGACGAAACCCATCATCCGAGCCGCGGCCCTGGCACTGATCGTCGCCATGGCGGCTTCCGCCGGCGCGCAGGAGCCCTCCAGGCCGAACGATCGGACCGGCCTGTTCGACGCGAACACCGCGACCAGCAACGATCTGCGCCGCGTGCCGGTCGCACCCGGCACGAACGCGCCCAAGGGTATGATCGTGATCCACAACGCCCGGCTGTTCGACGGCACCGGCGCCGCCGTCCGCACCGTCGATATCGTCATTGAGGGCGAGCGCATCGTCCGGATCGGCGCGCCGGCCGAACCCCCGGCGGGGGCCGAGGTGATCGACGCGCGCGGGCGCACCATCATGCCCGGCCTGATCGACCTTCACACCCACCTGACCTATGTCCATTCCTTCGGTCTTCCCGCCCCCGTGTCGGACGAAAGCCAGGCGGGCGCCGCGCTGCGCGGGGCGGAGCGGCTGCGCTATTTCGCCGAAAGCGGGATCACCAGCGTGCGCGACGTCGCGTCCCACGGCATGGCGCCGTTCCTGCTCAAGGAGGAGGTCGCGGCCGGAAACATTCCCGGCCCGCGCATCTTCGCCGCCGGCCAGTTGATCGTCGGCGAGGGCGGCCATGGCACTGAGGGCTATGGAAGTCGGACGGCCCCGGAATATTCCGACGCGGCCGTGCGCGAGGCGACGGGCCCGGAGGATTGGCGCAAGGCGGTGCGCACCAATTTCAAGCGCGGCGCCGACCTGATCAAGCTCGCCAGCCATTTCAGCCAGGACGAAGTCGATGCCGCCGTCGACGAGGCGCACAAGCTCGGGTTGCGCGTCACGGTGGATTCGGAATCGATCTACACGGCGATGGCGGTGAAGGCGGGCGTCGACAGCGTCGAGCATCCGCTGCCGCGCAGCGATGAGACGGTGAAGCTGATGGCGAAAAAGGGGATCGCGTCGGTCCCGACCTTCGTCCCCTATCAATATATCAACGCGATGGGCGGCTATTACGGCTCGACCTCGCGCCGCTTCACGATCTCGGACGCGACCATGTTCGCGATGGGCGCGAAGCTGAAATCTGCCGGCGTGAAGCTTGGCGTCGGGACCGACCTGGTCGTCGACTGGCACCGCCATCTGCCCGAAGCCTATGTCCAGGAACTGCGCAACTTCCGTCGCCTCGGCTATTCCGCGCCCGAAGCCCTGGTCGCCGCCACCCGGACCAGTGCGGAAATATTGGGAATGGACGATCGCCTCGGCACCTTGCAACCGGGCAAGCTCGCCGACCTGATCGTCGTCGACGGCAAGCCGGACCAGGATCTTGAGGATCTGAAGAAAGTGGATCTCGTCATCGTCGGCGGGCGCGTCGTCGTCCGCGACGGCCGTGCGGTCCTGCTGCCGCGCATCGAGGACAAGCCGCCCTTTTCCAGCAGGAACTAGAGCATTTTGAAGTCAGGTGGACTCACCTGACGGCTCGCAAAATGCGGAAGACAAATACTCAATAGAGCGGGATGCGCTTCAACCTAAGCGCATCCCGCTCTAGCCCAATTCCTTCGCGAAGAAGTCCGCCACCACCCGATAGACTTGCCGGGATTCGGGCAGATCGGAATTGTAGAAGAATGCGTGCCACATCCCTTCCCACATATGCAGCCTTGCGGTCACGCCGGCGCGACTGAGGCGCCGATGGCTCTCGACGCCCGCGGAGAATGCGAAGTCGCGCGTGCCCCCGACGATCAGCGTCGGCGGAAACTGCGCCAGCACCGCCGGGGAGAAATGCGGCGAGACCAGCGGATCTTCGATCCTCGCCTCCGCCAGATAGCTGGACCAGCGGTCGGTATTCTCCGGCGCAGGCGCTTCACCGGTCAGCGCCAGGCCCCAGAATCGCGAATCCCCCGACCATCGGGTGGCGGCCATTGCCGAGAATATGCCGATCGCGCCCGGCCTCGGCAGGCCCTGGTCGAGAAACCAGGCGACGGCCATCGCCGCGAGCATCCCGCCCGCCGAGCATCCGAAAATGCCGATATTTTCGGGACGATAGCGTTTCAGAAGCGCCCGATAGATTGCCGCGACGTCTTCGCTGGCGGCCGGAAAGCGATGCTCGGGCCCTTGCCGATAATCGACGGTCACCACTTTGATGCCCCCGGTGACGGCAATGGGAATCGCCTCGACCAGGCCGCCGAGTCCGGCGCCGATCTCGAAACCGCCGCCATGCAGATTGATGAGAATGCGGTCGGCATTGTGCGCCGCCACGCCGGCCAGGGGCGTGACCACCGCCGCGCCGACGCCGCCGATATTCTCTTCGCCGACATCATATGAATAGCGTTTGCGATGGCGGGCTAGGTGCGGCGCGTAGAGGCGTTCGTTCGCCTTTTGCCGCGTCGAGAGAATGTCGTCGCCGATCCATTGGGGCGGATCGCGATATCGGGCGATGAAGGCGTGCCTGGCCTCATCGCTCCAATAGCTGGACACGGGCAGTTCGAAGGGCTGGATATGGGCGGTTCCTTCCGCGTCCACCCATGACGCGGCCGGCAAGGTTCCGGCTTGAGGATCATTGGTCATGGTCAGTCCAGTGCGCCGGCTGCCGGGCTCGGGGCGCTCTCCGCGCCGGCCCGCAGGGTTTGGTCGAAATGGCGGATCATCAGGTCGAGGGCCTCGATCGCCTCGGGGACCCGCACATCGTCGAAAACGAAGCCGTGCCCCATCCCTTCCCAAAGCTGGAGATCGGCATCGACCCCGGCGGCGACGAAGCGGCTATGCGAATTGATCGCAGAGCTGACCGCGCCGTCCCGCGTCCCGCAAATGAACAATGTCGGGGGAAAGCCGCCCAATATGTCGGGGAAAAGCGCGGGCGAGACGAGCGGGTCGTGAAGATCCTCCGTCCGGACATAGGGCATGCCCGTCAAGGGCGGGTTGGGATGCGCCGGCGGCGGCGGCCACCCTACCAGCGGCAGGATGCTGTATCTGGAATCGCCGCCCCAGATATTGTCGGCCGGCGACGAGATGATGCAGAGCGCGCCGGGGGTGGGGAGGCCTTGCTTCGCGAACCACGCGGTCGCCATGGCGGTGAGGACGCCGCCGGCCGAATTGCCGTAAATGCCGATCCGGCCGGGTTCGTACGAGGTCAGCAATTCCCGGTACACCGCGGCGACATCCTCGCTCGCCGCGGGGAATTCGTGCTCGGGGCCCATTCGATAATCGACGGCGATCACCTTGATCCCGCTTTTGCCCGCGACCGGGATCGCTTCGAGCAGCGCGCCCATGCCCGCCCCGATGTGAAAGCCGCCGCCATGCAGGCAGATCAGCACCCGATCGTCCCGGCCGCCGGGCATGTCGCCGTCCGGCTCGACGATATCGACCCTGACCCCGCCCATGTCCGCCGTTGTGGTCCGCGTCGGATAGAGCGCTTTCGCGGCCTGAAGCCGCGGCGCATAGAAAAGCCGGTCCATGACCGCCCTTTGCTCGGCGATGGGCAGCCCCGGATCGAGCGGTGGCGGATTGAAGACCGCCCGGATCCATTGCGCCTTCGCCGCGGCGCTCAGGCAGTCGGGCAGCGGTATCGACATCGGCCGAACCCGGACCGTCCCGTCTTCATCGATCATGTCGGCCGCCCTCCCGATCGTCATCTCAATGGACCACGCGCAAGGTGAGGCCATATGTCCTGGGCTCGCCGAAGATCAGCGCGCCGCTGTTGGAATAGACCGTATATTCCTTGTTCGTGATATTGTTGGCCCAGAGCGCGACGCTCGTCCTGACGCCGCCAATGTCGAGATCCGACAGGCTCAATCGGGCGTTCAGCAATCCCCGCCTGTCGTTCAGGAACGCGATCGCCCCGGTCGTCGAGCTGACCTGCGCGCTGGAATAGGCATAGTTGATCAGGGCCGACAATCTGCCGACCGACGCCAGCGGGACGCTATATTCTCCGCCGGCATTGTAGCTCCATCTGGGCGCGTTGAGGAAGATGACGTTCCCCTTGGTATGGAGATAGGCGATGTTGCCCTGCAGGCGCAGCCCCGCGACCGGACGGATCTCGACTTCGCTCTCGAAGCCGTCGAAATCGGCGCTGCCGCCGTTCACGGTCGATGCGCAGCCAAAGGGGCAGTTCGGGGTCTGCACGATATCCGATATCTGGATATCGCTGTAATCATTGTGGAATGCGTTGATATTGAACAACAGGCGCTTGTTCAGCAGCGTCGATTTCAGGCCGGCTTCATAGCTGACGATATGCTCCGGGGCGAAGGCGCGCAGGTCTTCGTCGAACAATGAGAAGCCGCCGGTGCGATAGCCGCGCGACACCTTCAGATAGCTGTGGATATCGTCGCTCCAGCGATAGTCGAGCGTCAGTGACGGATCGAAGCTGCTCGAATGCATCGCGGCGCGGCTGAACGCGGTCACGCCGCCGGCGGCCTGGCGCTCGTCATAGGATGCGCGCGCGCCGACGGTGACGTCCAGCCGCCCGTCGAGCAAGGGCGGCGTCCAGGTGACGTTGGCATACAGCCCCGCCGCGACGTTGCGTGCCCGGCCGGGATCGAGGAAGAAGAAGGGGGTGGGAGAACCCGTCGCGATGCCGAACCGCGTCTTGCCGCTTTCCTTGAAGAAGAGCGCACCCACCGTGTACCGCACCGACGCTTCCGGCGCGTCGCCGGTCAGCAGGAATTCCTGGCTGAACTGCGTCTGGTGGATGGCGGTATAGCCGACGATCGGCAGCGAGAAGAACGCCCCCGCCGTATCGGTGACGGAATCGGTATCGATCTTCCGAAAGGCGGTGATCGATTTGAGCGAGACGTTGCTTCCCGCGCGCCAATCGACGGTGAGCGCATGTCCGCTGGCCGTGAAATCGTCCTGCATCGCCGTCGAGATCGGCGGCGATATCCGCTTGCGGGGAAATCCGGCCTGGAAGAAATTCGCGGTGCCGTCCTGCGTTCCGCGATCGAACACATAATCCACCGTCATGTCCGGATCGGGCGTCCAGCGTAGCGCCGCCCTGAATCCTTCGCGGTCGCGCCGGCCGAAGTTCCGGCCCGTGCCGGGATTTCTCACCCAGCCGTCGAAGGTGGAGCGCAGATAGCTCAGCTTCAGCGAGAATTCCGCGAATTTGGGCAGGTTGACGTTGATCAGGCCGCGCGCATGGCCGAAATTGCCGAAGTCGAAGCTGCCGGTCACGCCGAATGTGCCGGTCGGCTTCGCGGACACGAACTTGACCGCGCCGCCGATGGTGTTGCGGCCGTACAGCGTGCCCTGCGGTCCGCGCAGCACCTCGATCCGCTCGACATCGGCCATGTCCATGACGATGCCCGCGGATCGCGCGACATAGACGTCGTCGATATAAAGGCCGACGGCGGGATCGTTGCTGACCGAGATCGTGTTGAGCGATCCGACGCCGCGAATGCGCAGGTCCACCACGCTGCTGGAATAGTTGAAGGGTTGCAGCTGGAGCGCCGGCACTTCCTTGACGAGATCGGTTATGTCGGTGAACCCGATGCGTTCCAGCGCGGCTGCGCCCAGCACGTTCATCGGAATGGGCACGTCCTGCGCCTTTTCCGCGCGCTTCTGCGCCGTGACGATGATCTCCTCCACCTCGGGCGTATCGCCGTCGGACGGGGCGGAAGCGGCGCGGCCGGCTGCGGGCATCGTGCCGATCAATGCGGCACAGGCTATGAACAGGCTCGATCTCATTTCCGCTCTCCCTTATCATTTTCTGCGGCCCGGTCTGACCGGACACCTTGCCCCGAGCCTATGCGGGCAGGCCGTCCGCCAGAATCCCCATTTATGGATGAAAGGGTGCGGCACCCTGCGACTTTAAAATAACGACCGGCCTCCCCGTTTGAGGATGTCAGGGGGCGTCGGGTCGCGACAATCATCGTCGCGGTTTCAGGAGAGGGCCGAGATAGATGACACACCCATCCCGATTGGCGGACATCATGGAGATACACGGCGTCTTCGCCGCACGGCTTCGCGCCCTGGATCTCAAGGATTGGGATTTATACGCCGCCTGCCATACCGACGATGTCCGCGGGCAGACCTATGGGGACCATCCGTCCTCGGCCCAGGGTGACGGGACGGCCCCCGTCTATGATTATGTCGGCATTCCCCAGATGATCGCCCGCATCCGCGAATTCATCGAGGGGCCGGTCCCGCTCACCACCTGCCATCACGGCCATATGCCGGAGATCAGATTCCTGTCGGACACCGAGGCGAGCGGCATCTGGGCCATGGAGGACCGGCTGTGGTGGACCGACGGCGCACGCCAGGAAACCATGCACGGCTACGGCCATTATCACGAGACCTACCGGAACGTGGAAGGCCGCTGGCTGATCTCCTTTCGCAAGCTGACGCGGCTGCATCTGGAGCGTTCGCCGGGATTCTACGAACGGCCGCGCCCATGATGCTTCGGGACAAGGTCGCCTATATCACGGGGGGCTCGGCCGGCATCGGAGAGGCGGCGTGCCGCGGCTTCGCGGCACAGGGCGCCGCGGTGGTGATCGCCGATGTCGATGCCGCGGGCGGCGCGGTATTGGCCGATGATCTGCGCGGCGCGGGCCATCGCTGCCTGTTCGTGGAAACCGATGTGCGCAGCGACGACAGCGTCGCACGCTCGATCGCCGAATCCGCCGCGCATTTCGGCCGCATCGATATTCTCTACAACAATGCCGGCGGATCCTCGGCCGGCGACGGCCCGGTATCGGAAACCCCGCTGGAGGTTTTCCGGTCGGCCTATGAAGTGAATGTGCTCGGCACCTGGCTGGTCTGCCGGCATGGCATCGGCGCCCTCCGCCGCGGCGGCGGCGGCGCCATCGTCAATACCAGTTCGACCGCGGCGCTGGCGGGCCATCCCGGCTATGATGCCTATACCGCCGCCAAGGGGGCGGTCGCCGCGCTGACGCGTTCGATGGCGGTGTCGCTGGCCGCCGACAATATCCGGGTCAACGCGATCGCGCCCGGCGCCACCGGCACCCGGCGCGTCGCGCAATATGCCGCCGACGGCAAGATCCGGTCGAGCTGGATGGATCGCCACCTGCTCGGGCTCATCGATCCGGCCGATATCGCGTCGGCCGCGCTTTTCCTGGCTTCGGACGCGTCGCGCGGCATGACCGGGCAGATGATGGTCGTCGACGGCGGCGCGACGATCTCCGCCGTTTCGCGCGGCCAGTGCGGATGAAGCCGATGGTTCAGGTCGCAGGGCAGATATCGATGGGGCATCGCGTAAAGGGCAAGGTCGCGCTGGTGACCGGGGCGGGGTCGGGCAT
>NZ_JBYSZM010000021.1:0-121306 GCF_058787155.1 Sphingobium sp. FW305-3-2-15-F-TSA7 | reverse complement strand
ATAGCTCGGCTCAACTTTTGGTCGGTCACGCTCTACCCTCTGGCTCATCGATCATGATGGCAGAGGACTGTCATGTCGGCAAATGGGGCGTTAGCGGACCGTCAGGAGTCGGGACCGGGCAACCGTGTGCAGAGTGGCCGCGATTGGGTGGAAAGCGGCGATGGACGCCAACGCAAAGATCGATAAAAACGTACCGAACACGAGTTCCCGTGCATGTTCGAGAGATACGATATGAAGTTTTGGCAACTTATGTCGATTGCAAGAGAGCAACGAGAATTGGTGTCGAAGTTGGCAGCCGAGCAACCAAATTGGCAGCGCTACGCCAGTTACGCAGAAAATTTTGCCACAATCGTCAACGCGCAGAATCGACAGATTCTCGATGAACCGATCGACCCGCAGTTTTCCGAGGCTGTCCTGTCGCAAGTGAAACGACGGCTATACCTTGGTGACGGATGGCTGCGATCTCAGCGGCTACATTCCGAGAAAGAGATTTCTGCCTCCGAAGCCGCAAAGCGGTTTGGGGGCGAGGCTGTGGAGAATGCATTGGAATATGGATCGATCTCCGTAACTGGGGCGTGAGCGGCCTGACCGCTCCTGGAGCGGCTTCGTCACCGCTGGACGGCGCAGAATGGGTGGAAAGCGGACATCGCAATCAGACTGGCCCAACTTCAACTGGGCGCACGTAGCCCGATTTATCTTTCTGGGTAGCGAGCAGATAACCTAACGATTTCA
Organism: Sphingobium sp. FW305-3-2-15-F-TSA7; assembly: GCF_058787155.1. NCBI lineage: Bacteria > Pseudomonadati > Pseudomonadota > Alphaproteobacteria > Sphingomonadales > Sphingobiaceae > Sphingobium > Sphingobium sp. FW305-3-2-15-F-TSA7. Next base: position 120,574 of record NZ_JBYSZM010000021.1, on the reverse strand, counting down.
ATTCGATCGGTTCGAACGAGTAAACTCGTTCCTCATCGAATAGCATGACCGCGTAGGCATCTACCGGGCCATGAGGGGTGGGCTCTTCATAACGCCAGCTTTTCCCGGCTACGTAGCCACAACGACCAACCAGTTCGGGAAATTTGTCCGTCGTCGTGACGCACACGATCTCGAAGAAACTAAATGGATCATCACTGGCCATCCCGGCATCATAGCTGGTAGGCGAATGTCCGCAATTGGGGCGGAAGCGGCCAGGCCGCTTTTATGAGTCTACGGCCTAAAACTCGGCGGCAACATCCATGAACCGGGTCAGCCGCTTGGGCGCAACCACGCGCCAGCTCTTGCCCAGCCAGTCGGCGATATGATCCCAGTCGGTATTGCCGGTATCGAGCCGGATCGCGATCCAGCCCGCCGCGCCATAATAGGCCGGGCGGTAATAGAGATCGGGCTCGGCCTCGATCAGCGCGGCCATCTCGTCCTGGCCGCTGGTCTTGACCAGCAGCGCGATGGCATCCTCGCCATGATGGTGGATCGAGACATAGGCGAAGAATTTGCCCGATTTCTCGCCGCCCACGCGCCAGCCCGGCGAACCATGTGACGTCCGCGCGTCGGTTTCGGGCAGGGCAAGCGCCAGTTCGCCCACCTTGGCGACGATCCATTCGGGGGTCGTCTCCCGGCTGACGAAGTCGGCCAGCACGCGCGAATAGAGCTGATGCTCGGCGATCAGCACGCGCGCCGCCAGCGTGTCGGCGGTGTCGCCATCTACGATCGCGACTTCGGTCTGGCCGAGCACGGGACCGTCGTCGAGTTCGGCGGTCACCACATGCACCGAACAGCCGGTCACACGGTCGCCGGCCGCCATCGCGCGCTCATGCGTGTCGAGGCCCTTATATTTGGGCAGCAGCGAGGGATGGATGTTGAGCATCCGCCCGGCCCAGCGCGTGACGAATTCTGGGGAGAGCAGCCGCATATAGCCGGCAAGCGCCACATATTCGACGCGCGCGGCACGGAGCTCGGCGTCGACCAGCGCGTCGAATTCGGCGCGCTTCATGCCCTTGTGGCTCGCGCCCCAGGTCGCAATCCCTTCCGCTTGGGCAAGCTTGAGGCCCGCCGCTTCGGGGTCGTTCGCCGCGACCAGCACGATCTCGAACGGGCAATCGGCATGTTTCGCGGCATAGACGAGCGCCGCCATATTCGATCCGCGTCCCGAGATCAGGACGCCGATCCGGGCCTTAGCCATGATGGGTCGCGCTCCAGTCGGTCCGCGCGCTCCATGTCTCGGCGGCACCCGAAACAGTGCAGCCCTTCTCGCCGGCTTCGATCCGGCCGATCCGGAACACCGCTTCGCCGGCCTCTTCGAGCGCGGCGGTCAGGGCGGGGATATGCGCCTCGTCGACCGCCAGCACCATGCCGACCCCGCAATTGAAGGTGCGCGCCATCTCTTCGGGCTCGATATTGCCCTGCGCCTGCAGGAACGCCATCAGTCGCGGCTGCGCCCAGGCACCGGCATCGATATGGGCATGGAGCCCCTCGGGCAGCACACGGGGGATATTCTCGAGCAGGCCGCCACCCGTGATATGCGCCAGTGCGGCGATCCGGCCGGCGCGAATCTGCGGCAACAGCGACCGGACATAGATTCGCGTCGGCGCCATCAATGCATCGATCAGCAATTGGTCCTGATCGAACAGGGCGGGGCGATCGAGCTTCCAGCCCTTGTCCGCCGCGAGTCGCCGCACCAGCGAGAAACCGTTGGAATGCACGCCCGACGATGCGAGCCCCAGCAGGACCTGACCGGCCTTGACCCGGTCTCCCGTCAGCGCCTCGCCGCGCTCGACCGCGCCGACGCAGAACCCCGCCAGATCATAGTCGCCATCGGCGTACATGCCCGGCATTTCGGCGGTCTCTCCGCCGATCAGCGCGCAGCCGGCCTGGCGGCAGCCCTCGGCGATCGAGGCGATCACGCGTTCGGCAACGCCGCTCTCGAGTCGGCCGCATGCATAATAATCGAGGAAGAAAAGCGGCTCGGCTCCCTGGACGATCAGGTCGTTGGCGCACATCGCGACCAGATCGATGCCGACGCCGTCATGGCGGCCGCTGTCGATCGCGAGCTTCAGCTTCGTGCCGACGCCGTCATTCGCGGCCACCAGCAGCGGGTCGCGATAGCCCGCTGCCTTCGGATCGAAAAAGCCGCCAAACCCGCCGATATCGGCGTCCGCGCCGGGGCGGCGCGTGGAACGGGCGAGCGGGCCGATCGCCTTTACGAGGGCATTGCCGGCGGCGATCGAGACGCCAGCTTTGGCGTAGGTATAGGAGTCATCGGATGTCATGCGCCGCGCCTACAGCATTTTCGACGACAAGTGGGAACCGGTTTTACGCAAGAAAATGCGAAACTCGTCCCATCGGACTTGGATTTCCACGCCCAACTCGCCAAAAGAGCGCCGTGACGCTCGCCAATCGCATTTATCAGCCGCTGCCGCTGCTCCTCGCGCTCCTCATGCTCGCCGGGCTCGGTGCCGCCGTGTTTGCCCAGATCGAGAGCGGCGATCGCGGCGTGATTCCGATCGATACCAGCGGTAGTCTCGAAGTGCCGGGCGTGACGGTGGACGTCTATGCCAAGACCGCGGACGACGCGCGGCTGGGCGGCTGGCGACTGGCGCAGCGCAAGGCCTGGCATGCACTCTGGGCCAAATATCACCCCGGCACCGGCGCGCCGGCGCTGCCCGACGGCACGCTCGATTCGATGGTCAGCAGCATTGTCGTCGAGGATGAGCAGATCAGCGCCAATCGGTATATCGCACGGTTGGGCGTGCTGTTCGATCGCGCGCGCGCTGGGCAGGTCCTGGGTGTCAGCGGCGGCGTTGCCCGATCGCTGCCGATGCTCGTCATTCCCGTCCAATGGTCGGGCGGACGGCCCGAAAGCTTCGAGCATCGCACCGAATGGCAAAAGGCCTGGGCGCGTTTCCGCACCGGATCGGGGCCGATCGACTATGTCCGTGCCACCGGCACCGGCGCCGATCCGTTGCTGCTCAATGCTGCGCAGGCCGGCCGCCGCAATCGGACATGGTGGCGGCTGCTGCTCGATCAATATGGCGCTGCCGACGTTCTGATCCCGACGGTGAAGCTCGAACGGCAATGGCCGGGCGGCCCGGTGATCGGTCGCTTCACCGCGGCGTTCGGTCCGGACAGCCGGATCCTCGATCAATTCACGCTGCGCGCCGAGAATTCCGGTGCGCTCGAAAAGATGCTCGACGAAGGCGTCCGCCGCCTCGACGAATCCTATTCGCGCGCGCAGGCGATCGGCATGCTGCGTCCCGATCCGACGCTGATCATCGAGGAACCGGTCGATGTCGAGGCGCTCGAGGAAGCGCTGCCGACCGAGACTGCGGCGGGCAATGCGACCGACCTGTCGATCCCGACCGGTGCGCTCAGCGTCACCGTCCAGTTCGAAACCCCTGATGTCGGATCGGTCACCCGCACCGAAGGCGCTCTCCGCGCGCTTCCCGGCGTGTCGAGTGCGTCGACGACCAGCCTGGCGCTGGGCGGCATCTCGGTGATGCGTGTCGTCTATGCCGGCGACATCGCGGCGTTCAGGACCGCGCTTGCCGCGCGTGGCTGGCGAGTCGAGGAAGGCGGCGGGGTGCTGCGCATCCGTCGCGCTGCGGCGACGCCGCCGCCGCCGCCGTCGCCCGACAATCAAACCGCCGTCCGTCAATGAAGCCGATCGCGTGAGCCAGATCGCTCTGCCGCTCGATTGGCCGGCGGACGAGACCGATGCCGATTTCCTCGTCAGTGCCTCCAATGCCGATGCCGTCCGCCATCTCGAACATGTCGGGACCTGGCCGGTCTGGGCAACGGTGCTCACCGGCCCTCGCAAATCCGGTCGCAGCCTGCTCGGCCGCATCTTTGCGCTGAAATCCAAGGGCGTTTTGATCGACAATGCCGAGGAACAGCCCGAGGAACGGATCTTCCATGCCTGGAACGCCGCGCAGGAGATCCGGCGTCCGCTGCTGATCGTCACCGATCGTACCCCCGGCGACTGGAAGCCGCGACTCGCCGATCTTCGCTCGCGGCTGGCCGCGACGCCGATCATCCGCCTGGACGATCCCGACGACAGGCTGATCGACATGCTGATCGAGCGGCAGCTCGGCGCGCGCGGCATTCTCACCACCGCCGAGTTCCGTGCCTTCGTGGTCGCGCGGATCGAACGCAGCTTCATCGCGGTGTTGCGCTTCGTCGATATGGTCGATCAGGCCGCGCTGGCACGGCGCAGTCGGATCAATATCAATCTCGCGCGTCAGGTGCTTGGTGAGATGGGTGTCATCGACGAGTCACATTCCAACGGTTAGGCTGATCGGATGAGCAGCAATCCAGTCCGCATCCCGTTCGGCAATGACGACGAACCCGACGTTCCGGTCGCACCCGGCGCCCGCTATTTCAACCGGGAGCTGAGCTGGCTCGCCTTCAACCGCCGTGTGCTGGAGGAAGCGACCAACCGCGCGCACCCCTTGCTCGAACGACTGCGCTTCCTTTCGATATCGGGCAACAATCTCGACGAATTCTTCATGGTGCGCGTCGCGGGCCTCAAGGGGCAGCAACTCCAGGATGTCGAGCAGCGCTCGGCCGACGGCATGACCATCGTCCAGCAGCTTGCGGAGATTGCGCGCCAGGCCGACCGGCTGATGGCCGAACAACAGGCGATCTGGCGCGAGATTCGGGGCGAGCTGCGCCAGGTCGGTATCCGCGTGCTTGGTGTCGACGATATCGACGGCGCGACGTCCGAATGGCTCGCGGCGCATTTCCGCGAACAGGTTTTCCCGATCCTGACGCCGCAGGCGCTCGATCCCGCGCATCCATTCCCCTTCATTCCGAACAAGGGGCTGAGCGTCGTCTTCGATCTGAAGCGCCGGTCGGATGGCGAGTCGATCCGCGAATTGCTGATGCTGCCTGCGTCGGTTCCAAGGTTCGTGCGTATCCCCGGCGGGGACACGGCCTGCTATGTCGCGCTCGAAACGGTCATCCGCCACTCGGTGGGACAGCTCTTTCCCGGCTATGACGTCGTCGGATCGGGCGCGTTCCGCATCATCCGCGACAGCGATATCGAGATCGAGGAGGAAGCGGAGGATCTCGTCCGCTATTTCCGCAGCGCCATCAAGCGCCGGCGGCGGGGCAGGGTGATCCGCCTCAAGCTGGAAAGCGGCATGGCGCCCGACGTCGAGAAGCTGGTGAAGCAGGAACTGGGCGGGGAAGATGCGCTGATCACCGAGACCGCCGGATTCCTCGGCATCGGCGAGCTGGAGAAGCTTGTCGACGAGGATCGGCCGGACCTGAAATTCACGGCCTATGCGCCACGCTTTCCCGAGCGCATCCGCGAGCATGGCGGCGACTGTTTTGCTGCGATCCGCGACAAGGACATCGTCATCCATCACCCCTATGAGACGTTCGATGTCGTGCTCGCTTTCCTCAAACAGGCGGCCGACGATCCCGACGTCGTCGCGATCAAGCAGACGCTCTATCGCGCGGGCAAGCAGTCGGCGGTGATCCGCGCCCTGATCGACGCCGCGGAGGCGGGCAAGTCGGTGACCGCGGTGGTCGAGCTCAAGGCGCGTTTCGACGAGGAGCAGAATCTGCTCTGGGCCGCGCAGCTCGAGCGCGCCGGCGTTCAGGTGGTCTACGGCTTCATCGACTGGAAAACCCACGCCAAGATCTCGATGGTCGTCCGGCGCGAGGCCGGTACCTATCGCACCTACTGCCATTTCGGCACCGGCAATTATCATCCGGTCACCGCGCGTATCTACACCGATCTCAGCTTTTTCACCGCCGATCCGCGGGTGGGCCGCGATGCGGCGCAGATCTTCAATTACATCACCGGTTATGTCGATCCGCCGGGGCTCGAAGTGGTGACGATGTCGCCCAAGAATCTCCGATCCACGCTCTGCGGGCTGATCGATGCGGAGATCGAACATGCCCGCGCCGGTCGGCCCGGCGCGCTCTGGGCAAAGATGAACTCGCTGGTCGATCCCGACATCATCGAGAAGCTTTACGAAGCCAGCAATGCGGGGGTGGAGATCGACCTGATCGTGCGCGGCATCTGCTGCCTGCGGCCCGGCGTGCCCGGCATGTCCGAGAATATCCGCGTGAAATCTGTCATCGGCCGCTTTCTCGAGCACAGCCGCATCTGGGCGTTCGGCAATGGCAAGGCGCTGCCCAATGACGGTGCGAAACTCTATATTTCCTCGGCGGACTGGATGCCGCGCAATTTCGACCGGCGCGTCGAATATATGCTCCCGATCGAGAATCGCACCGTCCATGATCAGATCCTCGACCAGGTGATGCTCGCCAATCTGCTCGACAACGAACAGAGCTGGGAATTGAACGCCGACGGCGATTACGACCGGATCGAAACGGACGAGCGGCCGTTCAACCTCCATCGCTATTTCATGACGAATCCGTCGCTTTCCGGCCGTGGCGCGTCGCTTCGCAACAGCGATGCGGTTCCCAAGCTGAGCCTGAGGCGCAGACGTTAGTCGCGCGGCCCTTTTTTCTGTCGCTCCGCTGGAAACGGACGCCTATGCAATGCCGATGGGCCCCGGCTTTCGTCCGGGTGATGAATATGGGGTCGAACTGACGTGAGCGGTCAAACGAGCAACTCGCGCCGCGCCATCATCGATATCGGCTCGAACTCGATCCGTCTGGTGGTCTTCGACGGTCCGGAGCGGTTGCCCGACATCTATTTCAACGAAAAGGTGATGGCCGGACTGGGCCGGAACCTTTCGCGCGACGGCCTGATCGACGCGGCCTCGATCGACGTCATGCTCCGGGCGTTGCGGCGCTTCCGTCGGCTGGCCGATGAAATGGGCGTGTCGAGCCTGCGGACCGTTGCCACCGCCGCGATTCGCGAGGCCGGCAATTCGGCGGATATCCTCGCGCGCATCGCCGAACTCGGCCTGACCGCCGAGCTTCTGTCGGGCGAACAGGAAGCGCAGGCGGCGGGGCTGGGTGTGCTGTCCGCAATCCCCGATGCCGACGGCGTCGTCGGCGATCTCGGCGGCGGCAGCCTGGAATTGATCCGTGTCCGCGACGGGCAAACCCACGGATCGATCTCGCTTCCGCTCGGTGTGCTCCGATTGGGGGCGATCCGGGCCAAGGGCAAAGGCACGCTGCGCGCGACGCTCGCCAAGATGCTCAAAAAACAGGGCTGGCTCGACGAAGCGGCGGGGCTGCCTTTCTATCTGGTCGGCGGCTCGTGGCGTGCGCTCGCCCGGCTCGACATGTATCTCACCGGCTATCCGCTGCCGATCATCCATCATTATCGCATGCCCATCGACCGGGCGACCCATCTCGTCCGCTCGCTTGCCAAGGTCGATCGCAAGAAGCTTCAGGATCTGCCGACGCTATCGGGCTCGCGCATCCCCACGCTGGGCGACGCGGCCTCGCTGCTGTCGGCGGTCGTCGCGCATATCGAGCCCGGCGAGCTCATCGTGTCGGCGTCCGGCCTGCGCGAGGGGCTGATGTTCGACATGCTCGATGCCGAAACGCGCCGGATCGATCCGCTCATCGCCGCGACTCGCAGCGAAGGCGCGCGGTTGAGCCGCTTTCCCGAGCATGGCGATCTGCTCGATCGCTGGATCTCGCCCTTGTTCGGCGCCGAGCCGCCCGCGATCGCCCGGCTCCGCCGGGCCGCGTGCCTGCTCGCCGATGTCGGCTGGCACGCCAATCCCGAATTCCGCGCCGAGCGCGGGCTGGAGATTGCGCTCCACGGCAATTGGGCGGCGGTCGACGCGGCGGGCCGGGCGATGATGGGGCAGGCATTGGCGACCAGTTTCGGTGCCGGCAGCACGCCGCTGCCCCTGCTTGCGCCGCTGGCAAGTCCCGAGGCGCTGCGGACGGCGGTGCTTTGGGGGCTCGCGATGCGTCTCGGCCAGCGTTTCAGCGGCGGCGTCGCGGCGCCGTTGCGGCATAGCCGGCTTTCGGCCGGCGACGGCAAGCTGCGCCTGGCGATCGCCCAGGGCGAAACCGAACTTTATGGCGAGGCCGTCGAGCGACGCCACAAGCAGCTCGCGGCCGCCATGTCGCTCAGTCACCAGATGGTGGCGATCTGATCAGCCGCAGCTGGCGGAGGTCACCTTATTGTCCCGGTCGTAGCTGACGGTCAGCCGGTCGGCACGGAAATCCATCGTCATCGCGCTGTCGGGCGGTCCCCAGCGCAAGCTGCGGGCGCCCGAAACCTTGAGCAGCTCGGCGCCGAGCTCGGCGCTCACCGTGCGTCCGGCAAAGGCCGCGAGGCCGTCATTGCGGCACTCTCCACCGGCCTTTGCGGGCATTGTCGCGCAGCCCGCGAGCAGGACGCTTCCCAGAATTGCGAACGCCTTCATGCCGCACCCTCCGCATCGGCCATCGTCATCGCCAGCTTGCCACCGCGCACGGCAAAGGCAAGCCGGCCCTCGACGAGCGCCAGCGCATCGCGGCCGAATTGTTCGAAGCGCCATCCTTCGAGGATGGCGAGGCCGTCGCGCCGTCCGGCCGCCAGCATCTCGAGCTCCTCGGTGCGCGCCAGCAGTCGCGGCGCGACGCTCGATTCGCGCGCCCGGATCTTGAGCAGCAGCTTGAGCAGGTCGGCGACCAGCGTCCCGTCCTTGCCCAGGCCGGGCGTCCGGTCCTCGCGCACCGGCATCTCGGCGGCGGGGAGGGGGCCGGATGCTGCAAGTGCCGCCACCATCCGCGCACCGATATCGTTGCCAGCCCAGCTTCCCGAAAGCCCGCGGACCTTGGCGAGGTCGGATTGCACCCGCGGCGGATGGGCGGCAATATCCGCCAGCGTCTCGTCCTTGGCGATGCGGCCGCGCGGCAGATTCTTGTTCTGCGCCTCGCGCTCGCGCCATGCCGCCAGCGCCTTCAGCCGGCCGAGCACTTCGGGCTTGCGGCTGGGCACCTTGATCCGCAGCCATGCCTGTTCGGGGATGGTGACGTAATTGGCGGGATCGGCGATCCGCTCCATTTCCTGATCCAGCCAGTCGCCGCGCCCGGTCTTGCGCAGCTTGGCGAGCATCCGGGGAAAGATCTTCACAAGATGGGTGACGTCACCGATCGCATAGTCGATCTGGCGCTGGTCGAGCGGACGGCGGCTCCAGTCGGTGAAGCGCGCACCCTTGTCGAGCGTGATGCCGAGCCAGCTGTCGACGAGATTGGAATAGCCGACCTGATCGCCTTGGCCCAGCGCCATCGCCGCGATCTGGGTGTCGAACAGGGGATGCGGGGTCTTGCCCGTCAGATTGTGGACGATCTCGATATCCTGGCCGCCGGCATGGAAGACCTTGAGGACGTCCTCATTGTCGACCAGCAGTTCGAGCAGCGGGCCCATATCCATGCCCTCCGCCTTGGGATCGATCGCGGCCGCCTCGCTTTCGTCGGCGATCTGAATCAGGCAAAGGTCCGGCCAATAGCTGTTCTCGCGCATGAACTCGGTATCGACCGCCACGAAGGGCGATCGCGCGAGGCGGGAACAGAGATCTGCGAGGGTCTTCGAGTCGGTGATGAGCGGATGAACGTGCATCGAGTCCCCTTATACCCGTCTCGCGGGTTGACAAAGCCGCTTCGCCCCTGTGTTAGCGCCCTTTCACCGGCATTGCCGACGAACAACCGGAAAAACGAGCATCATGCACGCCTATCGCACCCATAAATGCGCGGAATTGCGCGCCGCCCAGGTTGGAGAGAGCGTTCGCCTCTCGGGCTGGATCCATCGCAAGCGCGATCATGGCGGGCTGCTGTTCGTCGATCTTCGCGACCATTACGGCATCACCCAGATCGTCACCGACGTGGATTCGGAAGCGTTCAAGGTCATCGACCGGGCCCGCGCCGAATCCGTGATCACGGTCACCGGCGACGTGGTCGCCCGGTCGCCCGAGACAGTGAACCCGAATCTGCCGACCGGCGAGATCGAGATCCGCGCCCGCGACGTGTCGATCCAGTCGCAGGCGCAGGAACTGCCGTTGCCGGTGTTCGGCGACGCCGAATATCCCGAGGATATCCGCCTGCGCTATCGCTTCCTCGATCTTCGCCGCGAGCGCATCCACGCCAATATCGTGCTGCGCAGCAAGGTGATCGCCTCGATCCGCCAGCGCATGATCGGCCAGGGCTTCACCGAGTTCCAGACGCCGATCCTGACGGCATCCAGCCCCGAGGGCGCGCGCGACTATCTGGTGCCCAGCCGCGTCCATCCCGGCAAATTCTACGCGCTGCCGCAGGCGCCGCAGATGTTCAAGCAGCTGCTGATGGTCGCCGGCTTCGATCGCTATTTCCAGATCGCGCCCTGCTTCCGCGACGAGGACGCACGCGCCGACCGCAGCCCGGGTGAATTCTACCAGCTCGATTTCGAGATGAGCTTCGTCACCCAGGACGACGTGTTCGCGGCGATCGAGCCCGTGCTCCACGGCGTGTTCGAGGAATTCGCCAATGGCCGCAGCGTCACCCCGGCGCCGTTCCCGCGCATTCCCTACCGCGAATCGATGCTGAAATACGGCAACGACAAGCCCGATCTGCGCAACCCGATCGAGATCGTCGACGTCACCGAGCATTTCCGCGACTCGGGCTTCGGCATCTTCGCCGGCATCGTCGCCGGCGGCGGCACGATCCGCGCGATCCCGGCGCCAAAGGCGGGCGAGCGCAGCCGCAAATTCTTCGACGAGATGAACGACTGGTCGCGTACCGAAGGTTATTCGGGCCTCGGCTATATCAACATCAAGGGCGGTGAAGCCGGTGGCCCGATCGCCAAGAATCACGGTCCAGAAGCGACCGCGAAGCTGATCGAGGCGCTTGGTCTCGGCCCCGACGACGGCGTGTTCTTCGCCGCCGGCAAGGAAGCCGATGCCGCGAAGCTGGCAGGTCTTGCGCGTACGCGCGCCGGCGAACAGCTCGGCCTGATCGACGCCAACGCCTTCGCATTCTGCTGGATCGTCGATTTCCCGATGTTCGAATGGGACGAGGACAACAAGAAGGTCGATTTCAGCCACAACCCCTTCTCGATGCCGCAGGGCGAGTTGGAAGCGCTGGAGACCAAGGATCCGCTCGATATCCTCGCCTATCAGTATGACATCGTCTGCAACGGCATCGAGCTGAGCTCGGGCGCGATCCGGAACCATCGGCCTGAGATCATGTACAAGGCGTTCGAGATCGCCGGCTACAGCCAGGAAGAGGTCGACACCAACTTTGCGGGCATGATCAACGCGTTCAAGTTCGGCGCGCCGCCCCATGGCGGCTCGGCACCGGGCATCGACCGCATCGTCATGTTGCTGGCCGACGAGCCGAACATCCGCGAGGTCATCGTCTTCCCGATGAACCAGAAGGCCGAAGACCTGATGATGGGCGCGCCGAGCGCGGTGACCGCCAAGCAACTGCGCGAGCTCAACATCCGCATCGTCGAGCCGACAAAGAGCTGACCTCTCCCCTCCCGCTTGCGGGAGGGCCCCGGGGAGGGCATGTCAGGCATCCTGCGGAGCAAGGAGCCTGACATGTCGATCGACCTCAGCGACTTTGAACGAGGCGAGAAGTTCGAAGGCGACTATGACGAGGCGCTGAAGGCCGGGCAGGAACGCCTCGCGCGTGCGCAGGCCGCTTATATCTGCCACGGCGCCCGCGCGATCATCGTGCTCGAGGGCTGGGATGCGGCGGGCAAGGGCGGGGCGATCAGCCGGATGACCGCCGAGCTCGATCCCCGATATTTCGAGGTCTGGCCGATCTCGGCGCCGACTCCCGATGAGAAGGAGCGCCATTTCCTTTGGCGGTTCTGGCGGCGGCTGCCGCGTGCGCGCGAAATGGCAGTCTTCGACCGCTCCTGGTATGGCCGGGTGCTTGTCGAACGCGTCGAGGGCTATGCCAGCGAATCAGAGTGGCGCCGCGGCTATGACGAGATCAACGAATTCGAGGCGCAGCAGAAGGATGCCGGCACGACGATCGTGAAGCTGTTCCTTCACGTGACCCAGGCCGAACAGGACAAGCGCCTTGCCAAGCGGCTCGATCATCCCTGGAAGCGGTGGAAGACCGGCGAGGAGGATTTCCGCAACCGTGCGCGCCGGTCGGACTATCTCAAGGCGATGCACGACATGTTCGCGGTCACCGACACGCGCTGGGCGCCGTGGAAGGTGATCGACGCCAATAACAAGAAAGCGGCGCGGATCGCGACTATGATGCATGTCGCCGACCGGCTGGAAGCCGGCGTGAAGATGGAGCCACCGCCGCTCGACCCCGCTGTCGTGAAGCTGGCGGAGAAAGCGTTCGGCTATAAGCCGGAGAAAGCGGATGATGAGGATTGAGCAAGATCAGGTAACAAGATCCCTGCTTTCGCCAGGATGACCAAGGGAATCAAAGGCAGCGTCTACGGATAGTCGATCTTCATCACTTCATATTCGATCGTGCCGACCGGTAGCTCGACGCGCCGCAGATCGCCGACTGTGGCGCCGCGCAAAGCCCGCGCCAGCGGGGCATTCCAGCCGACAAGGCCGTTGCCCGCATCCGCTTCGTCGTCGCCGACCAGGGTGAGCGTGCGCGTGCGATCCTGTTCGTCGGCGATCGTTACGGTGGCGCCGAAGAAGACGCGCCCGCGATCTTCCTGCTGCGCGGGATCGATCACTTTCGCGGCTTTCATGCGCTTGGAAAGCCAGCCCAGCCGTCGGTCGATCTCACGCAGGCGCTTGCGGCCATAGATATAGTCGCCATTTTCCGAACGATCGCCATTGCCCGCCGCCCAGGAGATCACCTCGACCAGCTTGGGGCGCTCGTCGGACAGCAGCGCCTGATATTCGGCATGCAGCCGGGAATAGCCGCTGGGCGTGATATAATTGGGACGGTCCATCATCGCCGTGGCATCTAACATCCGCGTCACCCCGGCGAAAGGATCTCCCGAGCGAAGTCGAAGGGCCGGGGCTTGTGCGGAGTGCCGGGCTACCCCGCGCTTCGCTTGCCCAGATACCAGGACAGGGGCGTCCGAGCGCCCCGGCTGCGTGCGCGCTCCGGATTGATCGCGTCGTACACCACGGCATTTTCGAGCACGCGCTGCACATAGTTGCGCGTTTCGAAGATCGGGATCTGCTCGATCCAGTCGATCATGTCGACGCCGGGCATGCGGGGATCGCCATTGGCGCGCAGCCATTTGTTCACATTGCCCGGCCCGGCATTGTAGGCGGCGACCGCCAGCGGATAGCTGCCGCCGAAATAGCTGAGCATCGACTGGAAATAGGTCGATCCGAGGCGGATATTGTAGAGCGGATCGCTGGTCAGCCCGGTCAGATTGTAGCTTTCCCCGATCTTGCCCGCGGTCTCGCGCGCGGTACCGGGCATGAGCTGCATCAGCCCGCGCGCGCCGGCATGGCTGACGGCTTCACGGTCGAACTGGCTTTCCTGCCGGGTGATCGCATGGACCATGGTGAAGTTCGATTCGTGCCCGCTCGGCATGGTCACCACCGGAAAGCCGCTGCGGACATAGTCGTTATGGCCGTTGAGCCGGGCGCTGCGCGCAATCATCACGCCCAGATCCGGGCGCTGGATCTCGCGCGCCAGCTCGGCCGCGAAATGATGATCGAGATCGCTTTTTGCGTCGTTGGAGATGCTGCGCAGGAATTGCGTCTGGTCGCGCCAGTCGCCGACTTCGCCGAGCACGCGCGCGGCGCGCACGACGGTGCGGTCGAAGAATGCGGTGCGCTCACCGGCCGAGGGGGTGATCGTCGGCCCCGGTGATGGCGGCGGAATCGGCAGGCCGAGCCGTTCGAGCGCAAGCTGGCCGTAGAACTGGTCGTTGAACTCGGCCGCGCGCTGGAAAAAGCTGCTGGCGCGTTCGGCCTGGCCGGCGGCCTGCGCGGCGCGCGCGGCCCAGTAAAAGCCCTTGGACTGGGTCTGCGGCGAACGCGCGGCAAGCGCGTAACGCTCGAACATGCCGATCGCGTCGGAGGCGCGCCCGAGCTTCTGCATCGCCGTCGTGCCGGCCAGCCAGACCAGGCTGGTATAATCGTCGCGCTCGCCGATCGGTCGGTCCCGGATATCGGTGCCCGTCACATAGGCGTCGTCGACCTTGCTCGCGATATTATAGGCGAGCGACCATTGCGTGTCGTTCGCCGCGGCACGCGCGTTGGTCAGCAGCGTCTCGAACCATTTTTCGGCGTCGAGCGGCGGCGTGGTCAGCGTGCGCGGCCCCGCCAGATAGGCGCGCGCGGCGGGGCTATTCCCCGTCGTCCGCAGCCAGCCGGCGCGATCGGCGATATAGCCCGGCTCGTTGCGGAGGCGATCGTCGAGCGCCGCGGCCTTGGTGCCCGCATCGGCCGACTTGGCCTGCATGGCGATTCGCGCCTCGAACAGCGGGCGTTTGTCGCTCGAGACGAAGGGAAGCTGGCGGACGGCGGCATTGCTGGCCCCAGCCCAGAGCAGGCGTTCCATGCGAAGATCATGATCGGCCTGCGTCAGTGCGCCGGCGAACGCGCCGATGATTCGCGCTTCGTCCTCCGGCGACAATGTTCCGCCCGTCCAAGCGCGGCGCGCCACGGCGCGGGCCTGCTCGCTGCGCCCCATCGCGAGCAGCGCGATGGCGTGTCGTGCCTCTCCGGTGGTGGTGAGTGCCGGCATCCGTTCGAAATAGGCCGCGACCTGCGGCGGCGAATAATTGTTCGGATTGATCGCGCGCTCGGCGGTCTTGCGCATCGCTGCCTCGCCCGGCCATCCCGGATTCGCGACGAGAAAGCTCGCATAATCTGAGAATGGATAGCTGTCGGACTGGCGGAGCCGATTCCAGCTCAGCAGGGCTTCTGCCACGGGGTCGGTGCGCGCCGGCCGAGCTGCGCCGGCGACGCCGCCCTGAAGCTGCGCCCGATACCAGCTCCGCTGGTCGGGACTCAGCGTGTCCGCCATGGCGACGGTGGAGGCCGAAAACATCAGGCCTGCTGCAATCAATCGTAGAACCATGCTGGACATTTTAGGGGTGCGGTCCTTATCAGGCGCTGAACAACGAAACCTATGTAGCATGCGCGGTCTATAGACGCGGTCCTGCGATGAATTGAAGGAGCAAAGGCATGTTTTCCGGGTCGATTCCGGCTCTGGCGACGCCGTTTCGCGACGGGGTGTTCGACGAGCACGCCTTTCGTGCCTTCATCGACTGGCAAATCGCCGAAGGAAGCAAGGGGCTGGTCCCCTGCGGAACCACCGGCGAATCCGCGACAATGACGATCGCTGAGCATAATCGCGTCATCGAAGTCACGATCGAGCAGGCAGCCGGGCGTGTGCCCGTGATCGCCGGCTGCGGATCGAACGATACCGTGGTGGCGCTCGAGCATATGAAGGTGGCGAAGGCTGCGGGGGCCGCTGCGGCACTTGTCGTCGCGCCTTATTACAACAAGCCCAATCAGGAAGGTGTCTACGCTCATTTCGCGTATCTGGCCGAGCGCTGCGATCTGCCGATCATCCTCTATAATGTGCCCAGCCGCACGATCACCGATATCGAGACCGCGACGATGGGGCGGCTGGCCGAATTGCCGACGATCGTCGGCGTAAAGGATGCTTGCGGCAATGTCGCGCGCGTGACGGCGCAGCGCCTCGCCTGCGGTGCCGATTTTTGCCAGCTCTCGGGCAATGACGACATGGCGCTCGGCTTCATGGCGATGGGCGGATCGGGCTGCATCTCGGTCACGGCGAATGCCGCGCCGCGGCTTTGCGCCGAATTCCAGGCCGCTTGCGCCGCCGGCGACTGGGACATCGCGCTCCAGCTTCAGGACAGGCTTTATCCGCTGCACGCCGCCTTGTTCAGCGACGCTTCACCTGGGCCGGTCAAATATGCGTTGAACCGGATGCGCAACGATTTCTCTCCCGATGTACGCCTGCCCATGACGCCGCCCTCCGCCGCGAGCCGCGCGGTTGTGGATGCGGCCATGGAGATTGCAGGGCTCACCTGATGGCTCGCCCGCGTCCCACGGAGTTCGACAAGGTCAAGACCGTCGCCGAGAACCGGCGCGCACGTTACGAATATTTTCTCGAGGAATTCTTCGAGGCCGGCATCGCGCTTACGGGCACGGAAGTGAAGTCGCTGCGCTTCGGCGAAGGGTCGATCGCGGAAAGCTATGCCGAGGTTCGCGACGATCAGGTCTGGCTGGTCAACGCCAATGTGCCCGAGTTCAGCCACGGCAACCGATTCAACCACGAGCCGAAGCGCCCTCGCAAGCTGCTGCTGCACGAACGGCAGATCAACAAGCTGCGCGTCGGCGTCCAGCGCGAGGGCATGACGCTCATCCCACTTTCGATCTATTTCAACGGTCGGGGGCGCGCCAAGGTCGAGCTCGCGCTCGCCAAGGGCAAGAAGATGCATGACAAGCGCGAAACCGAACGGACGCGCGACTGGAAGCGCGACCAGGCCAGGATCCTCCGCGACCGTGGCTAGGGAACCGGGGAAATTCGGCGCATGGGTGCGCCGCAACAGCCCGCGTCGCGAGGAGCTGATCGAGAGTCGCTGGCTTCGGCCCTTCGCGCATCGCATCGCGCACAGCGAATTGTGGCGTTTCACGCGGCGGTCGGTGCCCCGCGGCGTCTCACTCGGGCTGTTCGTCGGCATTTTCCTGCTGATCCCGGGAATCCAGATCATCGGCGTGGCGATGCTTGCGCTGCCGTGTCGCGCGAACATCCCGATCGGCGCGGCGATGACCTTCCTCAGCAATCCGGCGACGACGCCCTTTCTGCTTGCCGCGTCGATCTTCGTCGGCAACCGCGCCTTCGGGCTGCACGCCGACGTCTCGACGCTGTCGACCCTGTTTTCCGAAGGGGCCAGCCTGGGCGACTGGGCAGCATGGTTCTTTTCCGATGCGGCACCCGCGCTGCTTGCCGGCCTGTTCATCATCTCGGTGGTGGCCGCTGCGCTCGGCTATGTGATCGCGGCGCTGTTCTGGCGCTGGTGGATCGGCGCAAAATGGCGGCGGCGCGGCCACGGTCATATCGAGCTGTCGACGCACACGCCCTGATATTCGACGTCCGGGGCGCTTGACGCCCGAGGGAACGGCAGCGAAGACGGGCGACGCTCATGTCATCGCCACCGCTCCTCGCCAATCGACCAGATCCGCTACCCGATGCGCCGGATCGCCTGTTATGGGCCGCGGTCGGCGGCGGTGCGTTCGTCTCCGCGTTGCTGATCCTCTACGCCGCGCAGAGCAGCGCGCTGGCGGCGGCCTTCGCTGCCGCGATCGTGATTGCCGGAACGCTGATGATCGTGTTTCGCCGGCTCTACCCGCCCGTTCATAGCCAGGTCGGCGGCATCGACTGGTCGCTGACGCGCGAGGCCGCCGACAATGACGGCGCGGCGATCGCGATCACCGACCGGGCCGGGCGGCTGGTGTGCGCCAATGACCTGTACAGCGAGTGGTTTCAGGGATTTGCCACTCCGCCCAGCCTGCCGATCGGCTCGGGCGGCGTCGCGCAACTCACGGCCGCCGGGCGGGAGGCCTGGCGTGACGGAGTCGGCACGGTCGACCTGGTCGAGGCGCATGGCGCGCGACACGTCGTGCGCATCATCCGCACCGGCCGCGCCGAGGATCATCTGCTGTGGCGCTTCACGCGGCATCGGACCCTGGACCTTCGCACCGAGGCGCGCCGCCTGATCGAGGGCGATGGCGGCGATCGGCTGGGCGAGGCGGGGATCATGGTCGCGCTGGTCGGCGGAGAGGGGCGGGTGCGTTCGGCCAACCGCGCCTTTGTCGCGCGTGCGGCGGGCCGGCCCGACGCGGCGATCGAAGGACGCGACTTCGTCACCATGCTGACGTCCGATCGAGAGGGCGTGCTCCGCTTCGCGGAAGAAGGGCCGAGGGGAAACCCGCTTCGGCTGATGCAGATGCCGCTCGAAGCGGGGGTGATCGAAAGCCCGACGCTGATCTTCCTGATCGATGACGACGCCGCGCAGCCGGAACGTTTTGCCGGGAAGAGCGGAACCGGGCGTCATCTTCAGACCCTGCTTTCGATGCTGCCATTGGGGCTTGCACTCACCGATCGCGACGGACGGTTCCTGTTCGTCAACGAAGCATTCGCCCGCGCCGCCGCGATCGAGGCCGGCACCATGCCGGTCTATCCGGGCGACCTGGTCGTCCGCGAGGACAAGGCCGCCGTCGCCGATACCGTCCGCCGCTTCGGTACCGGCCAGCAGGCGCTGTCTGGCGACATCGCGGTGCGGCTGCGCAACAATCCGGAGGAACCGATCGCGCTGACCATTGCCGGCGCGCGGGGCCTGGGCGAAGCCGCGGTGCTGCTGAGCCTCAAGGACACCACCGAGGAATCGAAGCTCAAGCGCCAGGCGGAACAGGCGACCAAGATGCAGGCGGTCGGCCAGCTCGCCGGCGGCGTGGCGCATGATTTCAACAATATCCTGACCGCGATCATCGGCCATTGCGATCTGATGCTGATGCGGCATGCGCCGGGCGACAGCGATTATGACGACATCCAGCAGATCCGCAGCAACTCCAACCGCGCCGCGAGCCTGACCCGCCAACTTCTCGCCTTTTCGCGCCAACAGACGCTGCGCCCGCAGATCCTGCAGCTTCCCGACGTGATTTCGGAGGTTTCGAACCTGCTCAAGCGGCTGCTCGGCGAGACCATGGTGCTCGAGGTCAGCCATGGCCGCGATCTCGGCGCGGTGCGCGCCGACCCCGGCCAACTCGAACAGGTGATCGTCAATCTGGCGGTCAATGCGCGCGACGCGATGCAGGCGCGCGGCGGCGGGACCGTCACCATCCGGACCTTCGCCGTGCCGGCCGCCGAAGTGCGTCAGATGGGCAGCGAATTGCTACCGATCGTCGACTATACCGCATTCAGCATTTCCGACACCGGCGCGGGCATCCCGCCGGAGATCCTGCCGAAAATCTTCGAACCATTCTTCACGACGAAGGAAGTGGGCAAGGGCACGGGCCTAGGGCTCTCGACCGTCTACGGCATCGTCAAGCAATCGGGCGGCTTCATTTTCGCCGACTCCAAGCCGGGCGAGGGAACGCGCTTCACCATCTATCTGCCCGTCCATCATGTCGATCCGCAGGCCGAGACGGTGAAGCCCGCCAAGCTGAAGCAAGGCGAACTCTGGGGATCGGGCACCATCCTGCTGGTCGAGGACGAGGATATGGTTCGCGCGGTCGCGGAACGGGCGCTCACGCGCCATGGCTATTCCGTTCTGACCGCATCGAATGGCGAGGAAGCACTGGAAGTGCTGAATGGCGGCGCCGCGATCGACCTGCTGATCTCCGATGTCGTGATGCCCACCATGGACGGGCCGACGATGGTCCGGATCGCACGCAAGACCTGGCCCGACCTGCCGATCCTGTTCATGTCGGGCTATGCCGAGGAACAGCTCCGCAAATCGATCGATCTCGATCGGGTCGCTTTCCTGCCCAAGCCTTTCTCGGTCCTGCAACTCGCCGAAGCCGCGCGTTCCGTCATGCAAGCGAAATAAGGGCCTTTCGCGGAATGAGTTGGCTGCTATGAAGCCGCGAATGTCGCGGCTGCGCATCCTTATCGTTGAAGACGAGCCCTTGATCGCGATGATGCTCGAGGATTTCGTCGACGCGCTCGGCCACAGCGTGGCGGGGTCCGCGGATTGCATCTCCGCGGCGATGCCGCTGGTCGAGGCCGGCGCCTTCGATATCGTGATCCTCGATATCAATCTGCGCGGCGGCGAACGCTCCTGGCCGGTTGCCGATGCCTTGAAGACGGCTGGCAAGCCCTTTCTGCTGGCGAGCGGCGGGCACACCGACGCCGCGCCCGAGGCGCATCGTGAGGCGCCGATGCTTGCCAAACCCTATACGATGGACGGTATTCGCGCCGCTCTTGACGCGCTGGGCTGAGACGCCGAGCAATCCTCCAAAGATTTTCGAATCGGGGAGGATGTAATGCGTAATCTGTTGCTTTCGGCGGCGTTCGGCGCCGCCACGTTCACGGGCGTGGCGGCGGCCCAGCCCGCACCCTCCGCTCAGCAGCGTGCGGTCGAATCGGGTCTGCGCCCGGCGGTGATCTTCGACGGCAAGGCGGAAAGCTGGACGATCGAGCAGAGCATGGCGCGCTGGAAAGTACCGGGCGTCAGCGTTGCCGTTGTCGACAACGGCAAGATCGTCTGGTCACGCGGTTACGGCGTGATCGCGTCGGATGGCAAAATCCCCGTCACGACCACGACACGCTTCCAGGCGGCATCGATCAGCAAGCCCGTTGGCGCCATCGCGGCGCTTTCGCTGGTACAGACGGGGACGCTATCGCTCGACGCGGATGTGAACACCCTGCTCAAGCGCTGGAAGCTGCCGGCCAGCGATTTCACCAAGGACCAGCCGGTGACGCTCCGCGCATTATTGTCGCATACCGGGGGCACCACCATCCATGGTTTCCCCGGTTATGCGCAGGGCGTGCCTGTCGCCGACAATATCCAGGTGCTGAACGGCGCTCCACCGGCCAACACCAAGGCGGTGGTTTCCGAAGCGCGCCCCGGCGAGCGCTGGCAGTATTCGGGCGGCGGTTACCAGATCATGCAGCAGATGGTCGAGGACACGACCGGCCGGCCTTTCGCCGATGTGGTGCGGGAACGCGTGCTCGTGCCGGCGGGCATGACGATGAGCGGTTACGCATTGCCGGCGAAGGGCAGCTTTTCCTACGGTCATGGCGCGGACGGCAAACCGATCGCCGGGGGCTGGCACAGCTATCCCGAACTGGCGGCGGCGGGGCTGTGGACGACGCCAACCGATCTCGCGCGTTTCGGCCTGGCGCTTGCCGCCGCCTGGCGCGGCAAAGCCGGCGGCGTGCTGAACCCGTCGACCGCCGCCACGATGGCGACTCCGGTCAAGGGTGATTACGGCCTTGGCCCGAGCGTGAAGGGGGAGGGCGATGCACTCGCTTTCTCGCACGGCGGCGCGAACGAGGGTTTTCGGACTTTCTGGGTCATCCATCCACGCACCGGCGACGGCGTCGCGGTGATGACCAATGGCGATACCGGCGGCCAGGTGATGATGGAGATCGTCCGTAGCGTGGCGAATGCCTATGGCTGGTCCGATTTTCAGCCGATCGCCTATAAAAGCGTTGCGCTCGCCCTCGATGCCCTGGTCGCGCGTGAGGGGCAATGGATCGGGGAGGCCGGCGGAGACCGCGTCACCGTTACCGCCCGACGCGACGGCGGCAACATGATCCTGGAGGCGATGGGCGCGTCGTTCACATTCGTCCCGACCTCGCAGACCGAGATGATCAGTGGCGAGAATGGCCAGACCGCCAGCTTCGTGGCGGGAGCGGACGGCAAGCCGATCCTCAAGATGTACGGCCTGGAATTTCGCCGCGGCGAATAGGATCGGTCTTCGCCATATCGCTCCGTAATTTCCAATCGGGATCATTGCATCTCGATTGGAAAAGAGGCAGCATGCCCCCCAAGCCGCCGACAATGATCCGGCGGCATCACAAATAGGGCGGGGGTTCAAAGCGATATGAGATTGATCAAGCCTTTATTGGGGGCCGCGTTGACGCTGGCAGCCGGCATGGGCATCGCCCAGCAGGCGCAGCAGACGTCTCCGGCCTTGGTTCCGGCGCCTGCAACGGCTTCGGAGAGCGGTGGGCCGGTCGCCGCGCCTGCAGCCGATGGCCGTCGCGCGCTGACAAAGGAAGATGCGGACAACTGGCTGGACGGCTTCATGCCCTATGCGCTTGCGCGCGGGGACATTGCCGGTGCCGTCGTCGTGATCGTCAAGGACGGGCAAGTGCTGACGCAGCGCGGCTTCGGCTTTTCCGATGTCGCCGCGCGTAAGCCCGTCGATCCCGCCACCACTTTGTTCCGGCCCGGATCGGTGTCGAAACTCTATACCTGGACGGCGGTGATGCAGCTCGTCGAACAGGGCAAGATCGACCTCGATGCCGATGTGAACACCTATCTCGATTTCAAGATTCCCGCCTATCAGGGCAAGCCGCTCACCATGCGGAACATCATGACGCATACCCCGGGTTTCGAGGAAGCCGGGCGCGACCTGATCACCGACAAGGGGCCGGTGTCTACGCTCGAGGCCGCGCTGAAGCGCTGGACGCCGCACCGCGTCTATGCGCCGGGCTCGACCCCGGCCTATTCAAATTATGCGACGGCACTGGCCGGATATATCGTCCAGCGCCTCTCCGGCATGCCGTTCGACGATTATATAGAGCGCAACATCTTCCAGCGGCTGGGCATGACCCATGCCAGCTTCCGCCAGCCGCTTCCGGCCAATCTGCAGCCGTTCATGGCCAAGGGCTATCAGCTCGGATCGGGCGAGGCCAAGCCCTATGAACTCGTCGCGCTGGCGCCTGCCGGCAGCTCGGCGATCAGCGGCGGCGACATGGCCAAGTTCATGATCGCGCACCTCGCCGATGGCGGGCCGCTGCTGAAGCCCGAGACCGCGAAGCTTATGCACTCGCCGGCCAATGATCCGATCCCGGGGCTCGATCGGATGATGCTCGGCTTCTACGAGCAGAAGGTCAACGGCCAGAGCGCGATCTCGCATGGCGGCGACACCGGCTGGTTCCATTCCGATCTGTTCCTGTTCCCGCAGGAAAAGGTGGGCATCTATATTTCCGCGAACAGCGTGGGCAAGGACGGTGCGATCAGCCCGATCCGGACCGCCTTGTTCCGGCAATTCGCCGATCGCTATTTCCCCGCCAAGGATTCGGCGCTGCCGCCCGAATTGCCGACGGCGAAGGAACATGCCGCGATGGTTGCCGGCACCTATGAGAGCAGCCGTGCGCCGGTCGAGAATTTCGCGGCCATGCTGGGACTTATGAGCCAGCTCAAGGTGACGACCGACAAGGATGGCAAGCTTTCGGTCGACGCGTTCACCACCCTGGGTGGCGCGCCGCGAAAATGGGTCGAGGTTTCGCCGTTCATCTGGCGATCGATCGAGGACGGCGAACTGTTCGGCGCGAAGGTGGAGAACGGGAAGGTCGTCCGCGTCTCCTATGGTCCGATCGCGCCGATCATGGTGTTCGACCGGGCGCCCTGGTACAAGGATACCGCCTGGGTGCTGCCGCTGCTCATCGCCAGCCTGATCGTCATCGCCCTGACGGCGCTGGCCTGGCCGATCGGGGCGATTGCCCGCCGGCGCTATGGCGCCGCGCTGAACCTGACCGGGCGCGACCTTTCTGCCTACCGCGTGGTGCGGTTGTTCTGCTGGCTTGCGCTCGCGGTTCCGCTTGGCTGGATCTATCTGATCTCGGTGGCTTTCGAGGGGACGACCCCGGCCGCCGGCATCTGGTTCCTGCAGATCCTGGGCATCCTCGTCATCCCCGGCCTGTTCGGGCTGGCGGTCTGGAATGCGCTGCGGATCTTCAAGGCGCGCCGCGGCTGGTTTGCCAAGACGTGGAGCGTGCTGCTGGCGCTTGCAGCCTTCATGCTGCTCTTCGTCGCCTTCGTATTCAAGCTGATCAGCCTGGGCGCGAATTTCTGAAGGACGGGGCGTCCGGCAGTGCCGGACGCCTGCGCCTTTTGGGCCATTGGGGCGGGGCGGAAACGCCTCGCCCCTTTGCTTTGGAACATTGGAGGAACAAAATTATGTTCCACTCTTGTTCTATGAGAACAAATCATATACATCGCCATCATGCGTTGAACCCAACACGCGATCCATCTACGGAAAGGGCGGGCCATGGCGGCACAACTCAAGCTCATCGAATCCGACAAGGGAAATATGGACAGGCAGAAAGCACTGGAGGCGGCGCTCGCCCAGATCGACCGCGCGTTCGGCAAGGGATCGGCGATGAAGCTCGGTTCGCGCGAAGCGATGGAGGTGGAGGCGATCTCCACCGGATCGCTCGGGCTCGACATCGCACTCGGCATCGGCGGCCTGCCGCGCGGCCGCGTCGTCGAAATCTATGGCCCGGAAAGCTCGGGCAAGACGACGCTGGCGCTGCATGTCATCGCCGAGGCGCAGAAAATGGGCGGCACCGCGGCGTTCGTCGATGCCGAGCACGCACTCGATCCGGTCTATGCGAAGAAACTGGGCGTCAATATCGACGAGCTGATCGTCTCTCAGCCCGACACGGGTGAGCAGGCGCTGGAGATCACCGACACGCTGGTGCGCTCCAATGCGATCGACGTGCTCGTGGTCGATTCGGTCGCGGCACTCGTGCCCCGCGCCGAAATCGAGGGCGAGATGGGCGACAGCCATGTCGGCCTGCAAGCGCGCTTGATGTCGCAGTCGCTGCGCAAGCTGACCGGCTCGATCAGCCGTTCGCGCTGCATCGTCATCTTCATCAACCAGCTCCGCATGAAGATCGGCGTGATGTACGGCAACCCCGAGACGACGACGGGCGGCAATGCGCTGAAATTCTACGCCTCGGTCCGCCTCGACATCCGTCGCACCGGCCAGATCAAGGATCGCGACGATATCGTGGGCAACACGACGCGCGTGAAAGTGGTCAAGAACAAGGTGGCGCCGCCGTTCAAGCAGGTCGAATTCGACATCATGTATGGCGAGGGCGTCTCCAAGATCGGCGAGATCCTCGATCTCGGCGTCAAGGCCGGGCTCGTCGAGAAGTCGGGTGCCTGGTTCTCCTACGACTCGGTCCGGATCGGCCAGGGTCGGGAGAATGCCAAGACCTTCCTCAAGGAAAATACCGAACTGGCCGCCAAGCTCGAGGCCGCGATCCGTACGCGCACCGAGAAGGTTGCCGAGGAAATGATGACCGGACCCGAAGCGGATGACGATATCTGATCGGCTTACGCTTCAAGCACAGGGAAGGCCCGTCGCGCGTCGGCGGGCCTTTCGTGTTTTTGGGTCTGATCAAGCTCGCTTGATTCACTCCATGTCCTTCCCACGAACGCGGGAAGGACAGAATCTCGGGCGTGGGCTGGCGGACAAGCCTGCCCTCGGGAAATCCCTTTCGCCATTTCGGCGAAAGATGCGAGACTATGGCGTAACGCAACCCGTCGCGCCTGTGTGAGCGGATGGACGGGCGGATGGGAGAAGCCGATGACGATCACCGTCCATCATCTCGAAAATTCGCGCTCGCAGCGTGTCCTCTGGATGCTCGAAGAACTCGGCCTGGCTTATGAGGTGAAGCGCTACGAGCGGAACCCCAAGACTATGCTTGCGCCGCCCGAACTCAAGGCGATCCATCCGCTCGGCAAATCGCCGTTGATCGAGCATGATGGCCGCGTCATCGCGGAAACCGCCGCGATCCTCGAATATCTCGTCGAGATTGCCGATGGCAGGCTGGGGCCGCCGCCGCACCGCGATGCGGCGTTGCGCTATCGTTATTTCATGCATTACGCCGAAGGCTCGATGATGCCGCCGTTGCTGCTGATGCTCGTCATCAACAAGCTGGGCCTGCTCGGCCGTCCCGCGCGGTCGCGCATCCAGTCGATGGTCGACCAGCACCTCGACTTCGTCGAAACGGAACTTGCGTCGCGCCCCTGGTTCGCGGGCGACGTCTTCACGGCTGCCGACATCATGATGAGTTTTCCGCTGGAAGCGGCACGCCATCGTGCCGGCCTTGATGCGCGGCGTCCGGCGACGATCGCCTGGCTCGACACCATCCATGCCCATCCGGCCTATGTCACGGCATTGGAGCGGGGCGGACCTTACGCCTACGCTTGAGGCCCACACCCTGAACAACCTTCCGCGTCATTCCAGCGAAAGCTGGAATCTCACTTCTTCCCTCGCTGCGGTGACCAGAAAAGAGGGATTCCAGCTTTCGCTGGAATGACGGGCCAGGGGCAAGCAGCCGCGACCAAAATCGCCGCGTGCGTCCCCTCAAACGTCGCGAAACCTGTCCGGCGCCTTGTCGGCCGAGGTGGGAACGTGGCTCGGCGCATGGGGCGGCTCGATCTCGGGCGGCTGCATCGGGTCGAGGCCGCCTTCCCATTTCGCGATAACGGTGCTCGCAACAGCGTTGCCGATGACGTTGGTCGCGGTTCGCCCCATGTCGAGGAAATGGTCGACAGCCAGGATCAGCAGCAGGCCGGCTTCGGGAATCTTGAACAGGGGCAGCGTCGCGGCGATGACGACCAGGCTGGCGCGAGGGACGCCGGCAATGCCCTTGCTGGTCACCATCAGCACCAGCAGCAGCGTGATCTCCTGCCCGAGCGACAGGTCGATGCCATAGGCCTGGGCGATGAAGATCGCCGCGAAGGTCATGTACATCATCGAGCCGTCGAGATTGAACGAATAGCCCAAGGGCAGCACGAAGCTGGCAATGCGCGGTGGCACGCCGAACCGGTCGAGCGCCTCCAGCGTGCGGGGGAAGGCGGCTTCGGACGATGCGGTGGAGAAACCGAGCAGGATCGGTTCACGCAGATAACGGACGAGCAGGCCGGTGCGCTTGCCGACGACCAGGAACGCGACGCCCAGCAGCAGCGCCCACAGGATGATGAGGCCGAGATAGAAGCTGCCCATGAAATAGGCGAGGTCGCCGATGACGCCCGGACCGCGTTCGGTGAGCGTCCCGGCAACCGCGGCGAAGACGGCGAACGGGGCGAACCGCATGACATAGTCGGTGATCTGGAGCATCACATGGACCAGCGCCTCGGTCGCTTTCACCAGCGGCGCGGCCTTTTCACCGACCGCGGTGATCGCGACGCCGACAAACACCGAGAAGACGACGATCTGCAGGATCTCGTTGGTCGCCATCGCTTCGATCATCGAGGCGGGCACCAGATGGGTGATGAAGTCCTTCAGGCTGAAGCCGGCCTTTGCCAGCCCAGCGGTTTCGGTCACCGGCGGTAGCGGCAGGTTGAGCCCGACGCCGGGCTGGAGCAGGTTGACGAGCACGAGGCCCAGCGACAGCGACACCAGGCTCGCGCCGATGAACCATGTCAGCGAGCGTAGGCCGACCCGGCCCAGCGCTGCCGTGTCGCCCATATGGGCGATGCCGACGACGAGCGTCGAGAAGACTAGTGGCGCGATGATCATCTTGATCAGCCGCAGGAACAGCGTGGTCACGATCGAGAAATAGCCGGCAATCTCTTTCAATCGCGCATCGGCGGCGGCGCTGCCGTCGTTGAGACCGGCATTGATCGCCCAACCGACCACCAGGCCGAGCGCCAATGCGATCATGATATAGGTCGTCAGGCGCTTCGCCACTTCATTCTCCCCCGCGATTCCGATCGTCCGAGGCCGAAATGCCAGGCACTTCGGCGCGAAGCCGGAATCATATGCTGCTCAAATGGCCGGACCTTGATCGCATCGAGCAGAACAGCCCGAAGCGATCAAGGTCCGATGAAGCGCTCTAGGAAGGGCATCATGGCGCGTCGGTCAAGCAGGAATGGCTCAGAACCTGTTTGAGAAAGCGCGAAAGAGCGCTTTTCAATGGCGGTACCGGCGTCCTCAAACAGACTCTCAGGCCGCCGCTTTCGCTTGCCGAACGACATCATCGGCATGCTTGCCGCCGAGTTCGGCGAGATGATCGAATCGCGCTTCAAAGCTTGCCAACCCCTGGCTCAGGGACCGAAGTTCCGCGTCGAGGCCGTTCAATTCGGCTTCGGGCAGCATGGCTTCGACCACGTCCCAGCGCGACCATCCTTCGCGCGTATCGATGCCGAGCACCTGGCCGCGACGGCTCGAGACCGCCGAACTGACGCGCGATGTCGCATGGCCGGGTGTCGCCACGGTGACGCGGCAGACCGGTTCGAGCAGATAGGGAGCGCATTGCGGCAACGCCTCGGCCATCGCGATTCGCCCCGCCGTCCGGAATGCGAGCTCGGAACTGTCGACCGAATGGAATGATCCGTCGGTCAGCGTCACCGCGACATCGACCACCGGAAAGCCCAGCGGCCCTTTCGTCATCGCATCCTGCACGCCATTCTCGACCGCCGGAATCC
Source organism: Sphingobium sp. FW305-3-2-15-F-TSA7 (assembly GCF_058787155.1). Lineage (NCBI taxonomy): Bacteria > Pseudomonadati > Pseudomonadota > Alphaproteobacteria > Sphingomonadales > Sphingobiaceae > Sphingobium > Sphingobium sp. FW305-3-2-15-F-TSA7. The sequence continues at coordinate 92,778 of NZ_JBYSZM010000021.1, read as the reverse complement.
ATTGCTTGGGGATGGCACCCCCGGTGATGCGGTCGGCAAAGGCAAAACCTTCACCGGCCGATAGCGGCCGGACCTCGATGACGACATCGCCAAACTGGCCATGCCCGCCCGACTGCTTCTTGTGGCGTCCACGCTGGGTTGCCGGCTTGCGGATCGATTCGCGATAGGCGATGCCGGGTTTGCGCGTCTCGACCGCGACGCCGTAGCGCCGCTTCAGCTTGGCAAGCGTGGTGCCGAGATGCTCGTCATTGACTCCGCGCAACAGCGTTTCGTGCAGCGCATCATCCTGCTCCCAGGCGAGCGATGGATCTTCCTCGATCAATTTCTGGAGCGCGGTGGACAGGCGGACATCGTCCTTGCGGTCCTTCGTCACGATCGCGACGGCGGCATTGGCTGCGGGCCGGGAAAGGGCAGGGGCATCGCCCCGCGGGCGACCGCCGATCCCGAGCCAGCGCCCGGCGCGGGCTTCGTCCAGTTTTGCGAGAGCGACGATGCCACCGGCTTCGGCGGCGCCGAGTTTGGTCGTCGTGGCGCCTTGAACCGAAAACAATCCGCCAACCCTGAAGAGCTCGCCGGCCGCATCCTGAAGCTCGCTTCCCTCCGGAAGCTTGCCGCCGAAGATCCGCGCATAGGCAAGCCGTCCTACCGCGCTGCCATGCGAGACCTTGAAGACGAAGGCGCCGTTGCCGGCGAGTCCCAGCCGCTTGGCGGCGGCATCGGCAACGGCGGTCTCGTGGCGCAGCATCTTGAGCAGCCGCCGCACGCCAAATCCGTTCAGTGCCGATCCGAACATCACGGGGACCACCAGCCCGTCCCGGGCTTCGCGCGCCAGATCGGAGACGATGGTTTCGATGTCGGGCGCTTCGTCCGACAGCAATTGTTCGAGCAGGTCATCGTCATGATCCGACAATTGCTCGAGCATATGGAAGCGATCGGCGGTTTCGCGTTCCTTGAGTGCGCCGGGGATCTCGATCCGCTCGGATTCCTTGCCGGGACGATATTGATAGGCGCGTTCGAGCGCGAGATCGACGCAGCCGGTCACTTTTTCGCCTTCGCGGATCGGGATCTGCCTGGCGATGAGCGCGGCCTGGCTCAATGGCTGGAGCGCTTCGAGCAATCCGCGGATCGAGCCGCGGCCCTGGTCGATCTTGTTGACGAAGATGGCATGCGGGATGCCGAGCGCTTCCAGCCTGCGCAGCGACGGTTCCGCCAGGCCTGCGCGCGCCTCGTCGGGATCGATCACCACCAAAGCCAGATCGGCCGCCATCAACGCCGCGTCGCCATCCGCCGAAAAACCGATGGCGCCGGGCGCGTCGAGCAATGTGAAACTGTCCCCCAGATAGTCGAAGCGCATCAGGTTCAATTCGGTCGATCCGCCGCGTGCACGTGCTTCCGCGCTCGCGTCGCCGATGCTGGTTCCGGCGGAGACCGCGCCTTGCCGCGGGATCGCGCCTGCCGCGAACAGCAATGCTTCCGCGAGGCTCGTCTTTCCCGCGCCGGCCGGACCGACCAACGCGACAGCTCTAGCGCCTGCCTGATGCTCCATATGACCTCTCCTAGCTCAAGGGATTATCGTCTCCTCTACCCCGCACCGAATCATGCTCTGCCTGTGCGCGGCGGATTGCAAGCGGGGCGTTGCACGTCATGTTGCGCCCGATATCGCCGGGAAAGGACCGGAAAGGCTTCGGATTTCCGTCGAAGCACTTGCCGACCGAAAAACCGCTTCCCACTTTTTCGGGAAGTGCTCTAAGTCGCGCTCATGACATCGACCAACGACATCCGCCGCTCCTTCCTCGACTATTTCGAGAGCACGGGGCATGCGCGCGTGCCATCCGCACCGTTGGTGCCGCACAATGATCCGACGCTCATGTTCGTCAACGCCGGCATGGTCCCGTTCAAGAACGTGTTCACCGGCCTGGAGAAGCGCCCTTATTCGACGGCGACGTCGAGCCAGAAATGCGTCCGCGCCGGCGGCAAGCATAATGATCTCGACAATGTCGGTTATACCGCGCGCCATCACACATTCTTCGAGATGCTGGGCAATTTCAGCTTCGGCGATTATTTCAAGGAACAGGCGATCATCCACGCCTGGACCTTGCTGACCCGGGAATGGGGGCTTTCGCCCGACAAGCTGACCGCCACCGTCTATCATACCGACGATCAGGCGTTCGATTTGTGGAAGAAGATTGCGGGCCTGCCCGATCACCGGATCATCCGCATCGCGACCAAGGACAATTTCTGGGCGATGGGATCCGATGGGCCGTGCGGTCCCTGCTCCGAGATATTCTACGATCATGGCGATCATATCCCGGGCGGCCCGCCGGGTTCGCCCGATGAGGACGGCGATCGCTTCGTCGAGATCTGGAACCTCGTCTTCATGCAGTTCCTGCAGGAAGAGGACAAGATCGTCGGCGATCTGCCGCGCCCGTCGATCGACACCGGCATGGGGCTGGAGCGCGTCGCAGCCGTGCTCCAGGGCGTCCATGACAATTACGACACCGACATTTTCAAGGCGCTGATCGCCGAAAGCGGTGCGCTCACCCGCACCCCGACCGATGGCGAGCATCAGGCGAGCCATCGCGTGATCGCCGATCACCTGCGCGCTTCGGGTTTCCTGGTGGCCGACGGTGTGCTGCCGGCGAATGAAGGGCGCGGCTATGTGCTCCGCCGCATCATGCGCCGCGCGATGCGCCACGCGCATATCCTCGGCGCCCGCGAGCCGCTGATGCACCGGATGGTTCCGTCGCTGGTGGCGGAGATGGGCGCGGCCTTTCCCGAACTGGTCCGCGCGCAGCCGCTGATCGAAGCCACGCTCGCCCAGGAAGAGACGCGTTTCCGCCAGACGCTGTCGAACGGGCTGCGCCTGCTCGACGAAGCGACGGTGACGATGGGAGAGGGCGATACGCTTCCCGGCGAAACCGCCTTCAAGCTCTATGACACCTATGGTTTCCCCTATGACCTGACCGAGGATGCGTTGCGCCCGCGCGGGTTGAGCGTTGATCGTGCCGGCTTCGATGCGGCGATGGCCGCGCAGAAAGCCGCTGCGCGGGCTGCGTGGAAGGGATCGGGCGACAAGGCGTCGGACGAGATCTGGTACGACATCGCCGAGGAACTCGGCGGCACCGAGTTTATCGGCTATGCATCGTCCGAGGGCGAAGCGCAGGTGCTGGCGCTCGTCAAGGACGGGAAGCGCGTCGAACGCGCGACTGCGGGCGACACGCTGGTGATCCTGACCAACCAGACGCCCTTTTACGGCGAGAGCGGCGGCCAGATGGGCGACGCCGGCGTCATCGACAACGACAAGGGTTTCAAGGCGGCCGTCAAGGACACCTCGAAACCGCTCGGCCGGCTCCACGCGCATCAGGCAGTGGTCGAGGCCGGCGACATCGCGGTGGGCGACACCGTCCATCTGACGATCGATGCCGAGCGTCGCGCGCAGATCCGTGCCAATCACTCGGCGACGCACTTGCTCCATGCCGCGCTGCGCCAGCGACTGGGTGGTCATGTCTCGCAAAAGGGCAGCCTTGTCGCGCCCGACCGCCTGCGCTTCGACTTCTCGCATCCATCGGCGCTCACGTCGGAGCAGGTCGCCGAGATCGAGGCCGATGTGAATGCACAGATCCGGGGCAATGAGAGCGTGACGACCCGCCTGATGACGCCCGACGACGCGGTCGCCGCCGGCGCGCTGGCCTTGTTCGGCGAGAAATATGGTGACGAGGTGCGCGTGCTCTCGATGGGCAATGGCGATGAGCGCCGCTATTCGGTCGAACTGTGCGGCGGCACCCATGTCGATGCGCTCGGCGACATCGCGATCTTCAAGATCGTGTCCGAAAGCGCGGTTTCGAGCGGTGTTCGCCGTATCGAAGCCCTGACCGGCGAGGCCGCGCGCCTCTGGCTCAATGCCCGTGACGAACGCCTCAAGGAAACAGCGGCGGCATTGAAGTCGGCGCCCGATGAAGTGCCTTTGCGCGTTGCGGCGCTGCTCGACGAGCGCAAGCGGCTTGAACGCGAATTGGCCGAGGCGAAGAAGGCGCTCGCGATGGGCGGCGGCGCGGCCAAGGCGGATGCGGCCGGTCCCGAACAGGTCGGCGGCCATGCATTTCTCGGCCAGGTGGTCGAAGGTCTCGATCCCAAGGGATTGCGCGGCGCGGTCGACGAGATGAAGGCGCGCGTCGGTTCGGGTGTCGCGGCGCTGGTGGCGGTCAATGACGGCCGCGCCTCGGTCGCGGTTGGCATCACCGACGATCTGGTCGGCACGATCAGCGCGGTCGATCTCGTCAAGGCGGCAGTGACCGCGCTTGGTGGCCAGGGTGGCGGTGGTCGTCCGGACATGGCGCAGGGCGGTGGGCCCGATGGTGACAAGGCGGTCGACGCCCTGGCTGCGATCCGCGACGCTCTGGAGTCGGTGCCCGCCTGAACGGAAAGGGTCAGCTCTTCAGTTCGCCGAGTTTGGTGCGCCGCAGCCGCGGCTCGCGGTCGAGCTGGCCATGGTCCTTGATGATCTTGCGATATTCGTCGCGTTTCTCATGGATCGATGCGATCACCGGTCCCATCGCGACACCGAGATCGACCAGCACCGCTTCCGATAGCTGGAGCGAACTTTCGAGCGTTTCGGGCACTGCGTCGGTTGCACCCGCGCGATAAAGTTCGGCGGCGTGATCGGTGTCGCGCGCGCGTGCGACGATGGTAAGGTCGGGATAACGTTTGCGAACCTGAGTGGTGATGCGGACGACCTGCACCGGATCGTCCATCGTCAGGATCAGCGCACCGGCATTGTCGAGGTCCAGCCGGTCGAGCAGACCCGGCCGGCCGATATCGCCGAAGATGACGGGATAGCCCTCCTTACGCGCACGGGCGACGGCATCGATATCGGCGTCCACCGCCACCATCGGCTTGCCATGCGCCTTGAGCATGTCCGACACCAGCGACCCGACACGCCCGTAACCGATGACGATCGCGCGCGGGGTGCTTTCGTCATGCGCATCCTCCGCCGGCGCGTCGCGCAGTTCGACCCGGCGGGCGACGTCGCGTCCCACGCGCGCGAGCAGGGGCGTGATGGTAAGGCCAAGCGCGGTGACGATCTGCCAGAAAGCCGCGGTCTGCTGGGTGATGAGCTGCGCCTGTACCGCCGCGGCGAGCACGATCAGCGTGGTTTCGGACGGCGACGACATCAGCAGCCCGGTTTCGGCCGCAACGGCCGGGCGTTCGCCGCTGAACCGCAGGATCAATGTGGTGATCACAGTCTTTGCGATGACCACGCCGACCACGGCGGTCACCAGCGGCAGCCAGTTTTCCGCGATCACGCGAATGTCCAGGCTCATGCCGACGGTGATCAGGAACACGCCGAGCGCCAGCCCCTTGAATGGGGCCGTCATCACTTCGACTTCGGTGTGATATTCGGTCTCGGCGATCAGCAGTCCGGCCAGCAGCGCGCCGACGATCGGCGACAGGCCGACGGCGGTGGTGGCGATGCTGGCAAGGATGACGACGAGCAGGCTGGCGGACAGGAACAGTTCGGGGCTCTTGGTTCGCGCCGCTTGTGCGAAGAGCCGCGGCAGCAGCAGGCGGCCAAGCACCATCATCGCCCCGATCGTGAGCCCGCCCAGCCAGAGCGTACGCACCAGATTGTCGACGCCTTCGCTCTGCGCATAGGGTGCGAGCGCGCCGAGCGCGAAGATGATCGGGACGAGGGCCAGATCCTCGAACAGCAGCATCGCGAACGCCGATCGGCCGACCGGGCTGGATGTGCCCGTCATCGGCAACACCAGCGCGGTGGAGGACAGCGCCAGTGCCAGCCCGAGGCCGATCGCTCCGGCCCAGCTTTGCCCGATCAGCGCGAGCGCGATGCCGATGACGGCACCGGACAGGGCCATTTCCGCCGCCCCAAGCCCGAACACCAGCCGCCGCATGTTCCACAGCCGCTTGAACGACAGTTCGAGCCCGATCGAGAACAGCAGCAGGATGATGCCGAGTTCGGCGAAGGGTTCGATCGAATGCGCGTCGGTGATGGTGAAATGATAGAGCCATGGTGCCTGGCCAACGAGCGAACCCAGCCCCGACGGGCCGACAAGCATGCCGACCAGGATGAAGCCGATCACCGGATTGATGCGGAACCGTGCGAATGCCGGAATCACCAGCCCCGCCGCGCCCAGGATGACGAGCGAATCGCTGAAGGCGTGGGATTCAACTGAAATGGCCATGACGCACCATTGCGGCTGAAGCGGTCGATTTCCAGCATTTGGGTAGAAAAAGCATCGCCATGGGGTCGCAATCTGCGAATCCAGCCGTTAGCAAAGGCATATTCCGGGAGAATTGATGCCGCACGCAACGCCGCTGATCGCCACTATCGTCGCGGGCCTCACGCTCGCTTTCATTTTCGGAGCGCTGGCTTTCCGCCTCCGAATCTCGCCGCTGGTCGGCTATCTGCTCGCTGGCGTGATCGTCGGCCCCTTCACGCCCGGCTATGTCGCCGATCAGGCGATCGCCAACGAACTGGCCGAACTCGGCGTCATCCTGCTGATGTTCGGGGTCGGGCTGCATTTCTCGGTTCGCGATCTGCTTTCGGTCAAGAATATCGCGATTCCCGGCGCCCTGGTGCAGATCGCGGTCGCGGTCCTGCTCGGCATGGGGCTGGCGCATCTGCTGGGCTGGAGCCTTGCCGCCGGCTTCGTCTTCGGCCTGGCCCTGTCGGTCGCCAGTACCGTCGTCCTGCTCCGCGCGCTGCAGGAACGCCGCATCCTCGACACCGAACGCGGCAAGATCGCGGTCGGCTGGCTGATCGTCGAGGATCTGGTCATGGTCCTGGCGCTTGTCCTGCTTCCGGCGATCGCCGGCGGCAGCAGCGGCGATCATTCGATCGGTACGACGCTCGCGATCACCGTCGGCAAGGTCATCGCCTTCGTCGCCTTCATGATGATCGTCGGCCGGCGCGTCATTCCCTGGGCGCTGCATCATGTGGCGCATACCGGCTCTCGCGAACTGTTCCGGCTCGCGGTGCTTGCGATCGGGCTCGGCGTCGCATTCGGGGCGGCGATGTTGTTCGGGGTCTCGTTCGCGCTCGGCGCATTCTTCGCGGGCATGATCCTGGCCGAATCGCCGCTGAGCCAGCGTGCTGCGGAGGAGACCCTGCCGCTGCGCGACGCATTTGCGGTCCTGTTCTTCGTGTCCGTGGGGATGCTGTTCAATCCCTATATCCTGATCACCGATCCGCTGCCGCTGATCGGCACGGTGGCGATCATCATCTTCGGCAAGTCGATCGCGGCCTATGCCATCGTCCGCGGCTTCGGCCGATCGGACAAGACCGCGCTGACCATTTCCGCGAGTTTGGCGCAGATCGGCGAATTCTCCTTCATTCTGGCGACGCTTGGATCGTCGTTGAAACTGATTCCGGCCGATGCGCGCGATCTGATCCTGGCCGGCGCGATCATTTCGATCCTGCTCAACCCCTTTCTGTTCGTCCTGATCGATAAGGTGATCGGCCGGGCAATGGGCGAGGGGGAGGCGGCGATCGGCGGGCAGCCCAAACCACCGATCGCGGGCCATGTCGTGCTGATCGGCTATGGCCGCGTCGGTCGGGCCGTTGGCGAGAGCCTGATCGAAGCCGGTGAGAAATTCACGGTGATCGAGGCGGAGGACGACGTCGTCGCACTTCCCGACGATGAAAAGGCGACGATATTGTTCGGCAATGCCGCCAATCCCGATATGCTCAAGCACGCGGAAATCGGCGATGCCCGGCTGTTGTTCGTCGCGATCCCGCAAAGCTTCGAAGCGGGGCAGATCGTCGCCCAGGCACGCAAGCTCAATCCCAAGATCCGCATCGTCGCGCGCGCGCATTCCGATGACGAGATCGCCCATCTCGAAAAGCTCGGCGCCGATCTGACGATCATGGGCGAGCGGGAGATTGCACGGAAAATGGTCGATCAGGCGTTGATCGGCCGCTGATCGACATCAACCCCCGCCGGGGCTGTGCCTTTCGGCAGGGGCGGGGCCGACCGGCAAGGCATCGGGGTGCGCGTGCCCGGTGTCCCATTCGATATGATAGAGATCGAAGCGCCGGTCGTTGAGATTACGGACCGTGCCCTCGGCTCGCGCCCAGGTCAGGTCGGCCAGATTGACGTCTGAGATCGTCAGCGTCTCGACATTCTCGGTCGCTTCCGCCGCGATCCCGTCGCGCGCGAAGGGAAAGTCACAAGGCGTCAATATGCAGCTCTGGGCATATTGGATGTCCATATTGTCGACGCCGGGCAGGTTGCCGACATTGCCCGACAGCACCATGAAGCACTGATTCTCGATCGCGCGCGCCTGGCTGCAATAGCGGACGCGCAGATAGCCCTGGCGGCTGTCGGTGCAGAAGGGGACGAAGATGATGCGTGCGCCCTGATCGACCAGTCGGCGGGCAAGCTCCGGGAATTCGCTGTCATAACAGATCAGCACGCCGATCGGACCGCAATCGGTCTGGATCGTGTCGATCGAATCGCCGCCCTTGATGTTCCACCAATAGCGTTCGTTGGGCGTGGGGTGGATCTTCTCCTGCGCATGGGTCGATCCGTCGCGCAACGCGACATAGGCGACGTTTTGGATGTCGCCGTCGTCGGCGCGCGTCGGGTGAGAGCCGCCGATGATGTTGATATTATATTCGAGTGCCATCCGGCTGAGTTCGGCGGTGATCCTGGGGGTATAGGCGGTCAGCGCGTCGATCGCCTCCATCGGGGAGAGTTTCCGGGTTTCGAAGCTCAGCAGCGGCAGCGTGAAGAGTTCGGGAAACACCACGAAATCCGAACGATATTCGGCCGCGACATCGACGAAATATTCGACGCTGCGTACGAATTCCTCGAAACTGGTCACGGCGCGCGCCTGGAACTGGACGGTCGCCAGCCGCACGCTCTCCACGCCGCGCGGTACGCGGAATTCCTTGGGCGCATCGGCTTCGACATAGGGGTTGCGCCACACCATATGCGCGGCATTGCCGCCGGATTTCTTGTCTTCCGGCAGATAATTCTTCAATATTCCAATATATTCATAGCCGTTCTTCAGCTGAAATCCGATGACGGGATCGGCGATCTTGCCCTCGATGACCTTGCGGACATAATCGTCGGGCCCATCCAGCCGGCGCTTGAGGCGCGAATAATTGGGCATCCGGCCGCCAAAGGCGATACCGGACAGGTCGAGCCGCTCGACCAGCTCCTTGCGTTCATCGTAGAGCCGCTGGCCGATGCGCAGGCCACGCTGTTTGGGATCGACGCACATCTCATAGCCGTAAAGCCAGTCTCCGGTCGGGTCGTGGCGTGATCCGAAGCCATTGCCGGTGATTTCGTCCCAGTCGTGCGATCCCAGTGCCAGCGCGCCGGGCACACGCATCGATGCGCAATAGCCCACGATCTTGCCGTCATAGACGGCGACGAACACGCCATCGCGGTAATTGTTGATCTGCCCACGCAGCACGCCCTGGGTGTAGCCGGGCAATTCGGGATAGGCGCGTGCGATCAGCCGCTGGATGCCCACGACGTCCGATGGCGCCGCGTTGCGGACTTCCAGACGGGTCTTTCCGGTGCGCGCCATGGAGGGGAAATGCCTTTCTGCGAGGAAACGGGTGTCATTATCATGCGGGGAACGCGCGAGAAGGCCAAGGGATCGCATCCGGAACAAAAAAAAGGCCCCGGCTTTCGCCGAGGCCCTTCTTGTTCGTTCGGCTGAAATTACTTCCAGTCGGCCATCGCTTTTTCGAGGTTCGCGCGGATCGCCTCGAAGAACTGCTCGGTCGTCATCCATGCCTGGTCGGGGCCGATCAGGATCGCGAGATCCTTGGTCATGCCGCCGTCCTCGACGGTCTTGATGCAGATCTCCTCGAGCGTCTCGGCGAAGCGCACGACATCGGGCGTGTCGTCGAACTTGCCGCGGAACTTGAGCCCGCCCGTCCAGGCGAAGATCGAGGCGATCGGATTGGTCGAGGTCGCCTTGCCCTGTTCGTGCATGCGATAGTGGCGCGTGACCGTGCCGTGTGCGGCTTCGGCTTCGATTGTCTTGCCGTCGGGGGTCATCAGCACCGAGGTCATCAGGCCGAGCGAGCCGAAACCCTGCGCAACCTGGTCCGACTGGACGTCGCCATCGTAATTCTTGCAGGCCCAGACGAAGCGGCCGCTCCATTTGAGCGCCGATGCGACCATGTCGTCGATCAGGCGATGCTCGTAGACGATGTTGGCGTCGCGGAACTTGTCCTTGAACTCGGCGTCGAAAATCTCCTGGAACAGATCCTTAAAACGGCCGTCATAGGCCTTGAGGATGGTGTTCTTGGTCGACAGGTACAGCGGCCATTTGCGGTCGAGCGCGTAGTTCATGCTGGCGCGCGCGAAATCGCGGATCGAATCGTCGAGATTGTACATGCCCATCGCGACGCCCGACGACGGGAAGTCGAACACTTCCTCCTCGATCTGCTGGCCGTCCTCGCCGGTCCACACCATCTTGAGCTTGCCCGGGCCGGGCACGCGGAAATCGGTGGCGCGATACTGGTCGCCGAACGCGTGGCGGCCGACGACGATCGGATCGGTCCAGCCCGGGATCAGCCGGGGCACGTTCTTGATGACGATCGGTTCGCGGAAGACGACGCCGCCCAGGATGTTGCGGATCGTGCCGTTGGGCGACTTCCACATCTTTTTCAGGCCGAATTCCTCGACGCGCGCCTCGTCGGGCGTGATCGTGGCGCATTTCACGCCGACGCCGTATTTCTGGATCGCCTTGGCGGCATCGACCGTGATCTGATCGTTGGTCTCGTCGCGCTTCTCGATACCCAGATCGTAATATTCCAGGTCGATATCGAGATAGGGAAGGATCAGGCGTTCCCGGATCCATTGCCAGATGATTCGGGTCATCTCGTCGCCGTCGATCTCGACGACAGGAGTTTTCACCTTGATCTTCGCCATGCGTTGCTCGCTTTCTTACCCAGGGAGTTTGCAAGCCCCCTATAGGCGCGGGCATCCGCAATCAACCGGCCCGGAGGACTGTTGCAGGCGATCTCGACGCAGAGCGGCGTTGTCACTCGTCCGATGCGCCCTTAAAGAGAGCGGATGAAGGAAATAATGCAGCCGGAAAACACGGCGATGGTCACCGGCGTCAAATGGCGTTGGCCCAGCATCCACCCCGAGGGTCGCAAGTACATACTGATCTCGGGTGCGATCACCGCTTTTCTCGCCTTCATGGCGTGGGAGACGCTTGCCTGGCCGATGGCGGCGATCACATTGTGGGTCGCGGCCTTTTTCCGCGATCCCGTCCGCTCGGTCCCGCGCGGCGAAGGGCTGATCATCGCGCCCGCCGACGGCATGGTGACGTTGATCCAGACCGTCTTGCCCCCGCGCGAAATGGCGGGCGAGGCGGGGCTGGGCGACGCGCCGATGACCCGCGTCTCGATTTTCATGAGTGTGTTCGACGTCCACATCAATCGCGCGCCGGTCGGCGGCACGATCAAGCAGGTCGTTTACATCTCCGGCAAGTTCCTCAACGCGGACCTCGACAAGGCGAGCGAGGACAATGAACGCCAGCATATCCTGGTCGAGGATCGCGACGGGATACGGATCGGCTTCACCCAGATCGCCGGGCTGGTCGCGCGCCGCATCGTGCCTTTCGTGAAGCCGGGCGACATCGTCGCCGCGGGGCAGCGAGTCGGGCTGATCCGCTTCGGCAGCCGCGTCGACGTCTATCTGCCTGCCGGAACCGCGCCGCGCGTGGCTTTGGGGCAGAGATGCGTGGCGGGTGAGACGATATTGGGCATCGTCGCCCGCGGTGACGCGCAGGACGCCATCCCGCAATGAGCGAGGAGCGCGCCCCGCCGCCGCGTCGGGGCATTCCGCTCCGTGCGCTCGCGCCCAACGCCGTCACGGCCCTGGCCTTGTGTTGCGGGCTCACCGGCATCCGATTCGGCATTGCCGGGGACTGGGAGAGGGCGGCGGCGGCAATCATCGTCGCCGGCATATTGGATGGCATCGACGGTCGCATCGCCCGGTTGCTCAAAGGCGAAAGCCGCTTTGGCGCGGAGCTTGATTCGCTGTCCGACGTGATCGCCTTCGGCGTCTCGCCCGCGATCATCATCTATCTCTGGTCGCTTCAATATCTTCCGCAATTCGGCTGGGTGCTCGCACTGGCCCATGCGGTGTGCTGCGCGTTGCGGCTCGCCCGGTTCAACGCCAATATCGATGCCACGGAACAGCCGCACAAATCGGCGGGTTTCCTCACCGGAGTGCCGGCACCGGCCGCGGCCGGACTGGCATTGCTGCCGCTTTTCATCTGGCTATGGCTGGGCGAACCGGCGGCGGTGGTCCGCGAACCCTGGGTCGTCGCGCCCTGGCTCGTCGTCGTCGCCTTTCTGATGATCTCGAACGTCGCGACCTTCAGCTGGTCTTCGCTGCGCCTGCGCCGCAACATCCGCCTGGAATTGATCGCGGTCGTCGGATTGCTCGGGGCGGCGCTGCTGTCCGCGCCCTGGGCCACCCTGTCGGTGGTCAGCATCCTCTATGTCGGACTGATCCCGTTCGGGGTCCGCAGCTATGCGCGGGTCAAGCGGCTGCGCGCCGGATCTGCTGCCGGCTAGGGACCGGATGATAGCTGCGGCGCGCGGGACGCATCCGCACGATCCGGCGCGACACGACATGCGCCCGTTCCGGGATGGGCTCGCCCGCGAGCGCTGCCAATATTGCGTCCCATCGGCCGACAAGCGTGAAAACAATGACGCCGAGACCCGTCATCAGCGCGGCGACGAACAGCAAACCCGATACGAAACCAGCCATTGCGATCCTCCTGAACCCTCGATCCGTGGATGCGGAAACGGGCCGGAACTGTTGCGAACGAACGCGATGATACGTTGTTCGGTTCCGATATCGGCACATATGTTCCCTATTTGTTCCATCGTCAAGGCTTGATTTTCTTTCGGCACGGCGTTAAGCGCCCCGCCCATCCCACATGGGAAGCGCACATACCGGTGCCGTGGCCAGTCCGCGGTTCTTGCTTCCCAGCGGATTAACCGGAAGGAGAAAGACCATGGCGGCACCTGTCGTCACCATTCAGCAATTGATCGAGGCCGGCGCGCATTTCGGCCACCAGACCCACCGCTGGAACCCCAAGATGAAGCCGTACATCTTCGGCGACCGCAACGGGGTGCACATCATCGACCTGTCGCAGACCGTGCCGCTGTTCGCGCGCGCGCTCGACTTCATCGATCAGACCGTCGCACGCGGCGGCAAGGTGCTGTTCGTCGGCACCAAGCGCCAGGCGCAGGAGCCGATCGCCGAGGCGGCTCGCCGCGCCGGTCAGCATTATGTCAACCATCGCTGGCTGGGCGGCATGCTCACCAACTGGAAGACGATCAGCATGTCGATCAAGCGCTTCAAGGCGCTTGAAGAGCAGCTGTCGGGCGATACGCACGGCCTGACCAAGAAGGAAGTGCTGCAGCTCACCCGCGAGCGCGACAAGTTCGAGCTGTCGCTCGGCGGTATCCGCGACATGGGCGGCATCCCCGACGTGATGTTCGTCATCGACGCCAACAAGGAAGAGCTGGCGATCAAGGAAGCCAACACGCTCGGTATTCCGGTCGTCGCGATCCTCGATTCGAACGTCTCGCCCGACGGCATCGCGTTCCCGGTTCCGGCGAATGACGACGCCAGCCGCGCGATCCGTCTCTATTGCGACTCCGTCGCTGCCGCCGCGACCAAGGGTGGTCAGGGCGTCCGTGGCCAGGATTTCGGCGCGTTCGTCGAGCCGCCGGTCGAGCCCGCATTGGCCGAGGCGCCCGTTGCCGCGACCGAGGACGAGCAGGTTCCGGCCGCAGCCGCTGCGGAAACCGAGGTTCAGAGCGACGCCTGAACGTCGCGGAACTGAAATACGGGCGGGGTAGGGCGCTTAACGGCGCCCGCTTCGCTTACACACATTTCTGAGAAGGAAGAGATCATGGCGGAAATCACTGCCGCACTCGTGAAGGAGCTGCGCGATCGCAGCGGCGCGGGCATGATGGATTGTAAAAAGGCGCTCGCCGAGACCAATGGCGACATCGAGGCCGCGATCGACTGGCTGCGCACCAAGGGGCTCGCCGCCGCCGCCAAGAAGGCCGGCCGCACCGCCGCCGAGGGTCTGGTCGGCGTCGCCGTCGCCGGCACCAAGGGTGCTGCAGTCGAGGTGAATTCCGAGACCGACTTCGTCGCCAAGAACGAGCAGTTCCAGGACTATGTCGGCACCGTCGCCAAGCTGGCGCTCGACGCCAATGGCGATGTCGAAGCGCTGGCCGCCACGCCCTTTGGCAATGGCGAGACCGTCGCCGAAAAGCTGACCAGCAATATCGCCACCATTGGCGAGAATCAGAATCTGCGCCGCACCCGCGCGATCTCGGTCGATCAGGGCGCCGTTGTTTCCTATGTCCATAACGCTGCGGCGCCGGGCATGGGCAAGATCGGCGTGCTCGTCGCGCTCGAGAGCGCTGCGCCGACCGACAAGCTCGAAGCACTGGGCAAGCAGCTTGCGATGCACATCGCCGCGGCTTTCCCGCTGGCATTGAACGAGGATGGCCTGGATCAGGCGATGGTCGAGCGCGAGCGCGCGATCGCTGCCGAAAAGGCCGCCGAGTCGGGCAAGCCCGCCGAGATCGTCGCAAAGATGGTCGAAGGCTCGATCGCCAAGTTCCGCAAGGAAAACGCGCTCGTCAGCCAGCTCTTCGTCATGGACAACAAGACGAAGATCTCGGACGTGGTCGCCGCGGCCGGCAAGGAAGCCGGCAGCGAGATCGTGCTCAAGGACTATGTCCGTTTCCAGCTCGGTGAAGGCATCGAGAAGGAAACGAGCGACTTCGCCGCCGAAGTCGCCGCGGCCGCAGGCGTCGCCTGAGCCCAGGTCTTTGATTATCGCATCGCTTTGTGCGGAAAACCGGTGCCCGCTTTTCCGCGCGATGCTCTAGCATATCCGCGCGTCATGTCCGCCAGATCGGAATGACGCGCGGTCGCAGCTTTTGCTGCACTGAAAATCCACGACCAGCCACCCTTGGCTTTGTGGCGCGGGCTGACTAATGTCCGCGCCACTTTCCTGTCCAGATCGGAAACCTTTGCGCTGATGACACGGCAACGCTTCAACCGCATCCTGCTCAAGCTCTCGGGCGAGGTGCTGATGGGGCAGGGTCAATTCGGTATCGACCCCGGCACCGTCGCGCGCGTCGCGGGCGAGATCAAGGCGGCCCGCGAGGCGGGTTTCGAACTCTGCATCGTTGTCGGCGGCGGCAACATCTTCCGCGGCCTCGCTGCCGCCGATGCGGGCTTCGAGCGCACCAGCGCCGATTATATGGGCATGCTCGCGACCGTGATGAACGCGCTTGCCGTCCAGAACGCGCTCGAACAGATCGGCGTCGATACGCGCGTCCAGTCGGCCATTCCGATGAGCACGGTCTGCGAGCCCTTCATCCGCAGACGCGCGGAGCGGCATCTGGAAAAGGGCCGGGTGGTGATCTTCGCCGCGGGAACCGGCAATCCCTATTTCACCACCGACAGTGCGGCGGCATTGCGCGCCGCCGAGATGAATTGCGACGCGCTGTTCAAGGGAACCTCGGTCGACGGCGTCTACGATGCCGACCCGAAAAAAGTGCCGACAGCAAAGCGTTATGAAACAGTCACTTTCCAAAAGGTCCTGTCGGACGATCTGAAAGTGATGGACGCCAGCGCCGTGGCGCTTTGCCGTGACAACAATATCCCGATCGTGGTCTTCAACATCCGTGACGAGGGCAATCTGTCCCGCGTCCTCGCGGGTGAAGGCACTGCCACGATCGTTCAGAACGAGAAAGGATGACCGATGCCCGCCTATGACAAGGCCGATCTCGAGCGCCGCATGCACGGCGCCGTCGAATCGCTGAAGCACGACCTGGGCGGTTTGCGGACCGGCCGGGCCTCCACCTCGCTGCTCGATCCGGTCAATGTAGAGGTCTATGGCGCGCATATGCCGATCAACCAGGTCGCGACCGTTTCGGTGCCCGAGCCGCGCATGATCTCGGTCCAGGTGTGGGACAAGAGCAATGTCGGCCCGGTCGACAAGGCGATTCGCTCCGCGGGGCTCGGCCTCAATCCGATCGTCGACGGCCAGACGCTGCGCCTGCCCATTCCCGATCTGACCGAGGAACGCCGCAAGGAACTGGCGAAGCTCGCGGGCCAATATGCGGAGAAGGCCAGGATCGCCGCGCGCAACGTGCGCCGTGACGGCATGGACAGCCTGAAGACCGACGAGAAGAAGCACGAGATCAGCGAAGACGAGCGCAAGCGCCTCGAAACCGAGGTGCAGAAGCTGACCGACAGCACCATCGCCGACATCGACGCCGCAGCCCAGGGCAAGGAAAAGGAAATCCTCGGCCAGTGAACCGGGCCGCCGCCAAAGCCGATACGAGTCCGGCGGCCGGGGCGGGTGGTGCTCCGCGCCATGTCGCCATCATCATGGATGGCAATGGACGCTGGGCGAAGAAGCGCCTGTTGCCGCGCGTGGCCGGTCATAAACAGGGTGTGGAGGCCGCGCGGCGCACCGTTCGCGCCGCCGGCGAACTCGGCATCGAGGTGCTGACGCTCTACGCCTTTTCGTCGGAGAACTGGCGCCGTCCGGCCACCGAGATCGGCGACCTGATGGGCCTGCTGCGCCGTTTCATCGTCGACGATATCGATGAACTGGCTGAGGCCGGCGTGCGGCTGCGCGTGATCGGCGATTATCGGGCGCTGGCGCCCGATATCGTCGCACTGATCGAATCGGCGATGGTGCGGACGGCGGAGAATACGCGCACGACGCTCGTCATCGCGCTCAACTATGGCGCGCAGGATGAAATGGTTCGCGCGATCCGCGGTCTTGCCGCCGATGCGGCGGCTGGGCGAATCGATCCGGCCGCGATCGAGGGAGCCGATGTCGAGGCGCGGCTGGATACCAGCGATCTTCCGCCTCTCGACCTGCTCATCCGCACCTCGGGCGAGAAGCGCCTCTCGAATTTCCTGCTGTGGCAGGCGGCCTATGCCGAATTGATGTTCGTCGATACGCTCTGGCCCGATTTCAACCGTGAGGCGCTTGCCGCGGCGGTCGGCCAGTTCGGTCAGCGCGAGCGGCGTTTCGGAGGATTATGACTCCGCCTGAACCGGGCAAGGCGTCCGATCTCCCCAGACGGGCAGCCGTCGGGATCGTGCTTATCGCGGTCGCGGTCGCCGCGCTCGTCGCAGGCGGCACGATATTCTGGATTCTGATCAGCGTCGCATCGTTGCTGATGCTGTCCGAATGGGCCGATCTGGCAAATGCCGGGCCGACGCACAAACGGATCGCGATGTTCTCGGCCTCGGTGCCGCTGGCCATCATTTCGCCTCTGGCGGCCGGGCCGGGCTTTTTCGCGCTCGGCCTGATCGCTGCAGCCACCTTCTTCACCGGGATCGTCACGCGCGGTACCCAGCTTACGGCCGGAGTGATCTATGTCGCCCTTCCGGCAATGGCGTTGCTCTTCATCCGCGGCCAGGACAATGGCGCGATCCTCGCATTCTGGACGCTTGCGATCGTCTGGGCGACCGATATCGGCGCTTATTTCGCGGGGCGGGCGATCGGCGGCCCCAAACTGATGCCTGCGGTCAGCCCGAGCAAGACCTGGGCTGGTCTGGGCGGCGGGATGGTCGCGGCACTGCTCACCGGCCTCGCTTTTGCACAATGGGGCGGGCTGCCGCTGGGGCTGGCGCTTTCGAGCCTCGTGCTCGCCATCGTCGCGCAGGGCGGCGACCTGTTCGAAAGCGCGCTCAAGCGTCGCGCCGGCGTCAAGGACAGCGGCACGCTGCTGCCCGGTCATGGCGGCGTGCTCGACCGGCTCGACGGACTGGTGCCGGTGGCGCCGATGGTCGCCCTGCTGATCCTGGCCGACGGCATATGGTGAGAAGCATCTCCATATTGGGCGCGACCGGATCGGTCGGCAGCTCGACGCTCGACCTGATCGAGCGCAACCCCGATCGTTTCCGTGTCGAAGCCCTCACGGCGAATTGCGATGTCGAACGGCTGGCCGCGGCGGCGAAGCGCACGCGCGCCACGCTTGCGGTGGTCGCCGACGAAAGCTGTCATGATGCGTTGCGCGACGCCTTGTCGGGCTCAGGGATCGAAACCGCGGCGGGCGCTGCCGCGGTGGCCGAAGCCGCCAGCCGCCCGGCAGACATCACCATGGCGGCGATCGTCGGCTGCGCGGGCTTACCCCCCGTCATGGAGGCGGTGCGCCGCGGTGGCACAATCGCGCTCGCCAACAAGGAAGCGCTGGTCTCGGCCGGTGCCTTGATGACCGATGCGGTGCGCCGTCACGGTGCGACGTTGCTGCCCGTCGACTCGGAGCATAACGCTATCTTCCAGTGTCTGGAGGGAAGCGCTCTCGACACCGTCCGCCGGATCATCCTGACGGCGAGCGGCGGTCCCTTCCGTGAATGGAGCCGGGCCGAGATGGCGTCGGTTTCGCCCGAACGCGCGGTGCAGCACCCCAATTGGTCGATGGGCGCCAAGATCTCGATCGATTCGGCGACGATGATGAACAAGGGGCTCGAACTGGTCGAGGCGCATCATCTGTTCCCCGTGGGGCCGGAGCGGATCGAGATCATCGTCCATCCTCAGTCGGTGATCCATTCGATGGTCGATTATGTCGACGGGTCGGTGCTGGCCCAGCTCGGCACGCCCGACATGCGCACGCCGATCGCGCATGCGCTGGCCTGGCCCGATCGGATGGCGACACCCTGTGCGCGGCTCGATTTCGCGGCGCTGGGTCGTCTCGATTTCGAGGCGCCGGACACGACACGCTTCCCGGCGCTCGCCGTCGCGCGCGAGGCGCTGGAAAGCGGGCCGGCGCGCCCGGCGATCCTGAATGCCGCGAATGAAGTCGCGGTACGTGCCTTTCTCGATCGACGGATCGGGTTTCTCGATATCGTGGCGGTTGTCGTGGATACGCTGGGGCGCTATGACCCGGTGAACCCCGCGACACTCGAAGACGTGTTCGCGATCGACCGCGAAGCGCGCATCCTGGCCGAAGAGGGCCTCAAGACACATTGCCTGTGACTGAAAACCCCGGAATCCTGCTCACGATCCTGGCCTTTCTGCTGGTCATCGGGCCGCTCGTCTTTGTCCACGAGCTCGGCCATTATTTCGTTGCCCGCTGGTTCGGCGTGAAGATCGAGACGTTTTCGATCGGCTTCGGCCGGGAGATCAGGGGCTGGACCGACAAGCGCGGCACGCGCTGGAAGCTCGCCTGGCTGCCACTGGGCGGCTATGTCCGCTTCGCCGGCGACATGAATGCGTCCAGCCAGCCCGATCCGAACTGGCTGGCATTGCCGGAAGCGGAACGGAGCTCCACGTTTCAGGCCAAGCCGGTTTGGCAGCGTGCGCTGATCGTCGCGGCAGGCCCCGTTACCAATTTTCTCGTCGCCATCATGATCCTGAGTGCACTTGCACTGGTCCATGGCGACGATCGAACTCAGCCGATTGCTGGCGGGATCGAGGCCGGAAGCGCCGCTGCGAAGGCCGGTTTCCGATCCGGTGACCGGTTCGTGTCGATCGGCGGTCGCGAAATGGACAGTTTTGGCGACATCGTACGCATGGTGAAGCCACGGCCAAATGAGATGCTCACATTCGAGATCGTCCGCGACGGCCGACCGCTGCGTCTGGTTGCGGCACCCGGTGTTGAAATTCAGCGCGACCGTTTCGGCAACGTCTATCGCACCGGACTGCTCGGGATAGCGCCACCGCCTCGCGTGACGGTGGAGGTGAGTCTGATCGAGGCGCCGGGCGTTGCGGTTCGCCAGACCGGCGAGATCGTGCGCATGATGGTCGACGGGATCGGCCAGATCATCACCGGGCGCCGCTCGGTGAAGGAATTGGGTGGTCCGCTGAAGATCGCGCAAGCCTCTGGGGAAATGGCATCTATCGGGCCGGAAACCTTCATCTGGTTCGTCGCGCTGATCTCGATTAATCTGGGATTCATCAACCTGTTGCCAGTTCCCATGCTGGATGGCGGACATTTGCTCTTCTACGCGATCGAAGCGGTGCGGCGGAAACCTGTCGGTGCGGCGGCCCAGGAATGGGCGTTCCGCTCCGGGATGCTGGCATTGCTCGCGTTGATGATGTTCGTCACTTTCAACGATTTGTCGTCTTTCGGTGTCTGGGAAAGTCTGTCGCGCTTGATCGGTTGACGGTGATCGGGCAGGGCAGTGCGCTGCTAGTGGATCGTATCGGTCAAAGGCTTCGCTTTTGGTCGAGGTCCGATCCACTAAACCATGGTTGAGCCGCCAGCGGGGCGGTGGTTTTTTTCAGGGTAGGATGGGCGTGAAGGCGAAAAACAGCATCGGCTTCGGCAGACGAAACATGGCAGTGCTGCTTGTTGGCACCATGCTCGCTGGCCAGGCGTTTCCCGCCCTAGCGCAGACTGCGCCGGCGGCTCCGGCTCAAACACCAGCACCAGCACCAGCGCCGACCGCGCCGAGTTCCGGCACGATTCGCGCGGTGAACGTGGTGGGCTCGCAGCGACTGGAGCCGGATACGGTGCGGTCGTACACTGCGTTGCGCCCGGGCGGCACCTATACGCGCGAAAGCGTCGACCAGGCGCTGAAGGACCTGTTCGCGACCGAATTGTTCGCCGACGTCCAGATCCGCGACGACAATGGCACGCTGACCATCGAAGTCCGCGAGAATCCGGTGATCAACCGCATCATCCTGGAGGGCAACAAGCGGATCAAGGAAGACAAGATCCGCCCCGAGATCCGTCTCGCGCCGCGCCAGATCTTCACCCGGTCCAAAGCGCGCGCCGATGTCGCGCGCATCATCGAGCTCTATCGCCGCCAGGGCCGCTTCGCCGCGACCGTCGAGCCCAAGATGGTCCAGCTCGACCAGAACCGCGTCGACATTGTCTTCGAGGTGGTCGAGGGGCCGCGCTCCAAGGTCCGTCAGATCAACATCCTCGGCAACGAGAAATTCTCCGACGGCGATCTGCGCTCGCAGATGGCGACCAAGCAGTCACGCCTGTTCCGTATCTTCAGTTCGCGCGACAGCTATGATCCCGATCGGCTGGCCTATGACCAGCAGAAGCTGCGTCAATTCTACCTGACCGAAGGCTATGCCGATTTCCGCGTGATCTCGGCGGTCGCCGAACTGACCCCCGACAAGCGCGACTTCATCATCACCTATGTCGTCGAGGAAGGCGATCGCTACAAATTCGGCGATGTCGCCGTCGAGAGCGAATTGCGCGATTTCGACACCAGCACCGTCAATCGCCTGGTCACGATCAAGAAGGGCGACTGGTACAACGCCAAGCGCGTCGAGGACACGGTCGACGGCATAACCGAGACCGCCGGCCTGTTCGGCTATGCCTTTGCCGATGTGAGCCCCAATTTCCGCCGCAGCGGCGAAGACAAGACGATGTCGCTGACCTTCCGCATCGCCAACGCCCCGCGCGTCTATGTCGAGCGCGTCGAGATCAACGGCAACACCCAGACCCAGGACAAGGTGATCCGCCGCGAGATGCGCCTGGCGGAGGGCGATGCGTTCAACAGCTTCCAGGTCAAGCGCTCGCAGGACCGGATCAACTCGCTCGGCTTCTTCCAGGAGAATCTGGAGATCGAGCAGAAGCCGGGTTCCGGCCCCGACAAGATCATCCTGGAAACCAACGTCCAGGAGAAATCGACCGGTGAGCTCCAGCTCTCCGCGGGCTTCTCCAGCCTTGAGCGCTTCATCGTCAATGCGTCGATCACGCAGCGCAACTTCCGCGGCAAGGGGCAGTTGCTGCGCACGAGCGTCAATTATTCGAGCTATTCCAAGTCGGTCGAAATGGGCTTTACCGAGCCCTATCTGTTCGATCGCAACATCGCGCTGGGCGGCGATATCTTCCGGCGCGACTATAACTCGTTCAACTATCTCGGCAGCGAGCGCAACACGACCTATCAGCAGGTCTCGACCGGCTTCTCGATCCGTGCGGGCGTGCCGCTCACCGAATTCTGGCAGGCACAGGTCCGCTATTCGCTGGTCCATGACGATGTCACGCTCAACAAGAACACCTTCTTCAACAACGGCGTCTGCGAGCCGCTGCTTGCCGGCCGTTATCTGTGCGATGCGATCGGCACGCGCCTGACCAGTTCGGTCGGCTATACGCTGGCGTTCGACAACACCAACAACCGGCTGCGCCCGTCGGCCGGCAACCGGCTGAGCATCAGCCAGGATTTCGCGGGCCTGGGCGGCGACGTGAAATATCTCCGGACTGTGGCCAATGCCTCCAAATATTGGAAGGTCCTGGGTAATTTCGTCTTCTCGCTGAGCTTCGAGGGTGGTCATATCATCCCGCTTGAGAATCAGCGGATCGACAGTGCCGGCAACCCGATCGAGAAGGTCCGCCTCACCGACCGCTTCTTCCTGGGCGAACCGCAGATCCGTGGCTTCGACATTCGCGGCGTCGGCCCGCGTGTACAGCGCCTCCAATATGATTCCACGACGGGACAGCTCAACGCCGCGAAGAACTCGATCGTCGACGACGCGCTCGGTGGCAGGACCTATTATATGGGTCGGGCCGAACTCGAGATTCCTCTGGGATCTGGCGCGCGCGAAATGGGCCTGCGTCCATCCATCTTCCTCGATGTCGGTTCGGTTTTCGGCGTTCGTAAGCCGAAGCTGACGACGCTTGCCGACTTCCCGGTTGGGACCGACGGCAAACCGACCTCGCTCGTCATTCCCATTCTCAACTCAAGCGGTGGTCAGCAGTGCGTCGACGCTACCAGCAGTGCGCTTACGCCAAAGCCCTCGGGTGGTTGTCCGACTGGCACTTCGCTTTACGGCAACACCATCGCTCCCTTCGAGGAACAATTCCTGGGTAATTCGCCCAAGCCACGCGTTTCTGTCGGCTTTGGCGTGAACTGGAACTCGCCCTTCGGCCCGTTCCGTATCGACGTCGCGCGCGCACTCATCAAGGAGCGCGGCGACGACACCAAATTGTTTACTTTCAACGTAGGAACCCAATTCTGATGATCAAATATTCCAAGAAGGCGCTGCTCGCAGCCTGCGGTCTGGCCTTTGCTACGCCCGCGCTTGCCCAGAAGGCGCCGCCCGCCGTCGTGGTAATCATCAACAACGAGCGCGTGTTCAGCGAATGCAATGCGTGCAAGACCGCGAACACGCAGCTGCAGCAGCAGCTCCAGACGCTCCAGACGCGCGCGCAGCAGCTTGGCCAGCCGCTTCAGACCGAAGCCGACGCCATTCGCACCGCCGCCGGCGGCAAGGAGCCCGACGCCGCACTGAAGGCGCGGATCACGGCGCTGCAGACCAAGCAGACCGCCGCGCAGCAGGAGCTCGGCAACAGCGAGCAGACCATCCAGCGCAACCGCGCCTATGTCGTGCAGCAGATCAGCACCGCGCTCAATCCGATCATCCAGAAAGTGATGACCGCACGTGGCGCGAACCTGGCGCTCGACGTGCAGGCGACGCTGGCGATCGGGCCTGGTGTTGACGTCACCACCGACGTGCTGACGCAGCTCAATGCCGCGCTGCCGACGATCAACGTCACCGCACCGCCGCCGCCCGCGCAGCCTCAGCCCCAGCCGGGTCGTTGATCCAGGCTCGATGAGCGAGGACGCAACGCAAAAGCCTGCCATCGGCCCGCTGGATGTCCGGCGGGTCATGGCGGCGCTGCCGCATCGTTATCCGTTGTTGCTGGTCGACCGCGTCGAGGAGATCATCCCCGACCGGTCGATCCGCGCGATCAAGGCGGTGACGATCAACGAGCAGTTCTTCCAGGGCCATTTCCCCGGCCGCCCGATCATGCCCGGCGTACTGATCGTCGAGGCGATGGCGCAAGCCGCGGGCGTGCTCGCGGTGGAGTCGCTCGATCTCGCCGGCTCGGGCAAGCTCGTCTATTTCATGACGATCGACGAAGTGAAGTTCCGCACGCCCGTCGAACCCGGCATCCTGCTGACGCTCGAAGTCGAGTTCGTCCAGAGGCGTTCGGCGGTGTGCAAATTCGCAGGACGTGCGTTGATCGGCGACAAGCTGGCGGCACAGGCCAATTTCACTGCGATGATCGCGGATCCGCCGGCTGACGCCTGATACACCGCGGCCCAATTCACGCTTTGGTTGAAATATCGGCGATTCTGCCCTAAGGGCGCGCCTTCGCATCCCCCGGCTGGTCGGTAACCAGCCAATTTCGGAGCATAGACGTGAAGAAGAATATCCACCCCGACTATCACATGATCAATGTGCAGATGACTGACGGCACGGTGTTCCAGACCCGCACCACGTGGGGCAAGGAAGGCGACACGATGCAGCTCGACATCGATCCGCTGGCTCACCCGGCCTGGACGGGCGGCCGCGGCCAGATGCTCGACACCGGCGGTCAGGTGGCGCGCTTCAACAAGCGCTTCGGTGGCCTCTCGCTCGCCAAGAAGTGATCGGGATGCGCGGCCAGCTGATTTCGGCCGCGCTCCGTATCTCATGCGCGCTCGCGCTCGTTGCCCCTGCGGCAGCGGGCGCGCAGTCGCGTGCGCCGGCGGATCGCACCATCGCCGCGCTGCGCGCAATGCCTGCCTGGAAACAGGCATTGGCGACGCTCGATCGCGATCATGATCGTTTCGTCGAAGAGTTGGTCGAACTCACCCAGATTCCGGCGCCGCCCTTCGGCGAGGCCAGGCGCGGTGCCGCGATGCGCGAGAAATTCGCGGCGCTGGGCCTGACCGATATCGAAACCGACACGGTCGGCAACGTCATTGCGGTGCGGCGGGGCACCGGTCCTGCCGGCGGCAAGGTCGTGGTGATCTCCGCGCATCTCGATACCGTCTTCCCCGAAGGCACCGATGTGACGGTGAAGCGCGATGGCACCAGGCTCTCCGCGCCTGGGATCGGCGACGATACGCGCGGGCTCGCTGCACTGCTGGCCTATGTGCGCGCGCTCGATGCCGCGAAGGTGAAGACCCGTCACGACATCGTCTTCCTGGCGTCGGTGGGCGAGGAGGGGCAGGGCGATTTGCGCGGCGTCCGCCACTTCTTCACGCAGGGGTCCTATAAAGGGCGCGCTTCCGCCTTTTTCTCGATCGACGGCATCAATCCTGCCCGCGTCGTCAACGCGGCAGTGGGGTCCAAGCGTTATCGTGTGACGTTCAAGGGCCCCGGCGGTCACAGCTTCGGCGCCTTTGGTCTGGTCAATCCGATGGCCGCGATGGCGAAGGCGGTGACCGAGCTGTACGAGATTGTGCCGCCGACCACGCCCAAGACCACTTATGCCGCTGCGGTCACGGGTGGAGGCACGTCGGTCAATTCGATTCCCGACTCGGTGTTCATGGAGTTCGACATGCGCTCCGAAAGCGCCGCCGAGCTCGATGCGTTGGAGAAGAGGCTGCTCGCGATCATCGACAAGGCGGTGGCAGGTGAGAATGCGGCGCGCTCGACGCGCGAAGGGCCTGTGCACGCCGACAAGAAGCAGATCGGCGATCGCCCGGCCGGCAGCACGCCAGCCGACACCCCGATCGTGACGCTGACGGCCGCCGCAATCCGGTCGCAAGGCTACACTCCGGAGTTCAACGCATCCTCGACCGACGCCAATATGCCGATCAGCCTCGGTATTCCTGCGATCACCATCGGCTCGGGTGGTAAGGGCGGCCGTGCGCACGCCCCGGACGAATATGTCGATGTCGAGAAGGGCGAGAGCGTCAAAGGCCTCGCCGTGGGACTGCTCGCGCTGATGGCGGTTGCCGAGGCGCAGCGCTGAACCTGATCTGCCCGTCGCTCCGGCTCTGACCGGAGCGAGATCACGCTACACTGCTCCCCAACTGACGTTGGCGATCCCGCGATTGCAGAGGAGCCCTCTGCTGGCGGGGGGCATTTTTGTGCGCGCTGTCTGCTTAATATCATACGGACGTCATGTCTCCTTCACAGTTGGGCTCTAGCGGCAGTCCCAAAGTCCAAAGGGGAATTCCACATGTCCGTTCGCTCCTTCGCGCTGACCGCGGCCAGTCTGATCGCGCTTGCCGCACCTGCTGCCCATGCGCAGGGCGCGCCCGCCCCGGAGGATCGTGACGAGATCGTGGTCACCGCGCAGCTCCGCGAACAGGATCCGATCGACGTGCCGATCGCACTCACCGTGTTCGGCGGTGCGCAACTCGACCGGCTCGGTATCGAGGAGTTCGACGAATTCTCGCGCTTCGTGCCGGGCTTCGAGGTGCAGAACCAGTCGCCCAACAATCCCGGTTTCGTGATGCGCGGCATCACCTCGGACAGCGGCAGCGCATTCAACGAGCCTCGCGTCTCGGTTTTCCAAGATGGTGTCTCGATTTCCAAGTCGCGCGGTTCCTATGTCGAACTCTTCGATATGGAGCGGATCGAGGTTGCCAAGGGGCCGCAATCGACGCTCTATGGTCGCGGCGCGCTGATCGGTGCGGTCAATCTGATCCAGAACAAGGCCGACCCGCGCGGTTGGGCGGCTGCGGGCAAGGCGTCCTATGGCAATTACAATGCCTGGATGCTCGACGGCATGGCCAATATGCCTCTGGGCGACAGCGCCGCCATCCGCGTTGCTGGACGTGTCCGTCAGCGTGACGGTTATGTCGAGAATCTGCTGGGCGGCCGCGATTTCAACTCGGCCGACACCTGGGCGATGCGCGGCGCATTCCACGCCGATCTCGGCGCCGTTTCGGTCGATGTCATCGGAAACTATCAGAAGGACAGCCCGACCGGGACCGCCTTCAAATCGATCGCCTATCGTCCGACCGATCCGGTGACCGGCGCCGTGATTGGCGATGCCGGGCGCAACAGCGGCGCGGCCCTGGCTCCGGGTGCCGGTTTCGAGGGCGGCCTGCCGCTCGGCCTCGACCGCAAGGTCTGGGGTGTGACCGGGATCCTCAACTGGACGCTCGACGATCGTTTCAAGCTGACCTCGATCACGGCCTATCGCCGCTTCTCCGCGCTCGAGATCTTCGATGCCGACGGCATCTCGCTGCCGGTGCTGACTGCGGCGGAGGATGCGCGTGGCAAACAGGCCAGCCAGGAATTGCGGCTGACCTTCGAGGATGGGCCGGTCACCGCCTTTGTCGGTGCCAATTATTTCCACGAGACCGGATCGCAGCGCACGCCCAGCCAGGTCGATGAGCGTGCGGCGCTTGCCCGCCTGACTGGCCAGCTCGCCGGCCCGATCCCCGGTCGACCCGCGACCGATCCCATGCCGGCTGGCCTGCTCGCGAACACGGCCTTTACCGGCGCATTGCTCCAGGGGGTCGCGCAAAGCTATGGCGTGGCGCTTGCCGGTCCGCAGGCACAGGCGATCGCGGCGAATTTGAAGGCCGCGCATGGCGAGACCGTCACCAATTTCTCGCGCACCAACGCCTTCGACCTGTTCGGCGACCTGACGGTCCGGCTGTCGGACAATTTCGAGCTGGGCGCCGGCGCCCGCTACAGCCATGACGACAAGCGCAGCCGCCTGACCGCCGCGGTGCTCAATGGCCGCTCGATCCTGGGCGGCTTCATCGGTGCACTGAGCCAGCCGGCTGCGGTTCGCACGGCGCTGCTCCAGGCGCTGGCGGTACCCGGTGCCGCGACCATTCCACCCTCGGCAGCCTATCCGGTGCCGCTGTTTGGTCTCGGTCTTCAGCCGACGGTGGGCAATGGCGGTATCGAAACCGCCGATCTCAGCGATGACGGCCTTACCTGGCGCCTGACCGCGCGGTACATGCCGAATGCCGATAGCAGCATCTATGCCACCTATGCGCGCGGTCGCCGGCCGGAAGTGCTTTCGGCAACGGCGCCAGCCGCGCCCTTTGCCGCTGCACGCTTCGACCTGCTCGAATCCGAAACCGTCGACAGTTTCGAGCTCGGCGCGAAGACCGCGCTCGCCGATCGCACATTGTTCCTCGACGGTGCGTTATTCTATTATCAGTACGACAATTTCCAGACGACGGTGCAGCAGGGTACCCAGTTCGTCACCACCAATGCCGGCAAGGCGGAGAGCTATGGTTTCGAAGGGCAATTGCGCTGGGTGCCCGACGATGCGGTCAGCCTGTTCGCCAATTATGCGTATAATCACAGCCGCTTCAAAACCGGAGTGCGCGACGGCAATCGCTTCCGCCTGTCACCCGACCATTCGGCGGCGGTCGGCGCGGTCTTCTCGCTGCCGGCGGGGCCGGGACGGATCACTCTGTCGCCCAGCCTGACCTGGCAATCGAAGGTCTTCTTCGACGACGACAATGATCGGCCCGCGCTCCAGCAGCCGCCGGCGGCCCTGGTTGCCGACAACATTCAGGACGAGCTTCAAAAGGGCTATGCGTTGGTCAACGCACGTCTCGGCTACGAAGCCGAAAACGGTGCATGGCGGATCGAGGCCTTTGTCGAGAACGCCTTCGACAAGAAATATATCAAGGACGCGGGCAATACCGGCGACGCGCTTGGCCTGCCCACCTTCATCGCGGGTGAGCCGCGCTTCTACGGCATCAGCGCAAGTTTCCGCTTTGGCGGGCGTCGCTGAGCCGAACATGCAAAGCTGCATCGGCCGATGCGTTCGGGCCGGGCATGTCGAAGTGCTGTCTTTCCTTCGATATGCCCGGCCCGAACGGCGCGGAATGCGGAGTGTTCGTTGTGATCGAAATCCGACGCTACGCCATCCGCATCCCGAAATCCTGCGGCCTCAATCGGCGATGTGATCGATCACGATCTTGCGGATCGCGTCCTGGCGGGTCAGTTCGCCCGACTGGCGCATGATCCAGCTATCGAGCGCGTCGAGCAGCGTATCGTCGACGCGCAGGCCGATCATGGTCTTTCCGGTGGTTCGTTCGGGCCTGGGCCAGCCCACGGCTGTGTGCTTCATATCGACATCCTTGCAACCGGAGCATGAGACGCATCTCCGGCGGCGACCGCTTCGCATGTAAATGTTACGAATACTGTGATCTGCCGCACAGCAATGCGATAAATTTGCGGGATGCACCCAGATATCGTCAATTTTCCAGCATGTTGAGTACATGATCGGCCCGCGCTTCGACCGAGATTCTGGGCAGTGTCAGGATTTCGTAGCCGAGCGAGGCATAGGCATGGAGCAACCGGTCATATTCCGCGAGCGCCGCGTCGATGTCATGGCGCCGTTCCGGATCGGTCCCATAGATTTCCGGCCAGGGCGGCGCCATGAACATGCGGGCGTGATAGGGATGCGCGCGGCATGCCGTCACCGCTGGCTCGCCGGTGGCATGCTCGAGCGCGGCCGCAGCATCGACCAGCCCGCGGTCGAAGAAGACCCATTCATCCGCGGTCGCGATCGATGCCCGATCCGAAAGTGACATCGCAGTCGCCCGCCGCGCGAATGCGGCGATATCCACCCAGGGGAGGGCGGCGCCATTGCCGGCCAGTTCCTGCTGGACGATCCGCCGGCCAGGCTCCTCGACCACGCGATACCCACGCCGGCCCAGTTCGGCGAGCAACGAGGATTTGCCGCCGCCCGAGCAGCCGGAAATGACGACCAGGCGATTCATTGCCCGTCCGCGAAGCCGATCCGACCGACGCTGCCGTTCTTCACCTCTTTCAGCACGACCATCGATTCCACGCGTTTCACGATTGGCATCGCGGTGAAATGGCGATCGAGCAGCTGGTCATATTGATCCATCGAATCCAAGCTGAATTGAACGATATAGTCGCAGCTTCCCGATACGAAATGGCATTGGACGACTTGCGGCAGGTCACTCATCGATCGTCGAAAACTCTGTTGACCGTCGGGGGTGTCGCGTTCGAGCGTCACCAGCGCGATCACCTTCAGTCGAGGCCCCAATATCTCGGGATTTACGATCGAGACATCGGCCATGATCACCCCGTCGCGGCGTAGAGCTTCCACGCGGCGGCGACATGATGATGGCGACACCGCCGCCAGGCCGGCAAGTTCGGAATATGTCAGTTGGTTGTTGCTTTGAAGGATGTCGAGGATCTTGCGATCGATCCGATCCAGCGTCTTCAAATCCACCTCCCGGCAATATGATCCATGGCAGAATTAGCCGATAATGGCATTCATGACGCTCAAAATCGCCGCCATATGAACATATTTGACCACATTTTCCAAGCGTGCGCGTCTAATATCCCCGGGTCGCAAAGCCGCGACAGGGAGGCTGAAATGGATTTGAGCGGGTGCAAGCCGGGAACGATCGCTGCCTGGGGTGGTGAGGAGACGCCGCTGGCGTTCGGCGCCGCACAGGTTCCGATCGTGCAGAGCGCACCCTTTGCCTATCCCGATATCGAAAGCTGGCTCGACGTGGCGCTCGAGCGTGCCGAAGGCCATATCTACAGCCGGAACACCAATCCCACCGTCGCAGTGTTCGAGGAAAAGATCCGATTGCTCGAACGTGCCGAGGCGGCGACCTCGTTTGCGAGCGGTATGTCCGCCATTTCGAACGCGTTGTTCACCTTTTCGCGGCCCGGCGACAGGATCGTCTCGATCTCCGACAGCTATGGCGGAACATCGAAGCTTTTCCTCGAATTCCTCCCGCAAATGGGCGTCGAGATCGATCTGGTCGAAACCGGTGATGGCGATGCGCTCGACGCAGCGATCGCACGCGGCTGCAAGATCGTCTATCTTGAGACGCCGACCAATCCGACCCTCAAGATCATCGATCTCGAACGCGCGATCGCTTCGGCGAAGCGGGCAGGGGCGATCTCGATCGTCGACAACACCTTCGCCACGCCGATCAACCAGCTTCCGATCCTGCTGGGCGCCGATCTGGTGGCGCATAGCGCGACGAAGTTCCTCGGCGGTCATGACGATGCGATGGGCGGCGCACTTGTCGGGCGCGCCGATCTTGTCCGGCAGGTCTATCATTATCGCGAGATCACGGGCGGCAGCCTGAGCGCGTTCGCGGCCTATCTGCTGCTGCGCGGGATGAAGACGCTCGAACTCCGGGTGGCCCGGCAGAACGAAACCGCGATGGCGATGGCGCGATATCTCAGTGACCATCCCAAGGTTGAGGATGTCTTCTATCCCGGCCTTGAGAGCCATCCCAACCACGATATCGCCAGGCGCCAGATGACTGGATTCGGCGGTGTGCTGAGCTTCTCGGTGGGCAGTGACTTCGACGCGACGAAGCGCTTTCTCAACGCGCTGAAGCTGGTCCATCGCGCTGCCAGCCTGGGATCGGTCAACACGCTCGCGGGACCGCCCTGTACGACGAGCCATGTCGAATGCAGCGCGGAAGAGCGGGCGCAACTCGGCATTCCCGAAACGCTGGTGCGCTATTCCTGCGGCATCGAGTCGTTCGAGGATCTTCGCAACGATGTTGCCGCCGCGTTGGAGCAGGTCTGACCGCGCCGATACGGCGGTTTACGGAAAGCGGCTTCCCCTGACCGGGATGGCCGTTGTCTGCTTGAGTTCCAGCAGCGTGACGGTCGACTGGATATCCTGCACGCCGGGCAGTTTCAGGATCACCCTGAAAATGAATTTCTGATACCATTCAAGCGATTGTGCGATGATCTTCAAAAGAATGTCGCGCTCGCCGAAAATGGTGTGGCACTCCATGATCTCAGGGATCAGCTCGATCTTCCGATTGAAGTCGGCGCGATGTTCTTCGGTCAGCGTGGCCATCTTCAGCGTGGCGAAAATATAGAGGCTGTCGCCGAACTTCTTGCGGTCGAGCACCGCGACCTGGCCGGTGATATAGCCTTCGTCGCGCAGCCGCTGCAGCCGTCGCCAGCAGGGCGATTGCGACAGGCCGACGCGCTCGGCCAGCTCGGTCGTCGAAAGCGCGGCGTCCTTCTGCACCTGCTCGAGAATCTTGATGTCGATCGGGGTCAGCGCTTCGGTCATGGGATCCTCTTCCTCTCGGTGTCATGTGGCGCCGGGAGCGGTCTGCGTGCAACATAAATTTTCCAATAGTTGTGCGAATGCCTGCGAAACCTATCTCCAGATCGCGGATATGATGACGGTGCCGATCCCGATATCGGCTGCGATGAACCTTATCATGCCGATGCAGGGGAGAGGGCGTTCGGGAAAATTCTATGCGCGCTTCGGTGGGACGCATTCGATCTTCGCATAACCATTTCGCGGCGGCGTCCATAAGGTGGCGGGATTGGAGGACCAATCGCAGATGAAGGCCATCGGATCACAGCTTACCCTGGTACTGGGGACGGCACTCGCGCTCGTCCTGGCAGTGCCCGCCGTTGCGCAGCAACCCGGCGCCGGGCCCGTCACCGATCAGGTCGATCATCCCGCCGTGGTCACGCGCCATCAGGGCCGCTTTGGCGGGCAGGCGGTCGCCTATACGGCGAAGGTGGAGGCGATCGCGATCGCGACCGGGCAGAACGAAGCCGCACGGATCGTGAGCTTCGCCTATACGCGCGACGGCGTGGATGCCGCGAAGCGGCCGGTGATGTTCCTGTTCAACGGCGGGCCGATCGTCGCCGCGCAATATCTGCATATCGGCGGCATCGGGCCCAAGCGCGTCGCCTATCCCGACGATGTCCGCGCCGATCCGTCGACCTTCCGCCTGGTCGCCAACGAATATTCGCCGCTCGACGCGGTCGACATGGTGTTCGTCGATCCCGCATCGACCGGGTTCAGCCGCGTCGCGCCGGGCACCGATCCCAAGGCCTATTTCTCGGTCAAGGCCGACGCGCGCCAGTTCGCGGCCTATATCCGCGCCTGGCTGAAGCAGTATGGTCGTGAGGGATCGCCCGTCTATCTGACCGGCGAAAGCTATGGCACCAATCGCGCGGCGGAGATTGCCAGCCAGCTTGCCGCCGGCCCAGATCCGCTGCCGCTCGCCGGCGTTTTCCTTTATGGTCAAGCCGCCAATATCATCGAATATTCGCAGCGCCCGGCCAATATCACCAGCTATGTCGCGTCGCTGCCGACGGTCGCGGCGATCGGCTGGTATCACGGCCGCGCCGATCGCAAGGGGCGCGGGCTCGATGCGTTCCTGGCCGATGCGCGCGCCTTCGCGAAAGGCGAGTATCTGACGGTGCTGTATCAGGGCAGCGCCGCGTCGGACGCCGATAAAAGACGCGTTGCCGCGCGGCTCGCCGAATTTAGCGGCATCCCGGCCGACTGGTATCTCGCCAACGGGCTGAAGATCAGCAAGGAACGCTATCGCGCCGAACTGCTCAGGGATCGGGGCCTGTTGCTCGGCCGCGCCGATGCGCGCTACACCGCGCCGATCACCGATAAGGGCAATGGCCCCGATCCCTCCGACGTGCTGATGCAGGGCGTTCAGAAATTCCTGCCCATCTATCTGCGCGACGATCTGAAGGTGACGTGGAGCGATCCCTATGTCCCCGCGGTCGGCATCACCAGCTTGGAGGATTGGGGTTGGGGAGATGGCACGAGCCCCTTTGCCGACTGGCCCTATTATCAGGGGATCAGCGCGATGATGGCGCGAAATCCCGATTTCCGTCTGCTGATCGGCAACGGCATCTACGATACCCAGACGACGATGGGGGCGGCCGAACTGCTGGCGACGCAATCGGGCTGGGATCCGGCGCGGGTGACGCTGCGCTATTATGACGGCGGCCATACCGGCTATTCGGTGGCGGCGACCGCGAAGGCGATCGGCGACGATATCCGCGCACTGGTACGCCGGCCGTGAGGGGCGTTTTCGCAGGCACGCTTGCCGCCACGCTGCTCCTCGCTGCGTCGCCCATCGCTTTTGCCGCGACCGAGCGGCTGTCGATCCTGTCCAACGGCGAGAGCGTCGGCTCGCTCGTCATCGACAGCGAGGGCGACCGCGCCACCGTCGATTACCGGATCGACAATAATGGGCGCGGCCCCAAGCATCGTGAAGAACTGACCTTCGACGCGCAGGGTATCCCGACCGCCTGGACGATCAAGGGCTCGTCGCTGATGGGGGGCGCGGTCGACGAAAACTTCGTCTGGTCGGGTGGCCGCGCGCGCTGGACGAGCCAGGCCGATCACGGCACCCTCAAGGCGGATCGGCCGCCGCTCTACGTGGCCAATGACGACAGCCCTTATGCGATCTGGGTCTATGCGCGCGCGGCGCTCGCGGCGCCGGGCCACAGCATCGCTGTGCTGCCCTCGGGCCGGATCACGATGGAGAAGCTGCGCACGCTGACATTGGGCGAGGGCGCCGCCGCGACGCAGGTGACCGCGTGGCGGCTGACCGGCGTCCAGCTCAATCCCAGCTATTTGCTGCTCGATGGCGAACAGAAGCTGTTTGCGCTGTTCGGCCCTTCGGCAGAAGGGACGACGATCCGCGCGGGTTATGAAGCGGCGGTGCCGATACTGGGCAAGCTCGGTTCTGAGCTGGAAACCGAACGCGCCTTGCAGCTCCAGCAGAAACTGGCGCACCGTTTCGACGCGCCGGTGCGCGTGCGCAACGTCCGCGTCTTCGATCCCGTGACGGGCGCGCTTTCGCCGCTGTCGAGCGTTGTCGTCATGCGCGACACGATCGCGCAGGTGACGGCGGAGGACGGGCGGCCCGTGCCGGCGGACGAAGTGGTGATCGATGGCGAGGGCGGCACGCTCTATCCCGGCCTGCACGACATGCATTCGCACGCGACGCTGCCCGCCGGGCTGATGTATCTCGCTGCCGGCGTTACCGCGACGCGCGACATGGGCAATGACAATGGCTTCCTCCAGGGGCTGCTGACGAAGATCGACGCGGGCGAGGTCGCCTGGCCGCGCATCGTGGCCAACGGTTTCATCGAAGGGCGCAGCCCCTATTCGGCGCGCTTCGGCTTCATCCCCGCGACGGTGGAGGAAGCCTTGGCGAATGTGCGCTGGTACGCC
Organism: Sphingobium sp. FW305-3-2-15-F-TSA7; assembly: GCF_058787155.1. Taxonomy (NCBI): domain Bacteria; kingdom Pseudomonadati; phylum Pseudomonadota; class Alphaproteobacteria; order Sphingomonadales; family Sphingobiaceae; genus Sphingobium; species Sphingobium sp. FW305-3-2-15-F-TSA7. The sequence goes on along the minus strand of NZ_JBYSZM010000021.1, from coordinate 58,067 downwards.
GATCGCGGCTATGCCGAGATCAAGATCTACAATTCGATGAACCCCGATTGGGTGAAGCCGATCGCGGCGGAAGCGCATCGGCTGGGGCTGAAGATGACGGGCCATGTGCCCGCCTTCACCTCGCCCGATCGGATGATCGCCGATGGCTATGATTCGATCGCGCATATCAACCAGTTGATGCTCGGCTGGATCCTGAAGCCTGGGGAGGACAGCCGCACGCCATTGCGACTGACCGCGATGGCGCGTGCCGGCGCGCTCGACCTGAATGCGGAGACCGTGCAGCGCACCGTCGGGCTGATGAAGGCGCACGGCACCGCGCTCGACACCACGGCCGTCATCCTCGAGCAACTCATGCTCAGCCGCGCTGGGCAAGTACCGCCGGGGCAGGAGGATTTCCTGTCGCACATGCCGATCGGCTTCCAGCGCTATCGCAAGCGGTCCTTCGTGACGATCGCGAACAAGGCGGAGGACGCGGCCTATCAGTCCGGCTTTGACAAGATGCTCGAAACGATCGCGATGCTGCACAAGGCGGGCATCCGCCTTTTGCCCGGCACCGACGACGCGACGGGTTTTTCGGTGCAGCGCGAGATCGAGCTGTATGTGAAGGCGGGCCTCACCCCGGCCGAGGCGTTACGCGCCGGCACGCTGGGGGCGGAGGAGTTTCTGGGTCGTGCTGATCGGCTGGGCAGCATCGCGCGCGGCAAGCTCGCCGATTTCGTGCTGGTGCCCGGCGATCCGACGCGCGACATCACCGCGATCCGCCGTCCGCGCATGGTGATGAAGGGCGGGGTGGTCTATTTTCCGTCGGAGATCCACAGTGCGCTGGGCATCCAGCCCTTCACCACCGCGCCGGCGATCCGGCCGGCAGAGAAATTGGCCGCACGGGAAGGGCTCGATCATGGAGAGCATGCCGATGCGTATTGATCGCGCGATTGCCGCCTTGACGTTGATGCTGGCGGCCGGGGTCGCGCAAGCGCAGCCGTCGCCGCCGCAAGCCATGGCGGAGCCACGCATCTTCCGGTCGGAAGGGCAGGCCGAGATCGGTGGAACGCGATTGCGCTATGCAGCCGCGGTCGAGGAGTTTCTGCTGCCCGGCGCGAGCATCTTCGCGACCAGCTATGTCCGTGGCGATGTGAAGGACGCGGCGACGCGTCCGGTGATCTTCGCGTTCAATGGTGGGCCGGGTTCGGCCTCGATCTGGCTGCATATGGGGCTGATGGCGCCGCGCCGCGTCGATTTCGACGATCCGGCAAAGCCGCGCACCGTTGCGCCCTTCGGCACCGTCGCCAATCCCGACAGTCCGCTCGACGTGGCCGACATCGTGCTGATCGATCCGCCGGGTACGGGTTATAGCCGCGTGTTGCCGGGCGCCAAGGTCGAGCAATATTATGGCGTCGAACAGGATGCCAAAGCGATGGTGGAGGTGGTGCGCCAATGGCTGCGCCGCCACGGCCGAGGCAATTCGCCCAAATATCTGGTCTCCGAAAGCTATGGTACGATTCGCGCGGGGGTGATGGCGCGGCTGATGGCGGGCGGGCCGACCCAGACCGGCGCGATGGATGGGCTGACGCTCAACGGCGTGGTGCTGCTCGGCCAGGCACTCGACATGGCGCGCGGCGCCGAGGGCGACGACCGCGCCTATCTGAACATCCTGCCGTCGCTGGCCGCGACCGCCTGCCATTTCGGCAAGGTCGCCGCCGGCTGCACGGCGGAGGGGCAGGCGGAAGCGGCGCGCCGTTTCATCGATGCGCGCTATCTTTCCGCACTCCATGCAGGATCACGGCTGCCGGCGGATCGTAGGGCAGAGGTCGCGCGTGAGATGTCGGCACTGATCGGTATCGCCGAAAAAGACATACTCGCCGCCGACCTCCGCATTTCCGGCGCCACATTCGCGAAGCTGCTGCTTGCCGACCGGGGCCAGCGCGTCGGCATGTACGATGCGCGCTTCGTGCTGCCGACACAGGGGGCGGGGAGCGATCCAGTCGCCGACGATCCGGCGATGGGGCAATATGTGCCCGGTTTCGTCGCTGCGTGGAATGATTATGCGGCGAAGACGCTGAAAGTGACGCTCGAGCTGCCTTACGAACCGATCGCGTTCCGTGAGGTCAATGGACGCTGGGATTACGGCTTCGGCCCGGGTGTGCCGGTCGGACGCAATTACGGCACCGACCTGGCCGTCGCGATGAGCCGCAACCCGGCGATGCGGTTGATGGTCGGCACCGGCTATTACGACCTCGTCACGCCGATCGGCAGTGCCGAATATACGCTTGCCCATGTCGGTGTGCCGCTGTCGGCGACGCGCTTCCACGCCTATCCATCGGGGCATATGCCCTATGTCGGTGCCGAGGCACGCGCCGCGCTGATCCGCGATCTTCGCGCATTTGTGAGCGGCGGCGAATGACGGTTGCCGCTCAAGGGGGAAGCCTGCGCAAAAGCGTCGGTCTGACCGGTGTCGTCACCTTCGGCGCGGGCACCGCGATCGGTGTCTCGATCTTCTCGATCCTCCAGCCCACCGCGCAGGTGGCGGGATCGGGGCTGCTCGCGGCGATCGGCGTCGCGGCACTGCCGATGCTCGTCTTCGCTCTGGTCTACGCCTATCTGGGATCGGCGCTACCGGTGTCGGGCGCATCCTATGAATGGCCCAAGCGCTTCATCCATCCGGGTGTCGGCTTCATCATCGCTTGGCTGCGGATCATCTCCAATGTCGGCGCGCTCACCATATTGTCGCAGGTGATGATCAGCTATCTCGGCATGGTGTTTCCGGTGCCGCTCAAGCTTGGAATGGCGGTCACGATCACCGCGGTCTTTGCGCTCAATTATGTCGGCGTGTCGATGGCGGCGCGGGTGCAGGCGCAGTTGATGGCGCTGCTGCTGATCATCCTGGGCATTTTCGTCGCGACCGGCCTGCCGCATTTCGATGGCGCGCTGGTCGGCAATCCGCTGGACACGCCACCGCTCGCGATCCTCGCGGTCGTGCCGCTGATGATCAGCCTGTTCCTCGGTATCGAATCCGCGGTCGAGATCGGTGAGGAGGTGCGCGACGCGCCGCGCAATGTGCCTTTGGGCATCGCGCTGGCGATCGGGCTGACCGCTTTGGTCTATGGCCTGGTCGCGGTCACGGCGCTCGGCCTTGTCGGGCCGGCGGCGCTGGCGAATAGCCAGGCGCCGTTGCTGGATGCGGCAAAGGTCGTACTGGGCGATCTCGCGGTGCCGCTGATCGTCGGTGCCGCCTGCTTCTCGATCGTCAAGTCGATGAATGCCGCCGCACTCACCTTTTCGCGCAGCCTGTTCGCGATGGGGCGTAACGGCGCTTTGCCGCGCGCGATCGGCGCGATCCATCCGCGTTTCGGCACGCCGCACCGGGCGATCCTGTTCGGCTATGTCTGTGCGATGTCGGGCCTGTTGCTGCCGCCGAGCCTGATCTTCCTGCTGCTCGCAGTCAACGTGCCGACTATGCTCAAATATATGGCCTGTTCCTATTCGGCGACCGTGGTCGCGCGCCACCATCCCGAGATCCATGCGCGGTCGAAGTTGAAGCTGTCGCGCAGGGTGGTTGTGGCGGCGGGTTATACCGGTGTGGTCTGCGCGCTGCTCGTCGGTATCTTCGGGGTCGAGGCCGATCCGCGCCCCTATCTGCTGGTCGGCGGCTGGCTGGTCGTCGGCCTGATCTACTGGTTCGCCAAGGGGCGGCGGGACTCCTCCGAACAGGCCAAGCGCGCTTTGGGCGAATAGCTGCGCAAATTATGCGCAATCGGCGCCGGCTTGCCCAAGATCGAATAATTAGTGCCCGCCCTGGCCGGTAGAGAGACGTCATGTTCAAGGAAGATGAAATGCCGGCCACACCGCCGACGCTTGAGGGTGAAAGCTATGCGCGATGGGTGCGCGGCGCGCTTGCCGTGGCCCGCGCAAGGGACGGTCAGGCGGTCAGCCTGTTCGAAAGCTCCGTGCCCGAGCCGCGTGAATTGCTGCGCCAGATGGTTCTCGAAACCGCCGAGCCGCATTTCTCAAGCTACTATGTCAGCGCCTTTGGTGACGGCAATCCGTTCGTCCTCGATATGCTGGCCGAACGCTATGGCGTCGGCCGTGACCAGTTGCTCTGCACCACCGGTGCCACCGGCGGCCTGTCGTTGATCTATCGCACATTCGTCCGTCCCGGCGATCATGTCCTGATCGAAACGCCCGGTTTCGACCTGTTCGCCTATCTTGCCGAAGCATCGGGCGCCTCGGTCGAGAGCTTTCGCCGCCATGGCGACCGCTTCCTCATCGACGTCGCGGACGTGGAAGCACGGCTGCGTCCGAATACGCGGTTGGTGGTGCTGTCGGACCTGCATAATCCGTCGGGCATGGCGACGCCGCAGCCAGTATTGCGCGCGCTGGCCGATCTCGCCGAACGGCGCGGTTTCCTGCTCGTCGTCGACGAGGTCTATGGCGATTATGCGTCGAAGGATCGGCGCCCCGGTGCCGCCGCTGCGCTGTCCCCGGCGGTGGTCAGCCTGTCGAGCCTGACCAAGATCTACGGGCTGGGCGTGCTGCGCTGCGGCTGGATCGTCGGTGCGCCGGCGGTGGTGGAGCGGCTGAGCCGGCTCAACGGCCAGATCGAGTTCGGCATCTCGACATTGTCGCACGCCGTCGCCGCGCATGTCATGGCCAATGCCGCATCGTTCGAAGAGAATTCGCGCCGCGTCGTCGCGCGCTGCCGGCCGCGTTTCCAGGCCTGGTTCGACATGATGGTGGCCGAAGGGTTGATGGGCGGCGAACTGCCCGACGATGGCTGCATCTGTTTTCCGTCATTGCCCGGCATCGCCGATAGCCGCGCCTTTTCCGAATGGCTGATCGCGCGTTCGGGCGTAATCGTCGCGCCCGGAGAATATTTCGGCGCGCCCGGCCGCATCCGCATCGGTTTCTGCCAGGAAGACGACCGGCTCGATGCTGGCCTGGCCGGGCTGGAAGAGGGGCTGCGCGCCTATGCCCGCATGCCGCAGCCGGCACTGGGCCGATGAAGGGGCGGGCAATCTTGATCGATCAGGCACGCGATCCGCGAAAACTTATGCGCGAAGCGGGTCGGGAACCCCAATTCCGAATAAATATGGCGGTGGCGCACGCGTAAAATTCGCCTGGCCTCGAACCAGGGGAGGCTCATCGGGAAGGCGACATGGTCGTGGTTCCTGCCGAGCTGGAGAGAGAGGCCAAGGATGGACGATCCCCGCCATGCGGATCGGACGCCCGAATAGATTCAGTGGAGGCCAGAAAAATGAAGAACCAGAAACTTGCTATTTCCATGTCGGCGGCGATCCTCGCCCTCACGGTATCGATGCCTGCGATGGCGCAGGACCCGCAGAGCGCCGAAGGCGTCGAAAGCGGTAACGATGCCGGCGAAATCATCGTCACTGCGCAGAAGCGCGCCGAGCGCCTGCTCGACGTGCCGGTCGCGATCAGCGCGATTTCGGCTGAGACGCTGACGACGCAGAACATCAACCGCCTCTCGGAATTCTTCGATCGCGTGCCCGGCCTCCAATATTCGGGCCAGCGCGTGTCCTCGATCGCACTGCGCGGCGTCACCACCGGTGGGGCGACCTCGCCCACCGTCGCGCTGCTGGTCGATGACGTCCAGTTCGGCGGCACCACCGGCACCGGCCAGCCGCCGCTCCCCGATTTCGATGCCAGCGCGGTCAGCCGGGTCGAAGTGCTGCGCGGCCCGCAGGGCACGCTCTATGGCGCGTCGAGCCTGGGCGGCCTGATCAAATATGTGCTGAAGGAACCCGATACGCGCGAATTCTCCGGCCGGATCGAACTGGGCGGCACCGCCGTCTCGCACGGCGACACCGGCTATGCGGTGCGCGGATCGGTCAATGTGCCGATCACCGACTGGCTGGCCGTCGCCGGCAGCGGTTTCAAGCGCGATGATGCGGCATGGCTCGACAACATCAATCCCAAGGCGCTGAAGGCGAAGAACGTCAACACCCGCGAAGTCTGGGGTTTCCGTGGCGCGGCGCTGATCAAGCCGTCCGACAATCTTCGCATCGTGCTTTCGGCGCTCCGTCAGAAGCAGGACGCGATGAACAGCGATCTTGCCATCACTTCGGGCGGCGTGCCGATCTGCGCGGCCTGCACGCTCACCGCCTCGCCCAACCGCGCGACGGCAGTCACCACCTTCGATCCGGTCTATGGCGATCTGACGCTCAATGCGCTCGATTCGATCAACAAGGCGAAGTTCCAGCTCTATACGGCGCGCGCCGAGCTCGACCTGGGCGGCGTCAACATCACCTCGATCAGCGCGTGGAGCCGCGCGGACAATGTCATCACCAGCGATGTCAGCGCCGTGTTCGGCGGACTGCTGCGCTCGCTCTACGGGCTGGCGACGGCGCCGACGGTGCAGATCGCCAACGCCGATCGCACGCATAAATTCTCGCAGGAAGTGCGCTTCAGCGGCGATATCGGCACCAGCTTCAGCTGGCTCGCCGGCGGCTTCTACACCATCGAGCATGCCGCGACCGATCAGACGCTGATCGCCTCGGGCAGCCTCGACGCCAGGCCCTATATCGGTGAAGGTCCGGGCAGCTATCGCGAATATGCGGGTTTTGCCGATCTGACCTGGCACGCCACCGACAAGCTCGATATCCAGGTGGGCGGCCGCTATTCGCGCAACAAGCAGCACAATGAATCGACGCTCAACACATCGGCGACGGTGGCTCCGGTGTTCGGATCGGGCACAACGATCGGCGATTCGAAGGACAGCGCCTTCACTTGGCTGATTTCGCCCAACTATCATTTCTCGCGTGACATCATCGCCTATGCCCGCATCGCCACCGGCTATCGCCCCGGCGGCCCGAACATCGCGGCGCCGCCCTCGGTGGATGGTTCGTTCGGCCCGGATCGCGTGCTCAACTATGAACTGGGCTTCAAGGGCAAGGTCGTTCCCGGCCTGCTGACCATCGACGCGTCGCTGTTCCAGATCGACTGGAAGAACATCCAGCTCCAGGGCACGGATTCGGTCAGCTCGCTCACCTTTCTGACGAACGGCGGCAAGGCGCGCAGCCGCGGCCTGGAATTCGCGGCGAACCTGACGCCCTGGGCGGGGATGAGCATCGACACCAACCTGACCTTCACCGATGCGACGCTGACCCAGGACCTGCCGACATTGGCGGGCGCCACGGGTCTGAGGGGACTGGCGGGCGATCGCTTGCCGTTCGCGGCGAAGGTCACTGCCAATGTCACCGCGCAGCAAAGCTTCACGCTGAGCGACACGCTGGAGGGCAATCTGGGCTTCACGGTGATCTATGTCGGCGATCGTGCGGGCACCTTCGTGACCAATGCCGCGAATGCAACGCGCCCACGCATCCTGCTGCCCGAATATACCAGCGTCGATATTCGCGGCGGCCTGACCTATGATCGGGACTGGAGTGTCAATCTGTTCGTCCGCAACCTGTTCGACAAGCGCGGCGTGACCGCGGCGGACAACCGCAACGGCGTGAATGTGCCGACCGCCTTGTTCACTCAACCGCGGACCGTCGGCGTGACGCTGGCGCGGTCGTTCTGACGGATGGGCGCGGGGCGATTGCAGCCCCGCGCTTCCTCCGCGAAATCGAACACGGTATCGGAGCGGCGCGATGCGGCTGGCATTGACCATCACCGGGCTTGCTTCGGCCCCGCTTCTCACCGCTCCGGCACGTGCCGAGCCCGCGCTTTCGCTGACGCTGGCCCCAATTGCGTCGCGCACGGCCCCGGCGCGGATCGAGACCGTCCGGGTGACGCTGCGCCTGGACGGCATCGCGGCCGGACAAGGCGAGGTGCTGCTACGCCTGCCCAAGGTCGCCAGCAATGTCGATACCGTCGCCACGGTGATCGCCGGCATTTCCGCGCGTGACGATGCCGGCCCCTTGCGGTTGAGCGCCCGCGATGTCGACCTGCCCGAAACCGGCATGCGCGACGCGGTGGGCGGTGGTCCCTCGCGCGAATGGATCGTCGATCGTGCGGTGCGCGGGCCGGTGACCGTGGCATACAGCGTGCCCGCCCAGGCGACATTGCCACCGCGCGGCCCGGCACCGCCCTTCGCCTTTTCCGCCGATGGCGGTGGGGTCTCGGCGACCGGTCATGTCTTCCTGCTGCTGCCGCCCGGCGAGCACCGCTATCGCACCACTTTCGGCTGGGATTTGTCGCGCGCGCCCAAGGGCAGCCGGGGCGTCAGTTCGCTGGGGGAGGGGATTATCACCGCCGCAGAGCCGCTCGACGGCGCCGAACTGCGCATGAGCTTCTTCATGGGCGGGCGGATCGGCACCTGGCCGTCCGATCCGTCGGGGACCGGCTTTTTCGGCGCGTGGCAGGGTGATCCCGGTTTCGACGCCAACGCGCTGCTCGCCTGGACGGGCAAGCTCTACAGCCATTATGCACGCTTCTTCGGCCAGAAAGGTGCGCCGCCTTACGGGGTGTTCCTGCGCTATAATCCGATCAATGCGGGCGGCGGCGTCGGCCTCCACCGATCCTTTGTCACCACTTTCGGCAAGGGGCGCGGATCCGACGTCGCGAGGATCCGGCTGACCCTGGCGCACGAGATGTTCCATACCTTCCAGCCGTTCATCACCCAGCCGGCGGGGCTCGAATCCTCATGGTTCGGCGAAGGACTGGCGACCTTCTACGAGGCGCGCCTGCCATTCCGCTTCGACATGCTGAGCGCGGAAGAGTTCATTGCGGACGTTAACTGGACGGCCGCGCGCTATTATACCAGCAGCATGGCGCGTGCCCCCAACAGCCAGGTGCCGCTGCGTTTCTGGGCCGATACGCGTGTGCGAACGCTGCCCTATGATCGCGGCATGCTCTATTTCGTCACCGTCGACGATGCACTGCGCAAGGCCTCCGGCGGCAAGACCAGTCTCGACGATCTCATGCTCGCCATGCTGGCGACCGAGAAATCGGGCAAGGCGACGACCAATGTCGATTGGGAGATGCTGCTTGCCAGGCATCTGGGGGCCGGGGCGGTCGACGAATTCCGGGCCTTTCTGGATGGACGGATGCCGGTTCCGGCCTCCGACGCTTTCGGACCCTGCTTCCGCCGGATCACGAAGAAGCTGCGCCGCTATGAGCTGGGTTTCCTGACCGATGTGCTGGCCGAGCCCAAGCGCGTGGTGCGCGGCCTGGTCCCAGGATCCGCGGCGGCGCAGGCAGGGCTCAGGGATGGCGACGAAATCGTCGACCCGGTGCCGCAGGACGGTATCCAGGGCGAGCAGGCTGAGCGGTTGACGCTGCGCGTCCGGCGCGCGGGCCGGGTTTTCCCGATCACATATCTGCCGCGCGGCGAAACGGTCGATGCCTATCAATGGGAACGCGTTCCCGGCGCCGACGCGCAGGGCTGTGCCCGTTGACGCCGTCTGCGACCGGAAGACATCCCGGTCAGGATTCCAGCCTGTAGAGGGATTGTACCAGCCCGGACGGAAAGGCTTTCGTCATCACATGGGTCAGCGGGATGTCGCTGTCGACGGGGCCGAAGAGTTGGCGTCCTTCGCCGATCAGGACCGGAATCCGCGTTACCACCATGTCGGCGATCAGGCCTTCACGAAGGAAGGATTGCACGATCTGGCCGCCATCCACATAGACGCGGCGCCAACCTTCCGCCGCGAGCATCTCCATTGCGGCGCTGGGCGCCATGTCCACGAAGCGGACGCGGCCAATAAGGTGGTCCGGAACCGGCGATGAAGCCAGGGTTTTCGAGAGCACGACGACTGGCTTGTCATAGGGCCAGGGATCGAAAGCCAATACGCCTTCGAAGCTGCCGCGCCCCATTACCAGGCCGTCGATATCCTTGATGAAATCCCGATAGCCATGGTCTTCATCCGGGTCGTCGCGGCTGAGCAGCCAGTCGATATTCCCGTCCTTCCTGGATGAAGCCATCCAGGCCGGTGGCGATGAAGACATGCCCGGTGATCATGCTGGCTTGAGGTTCCCGTGAGATGAGGTTCGAAGGGGGCGTCGGGACGCGGCGTCATGATCGCACAATCCGAAAGGACCGCGATGGGAAGTCCCGTTACAAGCTTCTTCGCGGTAGCGCTGCCATAACTCACGGCAGCATTGCGGGATCAGGCAGGAACGTAGGTCAGCCTGATCACGTCCTCGTCGATCCGATCATGAGCCACAAGGCGGAGCGGCGGGCGGGGACCGGCGAAATATGGTGTGCCACGACCCAGTACGACAGGGTGCAGGTAGATCCGATATTCGTCGATCAGGCCCAGTTCGGTCAGGCTTTGCGCCAGGGTTGGGCCGGCAACTTCGATCTCGCCGTCGCGCCCGGCTTTCAACGCGCGGATCGCGCCTTGTAGATCATCCCCGACAAGCGTGGCGTTGGGGCCGACCGACTTCAACGAGCGCGAGACGACCCATTTCGGCTGGTTCCGCCACGCCGTCGCGAAGGCCCGCCGCTCTGCATCCCACTCGGGATGATCGTCGTCCCAGTAGCGCATGATCTCGTACATCTGGCGACCATAGACACTACCCGCCTGTCCGCGGGCCTCGTCGATGAAGTGGCGGAAGAGCGTGGGGCTTGGCCCAAATTCCATATGGTCGACATAGCCGTCGAGGGACTGGTTCATTCCGAACACGAGCTTGGCCATGCCCATTTCCTCTCCTGATGCCGCGACCCGCGAAATTCTGATTGTATCGTGCAACCGGTTTTGAAGCTAGCCAGACTGATCTTGTATTGCAATTGGTTTTGGGGTGCGCATGAACGCCCGACGTTCGGGCTGTCCGATCGATTTGACCGCCGAGATTCTGAGGGGCGCTGAAGCCTGATCGACATCCGCTTTCGATCGGCTGTATCTGGTGGATTGCGGACTGGCGGATCTCAGGGATCTAGGTGGCGATAGCTGCCGTCGTGCCCGCTTCACCGACCATCTCCCTTTAGCGATTCGATCGCGTAATGAGCACAAGATGCGAGTCGCCGCGCATCAGTTGATGATTTCGCCTCGTTCGTCTGAGCGCAGTGCGGTCAGTCGTTCTCTCCACATCTGTAGTGCCTCGGGCGTCAATCTGGTCCAATGCGTGATTTCGCCAGTGACCTTGAGCGGTGCGCTGCTGCGATACGACCGCGTGGGGTTGCCGGGAAATTTCTTGTCGGTCACGTTCGGGTCGTTCTCGAATGCCCCGGTCGGCTCTACGGCATAGACACGCGGGATTGCGCTGCCTTCGGTGAGTTCCGCCGCGATTTCAGCGGCAAGTCCGGCACCGTCCATAATGGCCGTGAAATAGACGTGGTTCATCACCACTTCAGGACGATAGTTCGACCGGTACCCTGCGGTGAGAAAATCACCCTCGCGCAAATCCGCGATTGTGCCGTGAAAGAACGGTCCCTCGTCCAGCACTTCGGTCATCGTCATCGTCCTCATCTTATGAGTCTGCTTTTAGTCAGTGAGCTAGGCGCCAACGTCCGCGATGAGGTCGATAGCTGTCGTCGCTCATCTTCAAGGCATATCAGACTGTAGCGTAGAAATGGCGGTTATTGGCCGCCTAGTGGCGATGCGGTGATCGGTGGCGATATCGCGCCATAGAGGGCAATAGGCGGTGTTTGGCGGACGGGGTGGGATTCGAACCCACGGTGAGCTTGCACCCACGGCGGTTTTCAAGACCGCTGCCTTAAACCACTCGGCCACCCGTCCGGCTCGCGCGGCATATGCGTTCGATGCGAAAAGGGGAAGAGGGCCGATAATCAACGCCCCGATGTGCCGGATGCGGGTCGAAAGGGGATTCACGCAGGGCGATGCCTGTGGCAGTCTGCCGGCCCATTGGGGAGTTGTATGCGTCTTTTGATCCCGATTTCGATGTCTCTGGCGGCGGTTGCGCTGCCTGTCACCGGCCTGCTTGCGCCGGCACCCGCGGCCGCGCAAAGCGAGGAGGCGGCGTTTCAGGCCTATCTTCCGGCGCTGCGTGCCCAGGCCGAGCGCCAGGGCGTCAGCCGCGCCACGCTCGATTCGGTGATGCCGACACTGACCTTCAACGCCCGCGTGGTCGAACTCGACCGCGATCAGCCCGGCGGTTCGGTCAATGCGCCGATCCCGAACTTCGCGCCATATCGGATCAAGCATGTCGATGCGCCGCGGATCAATCGCGGGCGTTCCAAATATCAGGCGCTGCGCCACCATCTCGCGCGAATCGAGCGCGAAACCGGTGTGCCCGAATCGATCATGGTCGCAATCTATGGTCATGAGACGGGTTATGGCTCGGTCATGGGCAGTTTCGACCTGCTGCGCGCGCTCGCGACCCTGGCCTATGAAGGGCGCCGCCGCGATCTCTTCGCGGGCGAGTTCATTGCCGGGCTCAAGATGATCGATCAGGGTGTGCCGCGCAGCCGCCTGGTCGGAAGCTGGGCAGGGGCGACCGGATATCCGCAATTCCTGCCCTCGGTCTATCTTCGCATGGCGCGCGACGGCGACGGCGACGGGCGCAAGGACATCTGGACCAGCGAGGCCGACGCGCTCGCCTCCATCGCCAATTATTTCGTCAATGCCGGCTGGCGGCCCAATGTGCCCTGGGGCGTTGCGGTCAACGTGCCCGCCGGGCTCGATCGCGCGGCGTTGCGCAGCAGGATCAATTCGCCGCGTTGCCCACGCGTGCATGATCGCCACAGCCGCTATCTCAGCATGGCCGAGTGGCGCCGCCTGGGCATTGTCCAGACATCGGGGCCACGCATCCGCGATACCGAGATGGCGTCACTGCTCGAACCCGACGGTCCTGGAAAAACCGCCTATCTGCTAACCGGAAATTATCGGGTCATCCTCGATTACAATTGTTCGAATTTCTACGCGCTATCAGTGGGGTTGCTTGCGGATGAAGTGGAACGTTGAACGGGCGGTGACCGCCGGCGCCCTGGCGCTGATACTCTCGGGCTGGAGCGTTGCCGAGGGGCGGAGCAATCGTGCGCTCGTCGACAAGCAGCCTTTGCCCGCCGCGGATGCTCCGGGCGTAAGCGACGTACCGGTCAGGCTCGGCGAACCCTATAAGGTCGGCGACGTCACCTATCGTCCCGAAGACCGGGCGGATTATGACGATGTCGGTTATGCCAGCGGCTATGGCGAGGCACCGCGGGGCAATACCACCGCCAATGGCGAGCCGTTCAACCCGAACGCGATCACCGCGGCGCACCGCACATTGCCGCTGCCCAGCTATGTCGAAGTGACGTCACTCGATACCGGGCGGACGATCCTGGTACGCGTCAACGATCGCGGACCCTTCTCCAACGATCGCTTGATCGCTCTTTCGGACGGTGCGGCGCGCCAGCTCGGCATCGCGGAGGAAGGACGCGCTCCGGTTCGCGTGCGCCGCGTCAATCCGCCCCAACAGGAGCGCGCGGCGCTGCGCAGGGGCAATGCGGCCGCGGAACGGCTCGAAAGCCCCGCGATGATGCTGACGGCATTGCGCCGTAAGCTCGGCATCACACCGACTCCACCCATAGCGGTTGCGGCCGCTACGCCGCGTCCGGACGCTGTTGCGCCGGCACCTCTGCCTGCGCCTGCGCCTGCGCCGGCAACGATCGCGCCGCCCCCCAAGGCTGTGCCCGTGCCCGCCTCGCGCGACGACCGGTTCATCGTCGAGGGAACGAACGCACCCGCACGCCCGGCTGCAGCCGCGACGCCTCGGCCTGTGACGGCCGCACGGGCATCCGTAGCCGGCAATTGGTACGTCCAGCTCGCCGCTTTCTCCAGCAAGCCGCGCGCCGAAGCGTTGGCGAAACGGGCCGGCGCGCGCGTCGATGCCGTCGGCCCGCTCTATCGCGTCCGCTTCGGGCCCTTTGGCAGCCAGGCTGCGGCGAATGAGTCATTGCGAAGCATCCGGGCGAAGGGCTATCCGGAGGCGCGTATCCTGAGCGGCGGCTGACACCCGCTGCGTCCGTCACGAGAGTAGCCGATGAAACCCGTCCTGTTCGTCTCCTTCGCCACCCTGGTCGCCGCCGTTCCGGTCACTGCCGCGGCGCCGCCCTATGAAAGCGCGGCCAAGGTCGCTTTCCTCCAGGATCTTTCGTCGGGCGCGGTGCTGTACGACAAGGGGGCGGATGTCCGCATGCCGCCTGCGTCGATGGCGAAGATGATGACGGTCTATGTCGCGTTCGACCTGATCAAGCAGGGCAAGCTCAACCTCGACACGAAATTCGCGGTGCGCCCGGAAACCTGGCGCCAGTGGCACGGTCCGGCGGCCGGATCGACGATGTTCCTCGAAACCGGCGAACAGGTCAGCGTGCGCGATCTGCTTCATGGCATCGTCACGCTTTCGGGCAATGATGCCTGTGTCGTGCTGGCAGAAGGGATTTCGGGCACCGAAGCCGCATTCGTCGCGCTGATGAATGCCAAGGCGAAGGAACTCGGTCTCGCCAACAGCCATTTCGGCAATTCGAACGGCTGGCCCGACGAAGGCGTGACCTATGTCACCGCGCGCGATCTTGCGGGCCTGGCGCGCGCGACGATCGAGGATTTTCCGCAGCTCTACAAGGACTTCTACGCGCGCAAGGATTACAGCCGCACGCTGAGCGACGGCAAGACGATCAACCAGGAGAATCGCGATCCGCTGCTTGGCCGCGTCTCCGGCGCCGATGGCCTCAAGACCGGTCATACCGAGGAAGCCGGCTATGGTTTCACCGGATCCGCCGAACAGAATGGCCGCCGTCTGGTGATGGTGGTCGCCGGTCTCGACTCCTTCAACGGCCGCATCGAGGAATCGGTGCGTTTCATCGACTGGGGTTTCAAGGCGTGGACCACCAAGCCGCTATTCTCGAAGGGCAAGAAGGTCGAGACGGCGGAAGTCCAGCTTGGCGACGAAAGCGAAGTCGGGCTGGTCGCGCCGCGCAACCTGGCGGTCACGCTGCCGAACGGCATAGCCGGCACGATGCAGGTGAAAGTGGCGTATAACGGCCCGATCAAGGCCCCGATCAAGGCCGGACAGCATATCGCCGACCTGATCGTCACCACGCCGGACACGCCGCCGCAGACCATGCCGCTCGTCGCCGAGAGCGATGTCGGCGAAGCCGGGTTCTTCGGCCGCGCCTGGGCCGGATTGATGTCGATCTTCGGCGGGTGACCGCCGCCGCGGCCACGGGTCGCTTCATCACGCTCGAAGGCGGGGAAGGGGTCGGCAAGTCGACCCAGATCGCGGCGCTTGCCGATGCATTGCGCGCGCGGGGCATTGCCGTGCTCGTCACGCGCGAACCCGGCGGCAGCGAAGGCGCGGAAGCGATTCGCCGCCTGCTGCTGGAGGGGGATGCCGGCCGCTGGAGCCCGCGTGCGGAAGCCTTGCTCTTCGCGGCGGCGCGCGCGGACCATCTCGAAAAGACGATCCTTCCCGCGCTGACGGCGGGGCAATGGGTGCTGAGCGATCGCTTCCTCGATAGTTCGCGCGCCTATCAGGCCGGAGCGGGGGGACTGGCGGACGCCGATATCCTCACGCTTCACCGCATCGGCAGCCAGGGGCGGCTGCCCGATCGGACTTTGCTGCTGACCTTGCCCGAATCGGTCGCGGCCGAGCGTGCCGCGGCGCGCGACCGCGGCGGCGCCGACCGGATCGGCGGCCGCGACGCGATCTATCACGCACGGGTGGCGCAAAGCTTTGCGCATCATGCCGAAGAAGATCCCCGGCGCTTTCGCGTCATCGACGCCAGTGGTGCTGCCGACCATGTCACGACGCGCCTGCTCGATGCGCTGGCGGATCTTATGTCATGACGTCGCTTGTCGGTCATCAGCATGAGATTGCTGCATTTATTGAGGCGATGGGCAGCGGCAGGCTGCATCACGCCTGGTTACTCACGGGGCCCCAGGGCGTCGGAAAGGGGCTTTTCGCCGAAATGGCGGCGCTCCGCATGCTGGCCGAGGCCGCCGGCCCTCCGCCGGGCGAAGCGGGATTGACGGTTTCGCCGGAACATCCGGTTGCGCGATTGATCGAGGCCGGCAGTCATCCCGATTTCCGCCGCCTGCAGCGATTGCCCAATGATCGCACCGGCGATCTGGCGCGCAATATCCCGATCGCACAGGTCCGTGCGCTCCAGAGCCTGTTCGTCACGACACCGTCACTCTCGCCGCGCCGCGTGATCGTGATCGACGCTATCGACGATCTCGAACGCGCCGCCGCCAATGCATTGCTCAAGAATCTGGAGGAACCGCCCGCCGACACCGTGTTCCTGCTGGTCAGCCATGCTCCCGGGCGATTGCTGCCGACGATCCGCTCGCGCTGTCGGGTCCTGCGCTTCGGTCCGCTTTCGAACGACGACATGGCCGCAGTCCTTCGCGCGGAATTGCCCGAGGCCGATGCAGGTGAGATCGCTGCGCTGGTGAAGGCGGGGGAGGGCGCGCCCGGCCGCGCACTCGGTTTCGCCGGGCTCGATATCGCGGCACTGGACAAGGCGATGGCGGAGATCGCGGCCACGGGCGATCCGTCCGCCGCGTCACGCGCCGCACTCGCCAAGTCGCTCGCGCTCAAGGCTGCCCAGCCGCGCTATGAAGCCTTTCTTCAGCGTGCACCGGGCTTCATCGCATCGGCGGCACGCAGCCGCTCGGGGCAACCGCTCGCCGATGCGCTGAAATTGTGGGAGGATGCGCGAAACCTGTCGTCGGGCGCGGTCGGCCTTTCGCTCGATCCGCAGAGCGTCGTCTTCGAACTCGGCACGCTGATCGCCGGGCTGGCGCCACGCCGGAGCATTTAAGGCTATCCGTTGGCTTCGAGCGCAGGTTCGAGCTTGCCGAGAACCGCAGTCGAGAAGGCCTGGCGCCGCGCTGCTCGACGCTGCTCGAAGCCAACGGAGGAAGATGCAGCGATCCCACGCATCAACGGGTTTGATTTGGCGCGGTCGCCCACCTAAAGCCGCCATATGGCCGAACCCTTCTATATCACCACCGCAATCAGCTATCCCAATGGCCGCCCGCATATCGGGCATGCCTATGAGGCGATCGCGACCGACGCGATCGCGCGATTCCAGCGGCTGATGGGCCGCGACGTCTTCTTCATGACCGGCACAGACGAGCATGGCCTGAAGATGGTGCAGACCGCACGCGACAAAGGCGTCGAGACGGCCGCATTGGCGGAAGAAATGTCATCCTATTTCAAGCAGATGGATGATACCCTCAATATCTCCTACGATCGTTTCATCCGGACCAGCGAACCCGTGCATCACACCGCGAGCCAGGCAATCTGGCGGGCGATGGAGGCGAATGGCGACCTGTATCTCGATCGCTATGAGGGCTGGTATTCGATCCGCGACGAAGCCTTTTACGACGAGAAGGAACTGACCGACGGGGAAGGGGGCGAAAAACTGTCGCCTCAAGGCACGCCCGTCACCTGGACCGCCGAGGAAAGCTGGTTCTTCCGGCTTTCCAAATATCAGCAGCCCTTGCTCGACCTGTATAATGGCCAGCCCGATTTCATCCGGCCCGACAGTCGCCGCAACGAGACGATGCGCTTCGTCGAGGGCGGATTGTCCGACCTGTCGGTCTCGCGCACCAGCTTCGACTGGGGCGTGAAGGTGCCGGGCAGCGACGGCCATGTCATGTATGTCTGGGTCGATGCGCTGACCAATTATCTGACCGGCATCGGCTATCCCGAGGATAGCGAGGCGTTCCACAAATATTGGCCGGCCAATCATCACATCATCGGCAAGGACATTGTCCGTTTCCACGCGGTCTATTGGCCCGCATTCCTGATGTCCGCCGGCATCGCACTGCCCAGGCAGGTGTTCGGCCACGGTTTCCTGCTCAACCGCGGCGAGAAAATGTCGAAATCGCTCGGCAATGTCGCCGACCCGCTGGAGCTGGCAGAGGCGTTCGGCGTCGATCAGCTGCGCTATTTTCTGCTCAGCGAAGTCACCTTCGGCAATGACGGCAGCTATAGCGCGGAGGCGATCGTCACGCGCTGCAATGCCGATCTCGCCAACAGCTTCGGCAATCTCGCACAACGCACCTTGAGCTTCATCGCCAAGAATCTCGGCGCATTGCCGAGTGGCGGTCGCAGCGAGCCCGCCGATAGCGACCTGCTGGCGCAGATTGCCGGGATCACGCGCAGCGAAGTGCCGGCGGCCTTTTCCGATCTCGGCCTGTCGCAGGGGATCGAGGCCTGGCTGCGCGGCGTGTTCGCCTGCAACCAGTATATCGACGCCCAGGCGCCCTGGGCGCTGCGCAAGACCGATCCCGAGCGGATGATGGCGGTGCTGGAAACGCTGTATCGCGCGATCCGCGATCTCGCGATCGTCATCGCGCCGGTGATCCCGGCGGCATCGGGCAAATTGCTCGACCAGATGGGCGCCGAGGCCCGCGATTTCGCCGCGCTCGAAGATGACGACTGGTATGGCCGCCTTGTCGGATCGGGCTTCACGCTCGCACCGCCAAGCCCCATCTTCCCCAGGCTCGAGCTTCCGGCGGAGGCCTGATCATGTTCGTCGATAGCCATTGCCACCTGAACTATAAGGGGCTGATCGAGGAGCAGGCGGCCGTGCTGGCGCGTGCGCGCGAAGCCGGGGTCGGCACGATGCTCAACATCTCGACGCGCGAGCGCGAATGGGACGACATCATCGCAACGGCCGAGCGCGAGGCCGATGTCTGGGCGACGGTCGGCATCCATCCGCACGAAGCGGACCAGCATCCCGATGTCGATACGGCGAAGCTCGTCGCCAAGGCCGCGCACCACCGCGTGATCGGCATAGGCGAGACCGGGCTCGATTATTATTATGATCATTCGGATCGCGACCGGCAAAGGACGAGCTTTCGTGCGCATATCGTCGCGGCGCGCGAAACCGGTCTGCCGCTGATCGTCCATACCCGCGATGCCGAGGCCGATACCGCCGACATCCTGGCCGAGGAAATGGGGAAGGGGGCCTATCCCGGGGTCATCCATTGCTTCACGGCGAGTGGAGAATTCGCGGACAAGGCACTCGAACTTGGCCTTTATATCTCGATCTCGGGCATCGTGACCTTCAAGAACGCCAGGGATCTGCAGGAGACGGCGGCACGATTGCCGGCGGAGCGGCTGCTGATCGAGACCGACGCGCCGTTCCTCGCGCCGGTGCCGCATCGCGGCAAGACCTGCGAGCCGGGCCATGTCGCGGATACCGCGCGTTTCCTTGCCAATCTGCGCGGGGTGAGCGTCGAGGAACTGGCCGAGCAGACCACGCGCAATTTCCGGGCCCTGTTCACCAAGGCGGCTGCGTGACGCTGGCCGCTCGCCGGAATGCGCCATGAAAATACGCATCCTGGGGTGCGGTACGTCTTCGGGTGTGCCGAGGATCGGCAATGACTGGGGCGATTGCGATCCGGCGGAACCCAGAAACCGCCGCAGTCGTGCATCGATCATCGTCGAGAGCGCCACCACACGGATTCTGGTCGATACCTCGCCCGATCTGCGAGAACAGTTGCTGAGCGCCGATGTGGCCGATGTCGATGCGGTGATCTGGACGCACGATCATGCCGATCACTGCCATGGCATCGACGATCTCCGTCAACTCTTCCATGCGCGGGGGCGGCCGGTCGACGGCTTTGCGCGCGTGGACACGCTGACCTCGCTGCAACGGCGCTTCGCCTATGCTTTTGACGGCAAGGACGGTTATCCGCCGACGGTCACGGGAAATGTCCTGCAAGACGACTGGACGCTTGGCGATATCCGGATCCGCACCGTCGACCAGCCGCATGGATCGATCACATCTGCGGGGCTGCGCTTTGACGGTCCGGGTGGATCGATCAGTTATTCCACAGATTTCAACGGGTTGACACAGGATATGAAGGTTCTTTTCGAGCTTTCGGATATCTGGGTGGTGGATGCGTTGCGCTACAGGCCGCATCCGACCCATCCGCACCTGGCGCTGACGCTCGACTGGATCGCCCGATTGGCGCCGGGCCGCGCCATCCTGACGCATATGGACCAATCGATGGATTATGCGTCATTGTGCGCCGAGCTTCCTCCAGGCGTCGAGCCTGGCTGGGACGGACTGGAGGCAGCGACCGCTTGAGCGACGACCAATCGATCAACCTGATCTACGCGATCGGCGGCCTTGTCCTGGTCGGCAGCTCGCTGGCCGCGCGCCGCATGCCGATGGGCCAGACGCTCAGAATGGCGCTTGCCTGGGTCGCGATCTTCGCCGGTCTTTTCGTGATCGTGGCGCTGCGCGACGATTTCGGCGCGATCTGGCAGAAAGTGCGCATGGCGGCGATCGGTGACGGCGGCCAGACCGTCGGCGGCAGTTTGCGCATTCCGGCATCCGAGGATGGCCATTATTACGCCGTGGCGATCGTCAACGGCCATAGCGTGCGGTTCCTGATCGACAGCGGTGCGTCGGTGACGTCGGTTTCGACGGAGACGGCAAAGGCCGTGGGCATTCCGCTGGACGGCGCTGGCTATCCGGCGATCGTCGAGACCGCCAATGGCCTGGCCGAAGCGCAGCGGTCGAGCGTCGGGCGCTTCGAACTCGGACCGATCAAGCGTGAGGACATGCACATCTTCGTGATGGAGGATCTGGGCGACACGAACCTGCTGGGCATGAATTTCCTGTCCACATTGAAGAGCTGGCGCGTGGAAGGGCGAACGCTGATCCTCGAGTCCTGATCTACCTGTATTTTACATAATGTATATTATCGCACTTTTGGAGCTGCCCGGTGCCGACCCCCCCATTGGACGATTTGACCGATATCATGGCGCGATTGCGCGATCCGGAGCATGGCTGCCCCTGGGATGTCGAGCAGAGCTTCGAGACGATCGCGCCCTATACGATCGAGGAAGCCCATGAAGTTGCCGACGCGATCGCCCGCGCCGACATGGCGGATCTCAAGGACGAGCTTGGCGACCTGCTGCTCCAGGTCGTGTTTCACGCGCGCATCGCCGAAGAAGCCGGCCATTTCGGGATCGGCGACGTCATCGCCGCAATCTCCGACAAGATGGTTCGCCGGCACCCGCATGTCTTCGGTGCCGATCCACGCGAGACCGGCCACGCCCAATGGGAAGTCATCAAGGCCGCCGAACGCGATGCCAAGGATGACAAGAGCGCGCTGGCCGGCGTCGCGCTCGGCCTGCCCGCGCTGCTACGCGCCGAAAAGCTGCAGAAGCGTGCCGCGCGAACCGGGTTCGATTGGCCCGATACCGCTGGACCGCGCATGAAGATCGACGAGGAACTCGCTGAAATTGAACAATGTTCAAGCGCGGATGAGTTGGAAGATGAAATCGGCGATTTGCTTTTCGCCTGTGTGAACTGGTCACGCCATCTCGGCATCGATCCGGAAGCCGCGCTGCGCCGTGCCAACCGCAAGTTCGAGACGCGTTTCCGGGCAATGGAGGCCGAGGCCGGCGAGGCGTTCATGAGCCTGTCGCTCGAAGACAAGGAAGCACTGTGGGTTCAGGCTAAGGGAAAGACTGCGATTTGAACTGTCGCTCCAGCGAAAGCTGGAGCCCACGCAGTGCGTCCATCATCGCAGCCGCTGACGGATCGTATAGGCTCCAGCTTTCGCTGGAGCGACCTATATGAGGGGCGCGATACGTGCAAAACTCTCAGCCCCGCGCCTCGAACCGCCCCCAGTCCAGCTCGGACATCCGCACATCGACGCGGAGCAACTCCCCCTCCTCCACCGTGTCGAGCACTTCGCCGTGGCGATGGAGCCAGGCGATGGCCGCGCCGTCGGCCTGAGCCAGCCGGACGGTGCGGATGCGATTGCGTGAAGTCAGCAGTTCGGAAACCGTCTTGCGGAGCGCATCGACCCCTTCCCCAGTCTGTGCGGAGAGCAGCGCCACGTCGTCGCGGCGGGCGGCATCGCCCTCCAGCTCCACGCGCGCCTCGTCATCGAGCAGATCCACCTTGTTCCACGCCTCGATCATCGGCGTCTCTTCGGCCGTGCCCAGGTCCTTGAGGACCTGCTCGACATCGGCCTTTTGAGCATCGCTATCGGGATGCGCGATATCGCGGACATGGACGATCAGGTCGGCCGCCGTCACTTCCTCCAGCGTCGCACGGAAGGCCGCGACGAGCTGGGTGGGCAGATCGGA
This sequence comes from Sphingobium sp. FW305-3-2-15-F-TSA7, assembly GCF_058787155.1. Taxonomy (NCBI): domain Bacteria; kingdom Pseudomonadati; phylum Pseudomonadota; class Alphaproteobacteria; order Sphingomonadales; family Sphingobiaceae; genus Sphingobium; species Sphingobium sp. FW305-3-2-15-F-TSA7. Next base: position 36,095 of record NZ_JBYSZM010000021.1, on the reverse strand, counting down.
TACGAAGCCCACCGTGTCGGACAGGATCGCCTTGTCGAGACCGGGCAAGCGGATCTGCCGCATCGTCGGATCGAGCGTCGCGAAGAGCAGATTCTCCGCCATGACGTCAGCACCCGTCATCCGATTGAAAAGTGTCGATTTTCCGGCATTGGTATAGCCGACCAGCGCGATCACCGGCCATGGCGCGCGCCGCCGTCGATCGCGGTGCAACCCGCGCGTCCGGCGCACATCGGCCAGTTCACGGCGCAGCTTCGCCATCCGGTCGCGGATCATGCGGCGGTCGGCCTCGATCTGCGTTTCGCCGGGACCGCCGAGAAAGCCGAAACCGCCACGCTGGCGTTCAAGGTGAGTCCAGCTGCGCACGAGCCGCCCCGCCTGATAGTCGAGATGCGCCAGTTCGACCTGCAACCGTCCTTCGGCGGTCGCGGCGCGCTCGCCGAAGATCTCGAGGATCAGCCCGGTCCGGTCGATCACCTTGGCCTTGAGCTTGTCCTCGAGATTGCGTTGCTGCACCGGCGTCACCGATGCGTCGACGATCACCAGTTCGGCCTCGTTCTGCTGAACCGCGACCGCGAGTTGATCGACCTGGCCGCTGCCGAACAACGTCGCCGGCTTTGTCTGCCTCACGCGGAAATGGAGCCTGTCGACGACATCGATGCCGATCGCTTCGGCCAGGCCGGCGGCTTCCTCCAGGCGTGCGTCGGAATCGCGCACCGACCCGCCAGTGTCGGGCAAGGCCACGATCGCGCGTGCGCCGCGCGCCAGTCCTTCGTCTTCACTCCGCTGGAATACGCTCATAGGCCCTCATTCCGCCGTTCCCGCCGTCACGGGACTGACGGATAGGCTTCGCGCCTCAAAGCGCTGAACGATCTGTTGATCATCCAGCGCTTCGAGTTTCCTCTGTTTTCCGCATTTTCCGAGTCTCCGGGTGACGCCACCCGACTGGAAGATGCTCTAATCGTCGTCTGATTCCCCACCCTCTTCGGCGAGGTTCAGCGGATGGGCAGGCTGCACCGTCGAGATCGCATGCTTGTAGACGAGCTGCGAGAGCCCGTCGCGCTGGAGCAGCATGCAGAACAGGTCGAATGCCACGATCTCGCCCTGCAGCATCACGCCGTTGACCAGGAACATCGTCACCGGCGCTTCGGACTTGTGAACCGCGCTCAGAAACACTTCCTGCAACGACTTCGATTTGCCGCGGCTTTCGTCGAACGCCTTCTCGATCGGTTTCAGATCGATCGGCGCTGCGGGCATGACGGTGGAGATCGCGTGCTTGTAGACCAGCTGCGACTGACCGTCGCGGCGCAGCAGCACCGAGAAATTGTCGAACCAGGTGATGATGCCCTGGAGCTTCACGCCCTTCACCAGGAACATGGTGACCGGCGTCTTGGTGCGCCGCAGCGTGTTGAGAAAAATATCCTGCAGATTGTTGATCTTGTCGGCCATTTCTTACTGTCCTGTTCTTGGCGGATCGCGGTCCGCGGTCGCCCGGTTGCGACGGGCTTGGTCTGCCGTTGTGGCGCCTCCTATCTAGTGCGTCGCAGCGGCTTCGTCCACCGCTGCGCGCTCATTCCTCGCCGTCGGGCTTGGTGTCGGCCATGCCCAGCAGCTTCAGCTTGCGGTGCAATGCCGACCGTTCCATGCCGATAAAGCTCGCCGTGCGTGAGATATTGCCCGAGAAACGCCGGATCTGAATGCGCAGATATTCGCGTTCGAACGTCTCGCGCGCTTCGCGCAAGGGGGCGCCCATGATCGCCGAGGCCGCGTTGCCGACGCTCGCGTCACCCTGCGCGCCCATCACTTCGGGCGGCAGCATGTCGAGGTCGATCTGGCCGATCCGGTCGCCCGGCGCCAAGATGATCGTCCGTTCGACGACATTGCGGAGCTGGCGGACATTGCCGGGCCAGTCATAGGCCTGAAGCGCGGCGATCGCATCGCCGGCCACGCCGGGCGGCAACACCCTGCGTTCATTGGCGTAGCGCGCGACGAAATGGTCGATCAGCCCGGGAATGTCCTCGCGCCGCTCGGACAGTGGCGGGATATGCACGGGCACCACGTTCAACCGGTAATAGAGATCCTCGCGGAAGCGCCCCGCGGCGATCTCCTCTGCCAGATCGCGCGACGTGGCCGAAACGACGCGGAACTCGACCTTCACCGTGCGCTGCCCGCCAACCCGGGTAAAGCTCTGATCGGTCAGCACGCGCAGAATCTTCGCTTGTGTAGTGAGCGGCATGTCCGCCACCTCGTCGAGGAACAATGTGCCGCCATGCGCCTGTTCGAGCAGCCCGGGACGGACAAGCTCTCCCCCGTCCTCCACGCCGAACAGCTCCTCTTCGACACGCTCGGGCTCCATCATCGCCGAACTGACGACCATGAACGGCGCGGTCGCCCGATTGCTCCACATATGAAGCAGACGCGCGGCGACTTCCTTGCCCACGCCCGCCGGGCCGGTAACGAGCACGCGGCTGCCCGTCGCCGCGACGCGCTTCAGCGTGGCGCGCACGGCGTTGATCGAGGTCGAGCTGCCCGTCAGCTCTTCCTCGCGGCCGACCTGTGCCTTGAGCGAGGCATTTTCGCGGCGCAGTCGTTCGGTTTCGGTCGCGCGGCTGACCAGATGCAGCAGATGCGCCGCTTCGAAGGGTTTTTCGATGAAATCGACGGCGCCGCGCCGGATCGCCGCGACCGCCGTGTCGAGATTGCCGTGCCCCGACATCACCAGCACGGGCAGCGACGGGTCGCGCCGCTTGATCTCGTCGAGCAGGTCGAGACCGTCGAGCTTCGACCCCTGCAACCACACGTCGAGCAGCACCAGCGAGGGGCGACGTTCGGCAATCGCTTCAAGCGTGGCGTCGCTGTTGCCTGCCGTACGCGGCGAATAGCCTTCATCTTCGAGAACACCGGACACCAAGTCCCGGATATCCTGCTCGTCATCGACAATCAGAATGTCTAGCGCCATGGCTCAGCCTTCTCCTTTCCGCGTCAGTCGCGGGGTTTTTTCGTCTTCGTCGGGGGCGATCGCGTCGTCGTCGTGCGCAAGCTCGGCGAGCATATCGAGATCGAAGGTCGTCGAGATGATCGTGCCGCCACCCGGATTGTCGGCAAGCTGCATTGTGCCGAAATGTTCCTCGACGATCTTCTTCACGATCGCGAGACCAAGCCCGGTGCCGCGCGTCCGCGTGGTGACATAGGGTTCGACCAGCCGGTCGCGCTCCTGTGGCAGGCCGATGCCGTTATCGGTGATGGTGACCGAGACCCGCCCGGGATTTTCGCACCGGGCGATCGCAAGTGTCACCTGCCCCGCATAACCGTCTTCTCCCCCTTCCGCTTTCTGCTCGATCGCTTCGACCGCATTCTTCACGAGATTGGTCAGCGCCTGCCCGATCTGGCGGCGATCGCAGACCATTTGCTGCGCTTCGCTCTCCTGTTCGAATGTGAAGTGGATTTCGGGATGCGCGACCTCGTGGAGGAACAGCGACTGTCGCGCGATATCGGTCAGCGATTCCGGGCGGAAGACCGGCTTGGGCATCCGCGCGAAGGATGAGAATTCGTCGACCATCCGCCGGAGATCGCCAACCTGGCGCACGATCGTCTCGGTGAGCCGGGTAAAGGTGCCCGTCTCGTCGTTGATTTGCTTGCCATAACGGCGTTGCAGCCGCTCGGCGGCGAGCTGGATCGGCGTCAGCGGATTCTTGATCTCGTGCGCGATACGGCGGGCGACATCGGACCACGCCGCACGGCGCTGGTCGAGCAATTGCTGGGTGATATCGTCGAAAGTCAGCACGCGCCCGCTTTCGTCGTCCACCACGCGAACGGCCAGGGTGCGGGCTTCGCCGGTGGAATTGAGCTGGACGACCTCGCTGCGATCGCCGCCGGTCGCCAGCCCGGCAAATTCGGGGGCGAGCTCGGCCAGGCTTCGCCCGATGGCGTCGAACGGACCGACCTTGAGCAAGGCGGCTGCCTGACTGTTCATGAGCAGGATCTGGCCGTTGACGTCGACCGAAACCACGCCGGCGCTGACGCCTGACAACACCGCTTCGATAAAGGCGCGGCGCCGTTCGAGCGCGCCGGTCTGCTCCTCGATCCGGCGCGTCATCCGGTTGAACGCATTGGCCAGGCGTCCGATCTCATCCTGCCGCACGGGCTGTTCGACGCGTGCGCTGAGATCGCCGCCCGCAATGCGCTGCGCCGCATCGACGAGATCCCCGAGCGGACGCACGATACGGTCGGCCACGGCAAGCGCGATGAACACCGCCGCACCCACGATCAGCAGCGAAACGGCGAGCAATGCGATATTGAACTGGAGTTGCAACGCGCGCGAGCGTTCCAGCAATCTCTTATAATCCTGGAGCACCGTGTCCGCACGCTGGGCCTGGGCAAGCATCTTGGGATTGGCGACGCGCGCCGCCCATAGATAGGCTTCCTCCTTCACCCCCAGCGGCACCACAGCTTCGATCCGGTCGTTGGTTTCGGTCACCACCGCGGGCGCGCCGCGACGGATCTTCTCCATCACCTCGGGCTTCACCACATTGGCTTCGCCACGATCATAGGGATCGACCATGATCAGCGTCTGCAACCCGACCCCGGGCTTCACCACCAGGATCGCGGCTTCGGACAATTCACGCTGATAGACCTGCCGGGCAAAAGCCTCCTGGAACAGCGGATTTTCGATCGGCGCTTCCTGGAGGAACTGGATCAGGTCCGACGCCATGGTGACGGTCTGCCCCTGCACATCGTCACGATTCTGCGCATAGGTCTCCTGCGCCAGGATGCTCGCATTTTCGAGCATGCCGCGTGCGCGGTCGGAGAACCAGAATTCGACGCCATATTGGAACAGCAGCGACGCGAAGATCACCACGAGCAGCGTCGGCACTGCGGCGATCAGCGAAAAGAGCGCCACTAGGCGAACATGCAGACGCCCGCCCCCGCCGACCAGCGAGCGCGCGGCGCGTCGCTTGGCGATGCGGCGGCCGAGCAGCACGAGCAATGCGACGCCGGGCACCAGATTGCTGATCAACAGCAACGCCACCATTGCCGGCGACAGCAGCCGATCCGACGCGGATTCGGCGGTCACGATGAAATAACTCGCGATCACGATCGCGAGCGCCGCGCCGAGCGTGGCCAGTTCGACCCAGGCAACCAGATTGTTGCGGCGGTAAAAGGCGGTCAGCGCGCGCCGCCAGCGGGCGGGTTTCATCGAAATGTCACGATCCGGCGCAGTCACCGTTGCTTACATACAACATTCACGTTGCAAGACAAACACACTCTGCGCCAAAGTGGAGGTAAGGCCGGCGCGTACCAGGCACGATCCGGCGCAAGTTGGCGCGAGAACGGGTCAGAGGCCGCGGCGCAGTTTCCCGAGATCGATGGCGTGATCGTTGAGTTTCTTGCGCAGCGTGTTGCGATTGATGCCGAGCAGATCGGCGGCACGGAGCTGGTTGCCGCGCACCGCCGCCAGGGTCAGTCGCAACAGCGGCTCCTCCATCTGGGCAAGCACGCGATCATAAAGGCCATCGGGCGGCAATTCGTCGCCGAAGCTTGCAAAATAGCCCGACAGGCTGGCTTCGACGGCATCGGAAAGCCCCCGCCCCACCAGCAGCGGCAATGGCGCTTCGGTGCCACCGCCCGACAGCGACTGGTCGATCAGCCGGGCGCCGATCACTTCCTCGCGACTGAGCGCCGCCAGCCGGCGCATGAGATTTTCGAGTTCGCGGACATTGCCCGGCCAGCCATGCGCCGCCAGCCGTGCAAGCGCGTCCGGCCCCAACCGCTTGCGCGACAGCCCCTCCTGCCCCGCCCGGTCAAGAAAGTGGCGCGCCAGCTCGGCGATGTCGCCCGGCCGGTCGCGCAACGGCGGCAAATGGACGGGGACCACGTTCAAGCGATAGAACAGATCCTCCCGAAACGCGTTCGCCGCGATCATCGCTGGCAGGTCCTTATGCGTTGCGGCAATGATCCGAACGTCCGCACGGATCGAGCGCGCACCGCCCACCGTGGTGAATTCGCCTTCCTGAAGCACGCGCAACAGCCGCGTCTGCGCCTCCATCGGCATATCGCCGATCTCGTCGAGGAACAGCGTGCCGCCCTGTGCCTGTTCGAATTTGCCGGCGGTGCGGGCCTGCGCACCGGTGAAAGCACCGCGTTCGTGACCGAACAGCTCGGATTCGATCAGTTCGCGCGGGATCGCCGCCATGTTGATCGCGACGAACGGCTTGCGCCGCCGCGGCCCGAGATCGTGGATCGCACGCGCCACCAATTCCTTGCCGGTGCCCGACTCGCCGAAGACGAGAACGGTGAGTTCGTTCGAAACGACGCGCGCGATCGTCCGATAGACGTCCTGCATCGCCGGTGAGCGGCCGATCAGCGGCAGATCTTCCTTGATCCCCTCGGGCTCGGCATCGGCGCGTGCCGTGCGGCTGCGCAGTCCATCCGCGACTGCGCGGCACAGTTCCTCCAGATCGAACGGCTTGGGCAGATATTCGAATGCCCCCTGCTCGGTCGCACGCACGGCGGTTGCCAGCGTGTTCTGCGCCGACAGCACGATCACCGGCATGCCCGGATTTTCCGCAAGCATTTCAGGGACAAGATCGAGCCCGTTGCCATCGGGCAACATGACGTCGGTGACCAGCAGGTCGGGTGCGAACCGCGCCATCGCCTTGCGCTGCTCCGCAACCGACGCTGCGGTCTCGACCTCATGCCCCTCGCGACGCAGCGCTTCGCGCACCACGGTGCGGATCGCGGCGTCGTCATCGACGACGAGGATGCGGCCCACGCTCATGCGCGGTCCCGAGCGCGCGGCAACAACAGGCGGAAAACGGTCATTTCTGGGTGTCCTTCACGCGCATATTCGACGACACCGCCCTGATCGGTGACCAGCTTGTCGACCAGCGCCAGTCCAAGCCCGCTGCCTGTTCGTTTGGATGTGACGAAGGGATCGAACAGATGTTCGCCAATCTCCGGCGGCGCGCCGGGGCCGTTGTCGATCACGCAAACCTCGATCGGCAGGGCCTGCTTGCCATCGGTGCCATGCTTCACGAACGATACGCCATGACGATAGGCGGTTCGAATCTGGATTGCTCCGTCTTCACGATCGCCAATCGCTTCAGCTGCATTCTTGAGAAGGTTTATGAAGATTTGCACCAGTGAATCGCGATGCCCCAGCACCTCGGGGAGCGAGGGGTCATACGCTTCGCGTACCGGGATCGCGTGAGCGAAGCCCTTGCGGGCGACTTCGCGCGCATGGCTCAATATGGCATGGATGTTCTGCGGCTCGAGCACGATGTTCCGCGTGTCGGTGAACCCCTCCATGCGATCGATCAGCGCGGTGACGCGGTCCACCTCATCCATGATCAGTCGGGTCAGGTCGTGCGCTTCGGGATCGACGCTCTTGTCGAGCAATTGCGCTGCGCCGCGAATGCCGGAGAGCGGGTTCTTGATCTCGTGCGCCAGCATCGCCGCCGCGCCCACGGCGGTCAGTTTGCCGCCCTCGCGCTCGGCACTGCGCCCGACGATATGCGCGGCAGAACGCATATGGATGGTGACCACGCGCCATCCTGGATGATCAGGCATCGGCGCCGCCATCATATCCACCCGCTGAGTCCGCCCGCTTGGCAGGTCGATGGTCAGGTCAAACGCGGAGAAAGGCGAATCCTTCGCCATCGTCGTCAGCGGATGTCCGGTCAGCGTTTTCATCGACCGGCCGACGATCGCGCTGCGCCCCAGATTCAACAGCGTCTCGCTTGCCACATTGGCTTCGGCGATCATGCCGTCGGGATCGATGACGAGCACGGGTGTGGGCAGCACCGCGAACAGTTCGGCCAGGGCCGGGACATCGGGCGCGGCGACCGAAGCCGCCCGCCTTCCCAGGCGGATCAGGCGGCCGCCCGGGAGAGCCATGGGCCGTAGAAATCCGCCAGCATCGCCAGCACGGTCTCGGCACTCGGCTCCTGGTTCACCGCATTGCGGAACTCGGCCGATCCCGGCAGGCCCTTGGTGTACCAGCCGATATGCTTGCGGGCCATATTGACCCCGGTGAACTCGCCATAATGATCGAGCATCGCGACATAATGGCCTATGATCGCGTGATATTGTTCCTCGATCGACGGATCGGCGAGCGCCTGCCCGGTGCGCAGCCAATGCATCACCTGGCCGAGCAGCCATGGCCGACCATAAGCGCCGCGCCCGATCATGATGCCGTCCGCGCCCGATTGCGCCAGCGCGGTCTCGGCATCCTCGATCGAGCAGATATCGCCATTGGCGATCACGGGGATCGAGACGGCATCCTTCACCCGGCGGATGAATGCCCAGTCCGCAGATCCCTTGTACATCTGGTTGCGCGTGCGGCCATGGACGGTGACCATCCTGACGCCGAGATCCTCGGCGATGCGCGCGAGTTCGGGGGCATTCAGGCTGTCATGGCACCAGCCCATCCGCATCTTGAGCGTGACCGGCACCGAAACCGCCTTCACCGTGGCCTCGACCAGCGACGCGGCGTTCTTCAGATCGCGCATCAGCGCCGATCCGGCATCGCCGTTGGTCACCTTGCGCACCGGGCAACCCATATTGATGTCGATGATCGCGGCGCCGCGATCCTCGCTGAGTTTCGCGGCCTCGCCCATTTCCTTGGCGGTGCAGCCGACAAGCTGCATCGACACCGGCTCTTCCACCGGATCCCAGGCCGCTTTCTGGATCGACTGGCGGGTTTCGCGGATCGCGGCCTGGCTGGCGATCATCTCGGTGACGTTGAGCCCCGAGCCATAGCGCCGCACGAGCGTGCGGAACGGCAAATCGGTCACGCCCGTCATCGGCGCGAGGATCACCGGCATGTCGATCCGCACGGGGCCGATATCGATGGGAGCGAGCTTGGTCATCATTTGCCTAAAAAAGAGGCAGCGCCATAGCGGGATTGGGCCCGGCGGGCAAGTGATGGGGATGGTTTGCACGGGACGCAAAAAGCTTTAGGCGCGCGGCATGGATACAAGGGCCCCCATAGTCGCGCTGATCGTCGCCGCCGGAAGAGGTGAGCGCGCGGGCGGTGGTGCGCCCAAGCAGTTCGTGCCGCTGGCTGGCCACGCTGTGCTGGCGCACAGCGTCGCGGCGTTCTCGCGTCATCCGGCGATCGACAGGATCGTGATCGTGATCGGCGAAGAACAGGAAGCGGAGGCACGCGCCGCGGTCGGCGATCGTCAATTCGTGATCGGTGGCGCCACACGCCGCGAGTCGGTCCTCAACGGTCTCGAAGCGATCGGCACCGCTGCGGGTGTGCTGATCCACGATGCGGCCCGCCCCCTCCTGCCCGCCGCTGTGATCGACCGGCTGCTTGCGGCGCTGGAGGATCATGTCGGCGCCGTTCCCGCCCTGCCCGTTGCCGACACGCTTGCCCATGCAGGCGATCGTCTGGGCGATACCGTTGCGCGCGATGGGCTGGTGCGTGTGCAGACCCCACAGGCATTTCGCTTTGCCGAGGTCATGGCATCGCACCGCGACTGGCCCGCCGAGCGTGAAGCGACCGACGATGCGCAGATCGTCCGCGCCGCAGGGCATGCCATTGCGATCGTCCAGGGCGATCCCACGCTGGAGAAGATCACGCATCCGGCGGACTTCGCGGCTGCCGAAACCCGCCTCGCGATGCAAAGCACCACCCGCACCGCGCTCGGCTATGACGTCCATCGCCTCGTCGATGGCGAGGAATTATGGCTGGGCGGCATCCGCATCCCCCACAAACAGGGGCTTTCGGGCCATAGCGACGCCGATGTCGCGCTCCATGCCCTGACCGATGCGCTGCTCGGTACGATCGCTGCCGGCGATATCGGCCTGCATTTTCCGCCGTCCGATCCGCAATGGCGCGGCGTGTCGTCCGACCGGTTCCTGTGCCATGCCGCGGATCTTGTCGGACGGGCCGGCGGGCGGATCGAGCATGTCGATCTCACCATCATCTGCGAAGCACCCAAGATCGGCCCATATCGGGACGCAATCCAGGCCCGCATCGCCGATCTGTTGCGGCTCGACTCGACGCGGGTTAGCGTGAAAGCCACGACGACAGAACGGCTGGGTTTCACCGGCCGCGGTGAGGGGATCGCCGCGCAGGCCATCGCAACAATAACGCTCGTTGAGGCGTTGTAATGAAATCCGAGATGTCCGTGACCGAAACCGCCAGGAAAAAGACCACATTGCCCGCCAAGCTCGTCGATGCCGCCAAGCGCGTCGTCGAGGCGAACCGTGCGGCGGGCCGCAGGATCGCGGTCGCGGAAAGCTGCACCGGCGGACTGGTCAGCGCTGCGCTGACCGAGATTCCGGGGTCGTCCGACGTGTTTCAGGCCGGTTTCGTGACCTATTCGAACGAGGCCAAGATCGCCATGCTCGGCGTCAGCCTGGACGTTCTCGAGACCTTCGGCGCGGTGTCGATCGCGGTCGCCTGGGCAATGGCGCGTGGCGCGATCGTCCGGTCCGACGCCGATGTCGCGGTTGCGATCACCGGGGTTGCGGGCCCGGACGGCGGCAGCGAGCGGAAACCGGTGGGCACGGTCGTCTTCGCGCGTGCGGAGCGCGAGTCCGGTCCGGAGGATATCATCGCGGACAAGCGCGAATTCGGCGATCTCGGGCGTGGCGGCATCCGCCTTCAGGCGGCGCTGTGCGCGCTCGAATTGCTGATGCCGGGATCGCCCGCACCGTAAAGCGCGGCGGCACGCGTCTCGAAAGCGCCGATCATCTTCCTGAGGGCGCGATCGAACATCTGCCCTGCCAGCCGCTCGAACAGCGACGAGCGGAACGCGAAATCGACGGCGAAATCCACGAACGTCCCGCCGGCCCCGTCCGGCCGGAAAATCCATTCATTGCGCAGATATTTGAGCGGCCCGTCGACATAATCGACGCTGATCGTGTGCGGCCGATCTTTCTTCACCCGCGAGGTGAAGGTTTCGCGCAATGCCGAGAAACCGACGATAAGATCGGCGACCATTTCGGTTTCGCTGTCCGAACGCACCCTGACGGCGCTCACCCAGGGCAGGAATTCGCGATAGCTGGGAACGTCCGCCACCAGATCGAACAATTGCTGGGGCGTATAGGGAAGATGGCGGGTTTCGGAATGCCGGGGCATCTGTTCGGCCCTATGCTCGTGCCAGTTTCGCCTCACGTGCGGCGCGCATGCGCGCGAAATCTTCACCCGCATGGTAGCTTGACCGCGTCAGCGGCGAGGACGCGACGAGCAGGAAGCCCTTGGCGCGCGCGATCGCGGCATAGGCGTCGAACGCCTTGGGCGGCACGAACTCCATCACCTTGGTGTGCTTGGGCGTGGGCTGGAGATACTGGCCCATGGTCAGGAAATCGACGTCGGCCGAGCGCATGTCGTCCATCACCTGATGGACTTCGAGCCGTTCCTCGCCAAGTCCGAGCATCACGCCGGATTTGGTGAAGATCGAGGGATCGTGCCGCTTGACCGATTCGAGCAGGCGCAGCGACGCATAATAGCGCGCGCCCGGCCGGATCGTCGGATAGAGCCGCGGCACGGTTTCGAGATTATGGTTGTACACATCGGGCCGTGCCGTGACGATCGACTCGACCGCGGCTTCGGCCTTGTTGCGGAAATCGGGCGTCAGGATCTCGATCGTGGTTTTGGGCGTATTGCGCCGCAGCGCCTCGATCACCTTCACGAACTGCGAAGCGCCGCCATCAGGCAGGTCATCGCGATCGACCGAGGTGATCACGATATGCTCCAGCCCCAGTTCGGCCGCCGCCACGGCGACATGTTCGGGCTCGAGCGGGTCGACCTTGCGCGGCATGCCGGTCTTGACGTTGCAAAAAGCGCAGGCGCGCGTGCAGACGTCGCCCAGGATCATCACCGTCGCATGCTTCTTGGTCCAGCACTCGCCGATATTGGGGCACGCGGCTTCCTCGCAGACGGTCGCGAGGTTCAGTCGGCGCATCAATGCGCGAGTCTCGCCAAAGCCGACGCTGGTCGGCGCCTTGACGCGAATCCAGTCGGGCTTGCGCTGGCGCGGCGGGCGGGCTTCGGGGACGGTGGCTGGATCGGCTTCGCTCATGAAAGCGCAGATAGCGATTTCACCGGCCAGTTGCCACCCCTGCCCCCATCAGGCTAACGCCCCGAGTCATGGCAGACTTCAACGCACTCCTTTCCGGCTATCACCGCTTCCGCGAAACCGGCTGGGCACGACAGCGGGATCGCTGGTCGGAACTGGCGGAAGGACAGAGTCCGAAGGTGATGGTGATCGCCTGTTCCGACAGCCGAGTCGACCCGACCCAGATCTTCGACACGGCGCCTGGCGAGATGTTCGTCGTCCGCAATATCGCCAATCTTGTCCCACCGTTCGAGCTGGGCGGCGGTCGTCATGGCGTCTCCGCGGCGCTCGAGTTCGCGGTGACGCAGCTGGAGGTACCCGAGATCGTGGTGCTCGGCCATGGCGCATGCGGCGGCGTCCACGCCGCGCTGACCCGCCGGTTCGAGCATGCACCGCCGGGCGCCGGCGGTTTCATCGCGCATTGGGTCGATCTGCTCGACGATGCGCGCGACCGGATCGTGGATGAACTGGGCAATGGTCCCGAGGCCATTCGTGCGCTCGAACTCGAGACGGTGCGTGTGAGCATCGCGAATCTGCGCACCTTTCCCTGCATCCCCGAGCGTGAGGAAGCGGGAAGGCTGACCATCCACGGCGCCTATTTCGCGATCGCCGACGGCGTGTTGCATCTGCTCGACACGCAGACGGGCGAATTCCGGCCGGCCTGACGGCATCGTTCGCGAAGCAGCGATCGGATGGAGCTCCCATGCTGACGGTCGGTCGCGTCGCGGGAGCCATGCTTGTTGCCGCCGCCGCGATCGGTGCGGCGATGCTGCTGCGCGGCAGCCCGCCCCCGGCCGCTGCTCCGGCGCCGCATTGGGGAAAGCCCGACATCATCTACGCGCCGACCCCGGACGAGGTGATCGATGCGATGTTCGCCATGGCGGGGCTCAAGGACGGTGACGTGATCTACGATCTGGGATCGGGCGACGGCCGGATCCTGATCGCGGCCGCGCACAGATTCGACGTGCGGGCCGTCGGGATCGAGATCGACCCCCGCCTGATCGTTCAGGCCAGGGCCAATGCAAAGGCGGCCGGGGTCGCCGACAAGGTCAGTTTCCGGCAGGAAAACATCTTCACCGCCGATTTCCACGATGCGACCGTGATCACGCTTTATCTGATCGAATCGTTGAACAAACGGCTCCTCCCCCGCTTTCTCGCGGAATTGAAGCCCGGAACCCGGATCGTGAGCCACAGCTTTCGCATGGGGGACTGGCAGCCGGAACGCGCGGAGATGGTCAAAGGCCGGATGGTCTATCTGTGGACCGTCCCGCCGCGATCGTGATTTCGGTCGAAGTGCTGGCGATCGCGGAATATATCGAGGATATGCTTGTCCTTCCGACGGGCGCGGCGAGCATGGATGAGCAATGGATTTCGAAGAGCTTCTGATCTTTTATTTCGGGACCGCCGCGATCGAAACGCTCGACGATGCGGCGCTTGAATCCGGGCTGGAGCGGCTGGGCGTGGCTCTGGGGACCGAGCGCGACGCCGGGCGTCGCTTCGCGCTATGGACACTGATGCACGCTCTGGGCGCAGCACCCGATCCGGAAAAAGTGTTCAAGGACGCAAAGGATCGCAAGGCGGCCGAGGATTATGCCTGGGCCGCGACCCGCATCGGGCGGACGTGACCGAGCGGATCACGCTCGGCCAGGCGCGGCGGATCGCGCTATCGGCGCAGGGTTTCGGGCGGAACCGCCCTGCCCTGGTCAATCAGGGCCATTTGCGGCGCACGATCGATCGATTGGGGCTTCACCAGATCGACAGCGTCAACATCATATCGCGCGCGCATTATCTGCCCGCCTTCTCCCGGCTCGGCGGTTATGACCGGACGCTGCTCGATCGTGCCGCCTGGGGCCGGAAGAGAGAGCGGCGGCTGTTCGAATATTGGGCGCATGAGGCGTCGCTGCTGCCGCTGGATCTCCACCCGCTGCTCCGCTGGCGGATGGCACGCGCCGATCGCGGCGGATCGGGCTGGCCGGCGCTGCGCATCTACGCGACCGAGCGCCGGGCCGAAGCGATGGCGGTGCTCGACCGCATCCGGACCGAGGGGCCGCTTGCGGTCTCCGATTTCGACCATGGCCGCAGCCGCAGCGGTTGGTGGGAATGGGGTGATTCCAAGCGTGTCCTGGAATGGCTGTTCTGGGCCGGACACATCACCACCGCGACACGACGTGGCAGTTTCGAACGGGTCTACGACCTCACCGAACGCGTCATTCCGGCGAATGTGCTGGCACTGCCGACACCGAACGAAGCCGAAGCCCAGCGCGCATTGATCGAGCGTGCGGCCCAGGCGCTCGGCATCGCATCCGAGGGCGAGCTGCGCGATTATTTCCGGCTCAAGCCCGACGAGACGAAACCGGCGGTCGCGGCGCTGGTCGAAGACGGCGTATTGCTGCCGATCCGGGTCGAAGGATGGTCGAAACCGGTCTTCGTCCACCGCGACGCGCATTGGCCCCGCCGCATTGCGGGCACCGCCCTGCTCGCCCCTTTCGACCCGCTGATCTGGGAACGCGCGCGGACCGAGCGGCTGTTCGGTTTCCACTATCGGATCGGCATCTACACGCCCGCCGAGAAGCGGACGCACGGCTATTACGACCTGCCTTTCCTGCTTGACGGGCATCTGGTCGGCCGTGTCGACCTGAAGGCCGATCGCCAGCGCGGCCGGCTGATCGTCAACAGGATCGGCTTCGAGCCGGGGGCTCCTGCCCACGGGCGCGAGGTGCTGTCGGTGGAGTTGGAGCGCATGGCGGCGTGGCTCGGGCTGTCCGAGGGTGTGTTGATCGGTGGGGAATAGTGCCATTCCTCCCTACGCGCAGCGTGGGGAGGGGGACCGCGCGACGTAGTTGCGTGGTGGAGGGGAAATACGATCTGTCCGCCGTCAACGAGCTCGTTGCCGCTGGCGCGGCACTTCCCCTCCACCCTTCGGGTGGTCCCCCTCCCCATCGCTACGCGATAGGGAGGAGATATTTTATGGCTTGGGTGGATCCCCCGCGCCGAGATTGTTCCAGTTGAGGATCGCGTTGAAGCCTAGGAAATAATTACCCTGGGTCTGCCAGCGCCAGAACGGCCGCAGCGCATAAAGCACCATATGGCCCTTGCCGCTCGGCACATCGACGATCAGCGCCTTGCCGGTCAGTGCCTCGCCGCCGCTCAACATGCCGCTGAGCAGGATAGTCTCGGCCTTTGCAGGGAATTGCATGATCGTACGGGGCTTCTGGGCCGGCGGCTTGGCGCCCGGAGCGGCGGGGGGAGCCGGCGGGCTCTCTGCGGTCTTGGCCTTGGCCGGTTCGCTGCCCCAGCGGGATAGCTCGACGGGCACCGCATTGGGGGTGATATTCTGCACCTGCCGTCCGCCTGGCGGTGTCGGTGAAGGCCGTGCGCCGACGCTCAGCACCGGGGCTTGCGAGAAATAGATAGGCAGCTCGCTGCCCTCATAGCCATAGGCCAGCGGGCTGGTCTTGTCGGAAAAGACGCCGCGCATGATCGCACCCTTGGTGTAAAGATCCGCCGGCCGTGTGACGCTGACCCCGGTCGCGACGCCGTAATCGGCCAGTGCCTCGACCGTCGATCCGTCGCCGATCAGCGTGCCGCCTTCCTCGACGAATTTCTTGAGTTCGGCGAGGCCGTCGAGGCCCAGCCCGCCGCGAATATCGTCGGCCTCGTCGATGCCGCCCAGATTGGGGGTCAGTTCGCTGCGCTTGTAGGGGATGGGATCGGCGCCGTCCTTGAGCACGCCCGCCACCATATCCTGCGCGCTGCCGCCGACGGTGGGATAGATGATGACGTCGTATTTCTGGCGCAACCCGCCTTCGCGCACCTTGATGTCGGCGAAATAGTCATAGGGAATGCCGTAGCGGTCGAGCGCCGCACGCCACCAGCCCTCATCCTGGGTGCGCAGCCAGGAATGGAGATAGCCGATGCGCGGCGCCGTCAGTTCGTGCGACTTGACCGCCGGCGCACGCGCCACCGCCTGGCCGTTGATGCCGAGCTCCGCCACCACTTTTTCCACCGCCGCGCGGTCCGCGTCGGGAATGATGAAGCTGCCTGCGGCATAGCTGCGCCCGCCGGCCTGGAACGGCTGTTCGGCCGCCAGCATCTTCACCCCCTTCAGCTTGAAGCGCAATGTGACGAGTTCGTTGTCGCCGCTATGGTTGATCAGGATCGTCGCGCCATTGCCCGCGATGCCGCCGCGCGGTGCGACGTCGGCGGAGAGCAGCGTCATGGGTTTCTGCAGCACCGCCGGATCGCGCACCGTCTTCAGATCGACGTTGCGCATATACTGCATCGTCCAGCCGGTATCGTCATAGGGCCGCGGATTGCTCGCCGGATAGTTCTGCACGCTCGTGTACATGTCGACGAGCGTCCGATAGGGCTGATCGCCGCGGATGACGTAATCGCCCGCCGCGATGTTGACGCCTCCCGCCGAAAAGGCCGTATCCGCCCGGCTGATCTCCACGCCCTGACGGCGCAGCGTGTTGACCATGTCGATCACGTTGAGCTTCGCGGTCTGCGCGGCCGGGATCACCCAGGCATTGATCGCCTCGCTCGACTTGCCCGTCTCCACCGCACGGCGGTTCTTCAGCCAGTAATTTTCGAGATAGAGTTCGCGATCGACCGCGACCTTGTTGAGCGCGAACAACAGGCCCGATTGCGAGATGTTGACGTGGTTGCGCGGCCCCCAGTCGATCTTGGGCAGCGGGGGATTGGGACGATACCATTCGCGGCTCGTCGTCGTTGCCGGCAAGGTCAGCCCCTTGCGGATATCGGGGCCATAGGTCTGCACTTCGTAGAAGCGGCCGAAGCTGTTGTGCGTCAGCGCGATCCAGAACAGATAATTGGGCACCCAGCCGTCGTAGAAACCATAGGTCCAGACGCCGGGGACGCCCCGCTTGGTCATCTCCATGACCTCGGTCTGGGCGAGCAGCCACCATTCCTGCGACTGGATGGGATCGAGCGAATTGTTGTACGGGCCGCTGCCGGTCGAGGTGTAGAGATACGACTGCGCCTCGTGCAGGTCGTGCAGCACCGTCGGATGCCATTCCAGCACGCCTTCGGTCAGGTGCTGCGTCATCTTCAGATATTGGCCGAGCCCGTCGCGGTTGTTGTCGTGCGCGACATATTTCCCCCAATACATCATCGGCGGCTTCGGCTTGCCGGTCTTCTTGCCGTAATAGAATGTGTCGACCATGCGCTCGCGGCCATCGACCTCGACCACCGGCGTGATGAACGTGATGATGTTCTCGCGGATCTTGCGGATGAACGGCGAATCCTCGACGGCGAGGCGATAGGCGGTTTCGACCAGCGTTTCCGGTCCACCGGTCTCGGGTGAGTGGACGCCGCTCGTCACCCAGTAGATCGGCTTCGCGGTCCCGATGATGCGCCGGGCTTCCGCTTCGCTCGTCTTGCGCGGATCGGCGAGCGCGGCGAGTTCGGCCTTGTTCTGCTCCAGCTGGTCGAGCGTCGCCTTGTCCGCGATCGCGATGACGAACAGGTCGCGTCCCTCCTCGGTCTTGCCGATCGTCCAGAAGCGGGCGTTAGGAGAGGTTTTCGCCAGCTCCTGATAATAACGCTGGATGTCCTTCGAATAGGTCAGCTCATCGGGCGTGCCGGGGATGCGGCCGAAGAATTTGAGCGGCGACGGCACCGTATCGGATGCAGGCATATGATCGACCAGCTCGGTGGTGATCCTTTTGTCCTGCAGATGCTTGGCGATCAGCGCACCATATTCGGCGTCCATGGCCTGGGTCTCCGCCTGCCCGTCCTGCGCGGCGGCAGGCGATGCCAGGCTGGTGGTGACCATCGCAAAGGCCAGCAATGCAGCGACACGGTGCGTTTTCATTGAAATTCCCCAAGCATCGATCGATCTGACGGTTTTCGAAGACGCTAGCGCCCTGTTTTCCAGGCAAGATCGATATCGCCTGAATGGAAAATGTCGACACAGGACCAGGCAAAGGCGAAAATAATTCGGCATGCCGTTACGGAAATCGTCGGTTGGAACGTCTTTCAGATGTCGGGCGTGCAATGTCGGACACAGGGAGAGAGAGGTGGCGACCGCGTCGCCAATCGTGATCGGTGCGCCTTCCCTTGGGTGCACTGATCCTCCCGCGTCAGGCTGCCCGGGCGATGTCCGACGAGCCGTCCTCGTCCATGGTGCCGTCCGCGCAGGCCCAGATCATCCGCATCGCTTTCCAGCGGTCGCCGAATGCACCGTCGATCATCAGCAATGTCTCGCTGCGCAGGATGATGCCGTCGACCCATTTATTGCCGGCAAGACGACCGAGGCTGTCGATCAGCCGGAACAATGAATGCGATCGGATATCTCCGCTGCCGTCGGCGATGCTTGCCATCGCCGTGCGCAGCTCGGCCAGCGCCAGCTCGACCACATTGTCGCTGCCGCAATGACAGGCATCGGGATCATGGCGCAGGATCACGCAATCGGTGGCCAGCGCCTCGATCGAGAGGAAATGGCCGACCTTGCGCCGCCGCTGCAGTGCGAAGCGCCGAAAGCCGCGATCGAATTCACGCATGAGATCCGCGAACAGCCCAAGCGCCACGCGCCCGTTCGCGACGATCCCAATGGCGAGCTGTCCGCGCTCGAGTCTGCGTTCCAGAATCTCCATCGTCCCCCCTCACGGCGCCATATTGAAGAGGACGTTCGGAAAACAGGTTTCCGCAGCGCCTTCGTTCGATTTGCTCCAATCTGGTGCGCCGATGCCACACAAGCCAGTGCGGCCGGGCGACGCTCGTCGATGGATTTGCGGCATCCGTCGAAGATGCGGGAATCGCGTCGCCACGACCGCCATATCCGCGCGGGGTCGTTTTCGTGTTTTCGCCCCTTCTCAACGCCGGCCAGTCGCTGCATGAGGGGGCATGGCCGATCCGTCACCGCCATCAGCGTCACCGAGCGAGAAACCTCCCTCCCCCTTTGGCATTCCGGTGTTCAGGGCGGTGTGGATCGCCAATATGGCGGGGAATTTCGGTACGCTCATCCAGCTGGTCGGCGCGTCGTGGATGATGACCTCGCTCACCAATTCGCCGACTCTGATCGCGCTGGTCCAGGCATCGACCATGTTGCCCGTCATGCTGCTCGCATTGTGGGCGGGCGCCGTGGCCGACAATCTGGAACGACGGACGGTGATGCTTTGGGCGCAGGGTTTCATGCTCGTTGTCTCCGCCATCCTGGCGATCTGCGCGTGGCAGAATCTGCTGTCCCCCTGGTTGCTGCTCGGCTTCACTTTCCTGATCGGCATCGGCACCGCATTCAACGGTCCGGCCTGGCAGGCCTCGGTCGGCGAAATGGTGCCGCGTGCCGCCCTGCCCGCCGCGGTCGCGCTCAATTCGATGGGTTTCAACCTGGCACGCAGCCTTGGTCCCGCGATCGGCGGTGTCATCGTCGCAGCGGCGGGCGCGGCAGCCGCCTTTCTGGTCAACGCGGTCAGCTATATCGGGTTGATCGTCGTGCTGCTGCGCTGGCGACCGCAATTGCCGCCCCGCCTGTTGCCGCCCGAACGGATCGGCGAGGCGGTCGGCGCGGGCATCCGCTATGTCGCAATGTCCCCCCATCTGCGCGTGGTGTTGCTGCGCGCATTGCTGTTCAGCCTTGCCGCCAGCGCGCTTCCCGCACTGATGCCGTTGATCGCGCGCGATCATATCTCGGGCGGCGCACTCACCTATGGCATGCTGCTCGGCGCATTCGGGCTCGGTGCGGTGTTGGGCGCGCTGCTGAGCGGCCGCTTGCGCGATCGCGGGTCTAGCGAGACGATCGTGCGGATGGCAACGGCGGCCTTTGCCGTCGGCACCGTGGTTTCGGCGGTGAGCTATATCCTGCCCGTCACCATCGTCGCGATGATGATTGCCGGCGCCGGTTGGGTGCTGGCGCTTTCGACCTTCAACGTCTCGGTCCAGTTCGCGTCGCCGCGCTGGGTGGTGGGGCGGGCGCTGGCGTCGTATCAGATGGCGTCGTCCGGCGGCATTGCGCTGGGAAGCTGGATGTTCGGCGGGCTTGCTGGCGCTTATGGCGTCAACACGGCACTGCTGATCGCCGGCGCATTGCAGGCGGTCGGCGCGATCATCGGCCTGTGGCGCCCCTTGCCGGAGGTTCAGGCGCTCAATCTCAATCCGCTCAGTCGATGGACCGAACCCGAAACCGCCGTCCCGGTCGAGCCGCGCAGCGGGCCGATCGTCGTCACCATCGAATATCGCATCGCACCGATGAATATCAGGCAATTCCTGGCCGAGATGGCGGAGCGCCGCCGCATCCGCATCCGTGACGGCGCGCGACACTGGGCGCTGATGCGCGACCTCGCTGAACCCGAATTGTGGATCGAGCGCTACCATGTCGCGACCTGGCTCGAATATGTGCGGCACAATCATCGCCGCACCCATGCCGATGCCGTCAATTCGGATCGGCTGCTCGCGCTTCACCTGGGGCCGGACAAGCCCCGCGTCCACCGCATGATCGAACGCCAGACCGGATCGCTGCCGATCCTTTATCCGGCCGGCGTCGGCGACGCGCTGGCGGACCCGACGCGCGCGACCTGAAGCGAGCGACCGCCGGGCGTTACAGCGCGCCCGACTCCCTCAGGGCCGCGATCTCGGCGGTGGTGAGGCCCCAATCGCCCAATGCTTCGTCATTATGCTGGCCGGCAGCCGGCGGTGGCGACTGGATGGCGCCCGGCGTCGCCGAAAAGCGCGGCGCAGGCGCAGGCTGAACGATGCCGCCCGGTGCGACAAAGGTGCCACGTGCCGCATTGTGCGGATTGTCCGGTGCCTCATCCATGCCGAGAATCGGCGCGAAACAGGCATCGCTTCCCTCGAATATGGCGCACCATTCGGCCTGGCTGCGCTCGATGATCCGCGCTGCCAGCTTCTCACGAAGCATCGGCCAGGCGCTGCGATCCGCCTGCGTGTCGAAGGCCGGGTCGTCGATCCCGGCGCGCTTGCGGAATTCGGCGTAGAATTGCGGCTCGAGCGGCCCCAGCGAAATCCATTTGCCGTCGGCGCATCGATAGGTGCCATAGAAATGGGCGCCGCCGTCGAGCAGATTGTCCTGCCGCGCTTCCGACCATATGCCCTTGGCGCGAAGGCCGTAGAACATCGCCATCAGTGATGCGGCGCCATCGCTCATCGCGCAATCGACGACCTGGCCCGTGCCGGTCGCACGCGCATGCAGCACGCCCGCCAGCAGACCGAAAGCGAGGTAGAGCGCGCCGCCGCCGAAATCCCCGACCAGATTGAGCGGCGGAACCGGCCTGTCGCCCGGCCCGATCGCATCGAGCGCACCGCTGATCGAGATATAGTTGATGTCGTGACCGGCAAGCGGCGCATAGGGGCCGGTCTGTCCCCAGCCGGTCATCCGGCCGTAGACGATCTTCGGATTGCGCGCGAGCACGACATCGGGGCCGAGCCCCAGCCGCTCCATCACGCCGGGGCGAAACCCTTCGAATATCGCATCCGCGCTTTCCATCAGTTTCAGGCAGGTCTCGATCGCCTCCGGTCGCTTCAGGTCGAGTGCGATCGACCGTCGGCCACGCTCGGTGACCGCGTACGGACTGCCGTTGACGCCGACGCCGTCGACGCCGGGCACCTTGCGATCGATGCGGATGACGTCCGCGCCGAGATCGGAAAGCAGCATGCCGCAGAACGGCGCCGGCCCGATGCCGGCGAACTCCACCACTTTCAGGCCGCTCAGCGGTCCTTGTGCGCTATTCGGCGTCACCCTCGCTCCTCCCGGATCACAGCATGGACATTGATGACGGGCATCCATGCTTCGACCTGGCTGCCGGGTCCAGCCGGAAAGACGAATTCGTGCAACGCTCTAGCCGAAACCGGTGGTGCAGCGACGGAGCAGGTCCGCCACCGCCTCGATCCGCGCCAGGCCACGCGTGTCGCTATGCGTCACCAGCCAGAAACTGCGGCGGATTTCCTTTTCGTCGGCCAGCAGCGGCACGATATTGGGATCGCGCTCGCCGATAAAGGCGGGGAGCATGCCGATCCCGGCGCCGCCCGTGATCAGCCGGTGCTGGATGTTGATGCTGGTGCTCCTCAGCTTGGGCTCCAGCCCCGCGCCGATCTCGCCGAGATAATCGAGTTCGGGCGAATAGATGAATTCGGGAACATAGCTGATCAACGTATGCCGTTTCAGCTCCTCGGCGCGCCCGGGCATGCCGTAAAGATCCAGATAGGCGCGCGACGCGTAGAGCCGCAGCCGGTAATCGCCGAGCTTGCTCGCCACCAGCTTGCCGCTGCGCGGGCGGGCAAGCATCACCGCCATGTCGGCCTCCCGCTTCGATGGATTGAGGAACCCCGAGGCGGTGACCAGATCGAGCTGAATATCGGGATGCGTGCGATGAAAGGCCGGAAGCGCGGGCGCAAGCACCCAGGTGCCGAAGCCTTCCGCGACCGATAGCCGCACCTGGCCCGACAGGCTGCGCGAATCCCCGGTCACTTCGCCCATGGCAGCAAGCGCCGCGCTCTCGATCGCTTCGGCATGGCGGAACAGGGCCTGGCCGCGATCGGTCAGGCGCTTTTCCACGCCCACGGATTCGAAGAGCTCGGCCCCCAGCGCATCGGACAATCGCGCGATCCGCCGGCCGATCGTCGTCGCATCGACGCCGAGCGCACGTGCCGCAGGCGCCATGCGCCGTGCGCGGGCCACGGCCAGGAAAACGCGCAGATCATCCCAATCGAACATCGCAACTCCCCGGCTCGCCACGCTGTATTAGCGGCTGAAATCCGGGGGCGAAACGCATTCCCGCCGCTCGTCGCGATGTTCTCGCCTTTGGGGGTGGAAAGCAGGCGCCGTCACTGGCATCACCCATGGGGAGGTGCCGCTGCAAACGGCACCGGGGGGAAATGTTCGTGCCGTCCTTGCTGCCACGCCTTCTTGGATGTCTTGCTCTCATTTGCCTCTCCACGTCGGGACTCCTTGCGCAACCACGGGCCGAAAAGCCCCTGCCCTTTGCGCCGGCTCCCGCTGCGCAGCGGGTGATCTATCGCGGTGCGACGCTGATCGACGGCACCGGCGGATCGATCCGGCGTGATATGGCGGTGGTGACCGCCGGATCGAGGATCGAGGCGGTGCTCGAAAGCCGCGCACTGACGCCCGAGATGACGAAGGGAGCGGAGATCATCGATATCGCCGGCGCCTATTTGCTGCCCGGGCTGATCGACGACCATCAGCATCTCGCGACACCGCCCGATGCACGCGCGGCGCGCGCGCAGATGCGCCGCGACATCTATAGCGGGATCACCGCGGTCCGGATCATGGCGGACGATCTGCGCTCGATCGCCGAATTGAACCGCGAGGCGATGCTGGGGGAGATTGCGGGGCCGGATCTGTATTTCGCGGCATTGATGGCGGGCCAGAGCTTCTTCGACGATCCCCGCACATCCGCTGCGGCGCGCGGCTTCACCCCCGGCACCGTGCCATGGATGCAGGTGATCACCGACAAGACCGATATTCGTACCGCAGTGTCGATCGCGCGCGGGACCGGCGCCATGGCGATCAAGATCTATGCGAACCTGCCACCTGTACTGGTCAGGAAGATCGCGGCCGAGGCGCATCGCCAGGGCATGCGTGTCTGGGCGCACGGCATGGTCTTTCCCACGCCGCCTGCCCAGGTGATCGCGGCCGGGCCGGACGTCATCTCCCACACCTGCTACCTCGCCTATCAGCTCTCCGATCCGCGTCCGCAAAGCTATCAGGATCGTTTCCCCGTCGATTATGCGAAGTTCGCTGCCGGCGACACGGCGGAGATGGCGAAGCTGTTCGCCGAGATGAAACGGCGAGACATCATCCTCGATCCGACGCTGCGGGTCTATCGCGAGACCGACCTGCGCACCGCGAAGAACCCCGGCGGCAAACCCTATCACTGCACGCTCGATCTCGCGGCGAAACTGACACTTCAGGCATTTCGTGCCGGCGTGCGGATCGCGACGGGCACCGACGGCTTCACCGAATGGGATGCGCCCTATCCCGCGCTTTACGACGAGCTGGAATTACTGGCCGAACGGGCGGGCATGTCGCCCGCCGAGGTGATCCGTGCCGCGACGCTGACCGGTGCGGGCACGATCGGGCGCGAGAAGGATATGGGCAGCATCGAGCCCGGCAAGCTCGCCAACCTGTTGGTGGTCGAACGTAATCCATTGGAGTCGCTCGGCAATCTGCGCAGCGTGCGCTTCTCCGTGAAGCAGGGCCGCCGCTACGATCGAACCGATTATCGCCCGATCACGCGCGACGAGATTCCTCTGAGAGAATGAGGCAAATGATGACCGACATTCCCCAATCGCAGATCGACCGCCGCCACCTGCTCGCACTGGGTGCTGGCGCGGTTGCGGCGCCTTCGCTGTTCTCGACGGCGGTCGCGGCGGCTGCGCCGACGCACGGGGTTCCCGCAAACGCGATCGTGATCAATGCGCTTGGCGGCCTGAGCAATCCCAATCGCCGCCCCGACGGCCCACCACCCAAGACCGGCGTCGCCAATGCCTCTGCCCGTGAGGTCGATCAGCGCGTGGTCGACGATGCCCGCGCTTCCGGCCTGACCGCGGTCAACGTGACACTGGGTTATGTCGCCGGCGACATGGAGCCATTCGAGCATAGCGTGCGGGAGATCGGCATCTGGAATGCGCGGATCGAGGCGCGGCCGAACGACTTTCTCAAGATCCTGACGACCGCCGACATCCTGCGCGCCAAGCGCGAGAATCGGATCGGCATCATCTACGGATTCCAGAACAGCGCGATGATGGGCAAGGACGTATCGCGCGCCGACATCTTCGCCAATCTCGGCGTCCGCATATTCCAGCTCACCTACAATCCCGCGAACGCAGCAGGCGACGGATCGATGGCGCCGGAAAATCGCGGGCTGACGCCTTTCGGCCGCGAACTCGTCGAGCGATTGAACGCCAACAAGGTGATGGTCGACCTGTCACACAGCGGCGAGCGGACTTGCCTGGAAGCGGCGCGACTGTCGAAACAGCCCATTTCGATCAACCATACCGGCTGTCGCGCACTGACCGATCTGCCGCGCAACAAGACCGATGCGGAACTGCGTCTGGTCGCCGAGCGCGGCGGCTTTGTCGGCATCTATTTCATGCCTTTCCTCAACCCCACCAGCCACGCCACGGCGGAGGATGTGGTCGCGCATATCGACCATGCGGTGAAGATCTGCGGTGAGGATCATGTCGGTATCGGCACCGATGGCGGCATCACCGCGATCGATGACCTCCCCGCCTACCGGACACGCATCGCCCGCGAGATCTCCGACCGCAAGGCCGCGGGCATCGGCGCGGCCGGCGAGAATCCGGATACCTTGCCCTTCGTGATCGACCTGCGCGGTCCCACCCAGTTCCATGACCTGGCCGACCGGTTGCGCAAGCTCGGCTATGGCGAGGCACGGATCGAGAAGATCCTGGGCCGCAACTTCGTCAACTACGCCAGGACGATCTGGGGCGCCTGATCGCCCGACCGCAGGAAGAGAGATTTTGATGTCGCAAGAGATGATCGCCTTCGTCAACACCGCGCTCGTACCGATCGGGCTGATGCTGATCATGTTCAGCATGGGCCTGACCTTGAGGCTCGGCGATTTCGGGCTCGTCCTCGCCAATCGTCGCACCGTGCTGGCGGGCCTTGGTGGACAACTCGTGCTGATGCCGCTGCTCGCGCTCGCCATCGGCTGGCTGCTTCAGCTGCCGCCCCAATATGCGCTGGGTCTGTTCATCCTCGGCATCTGCCCGGCGGGCACGACATCGAACGCGCTGACATTCGTCGGACGCGGCAATATCGCGCTCGCGGTCGTGCTGACGGCGCTGTCGAGCCTGATCACCGTCTTTTCCATTCCGATCCTGCTGAGCTGGGCGATCCCGCATTTCGCGGCAGGCGGCACAGTTCCCGACCTTTCCATTCCCAATGTGATGATGCAGCTGATCCGGATCACCGTGCTGCCGATCGCGGTCGGCATGCTCGTGCGCCGTTTCGCCCCTGACCTGGCCGCACGCGTCAGCCGCTGGCTTCGCCCGGTTTCGCTGATCGTCCTGATCGCGGTGGTCGCCTTCGCGATCGGCGTCAGCCTGGACATGGTGCTCGCCAATCTCTGGGGCGCAGGCCCGGCGATCCTGCTGCTCAATGTCGCCGCGATGGCGGCCGGGCTCGGCATTGCGCGGCTGATCGGCGCGGGCAGCGCCGATGCGATGACGCTGGCGATCGAGGTCGGCGTGCACAATGTCACGCTCGCAACTTTCCTGACCTTGACCGTGCTCGACAGCCTGCCGCTCGCGGTGACCCAGAATATCTATGGTCTGGTGATGATCGTGAACGCGATGCTGCTGATCCGCTGGTTCCGTTCGCGCCTCGCGCCGGCGGCGGCCGCATGAGCGGATTGCTGATCCTGGGCCGCGAGGATGTGGAACGGCTGCTGACCTATCGCGCCTGCATCCCGTTGATGCGCGACGCGATGATCGCATTGTCGAACGGGACGACGCGGCAATTGCTGCGCGGCATCATCGATCTCGATCATGGCCGCGCATTCGGTGTGATGCCCGGCGCAATGGGTGGCGACGGACCGTTCGGCGCCAAGCTGGTCAGCGTGTTTCCGGAGAATTTCGCGGCCGGCAAACCCTCGCATCAGGGCGTGATCGCGCTGTTCGATGCGGCTACCGGTGCCCCGGTGGCGATCGTCGATGCCGGCGAGGTCACCGCGATCCGCACCGCTGCCGCGACCGCCGCCGCGACCGACACGCTCGCGCGCGCCGACGCGTCGCGGCTTGCCGTGCTGGGCTATGGCGAACAGGCCTGGCGGCATATCGAAGCGGTCAGCCATGTCCGAACGCTCGATCATGTCACGATCTGGGGGCGCGATCCGGCACTGGCGGCTGCGATGGCGGCGCGGGTTCGCACGGAATTGGGGCTCGACGCGGATGGCGCGCCCGATGTCGGTGCAGCGGTTGCGCATGCGGATATCGTCTGCACCACCACCGCCGCGCACGATCCGATCCTGCATGACGATCATGTCCGGCCCGGCACCCATATCAATGCGGTCGGATCGAGCCGCGCCGGCCCTGCCGAACTCGACACTGCGCTGGTCGCGCGCGCACGTTTCATTGCGGACTATCGCCCCGGCGTGCTCGCCCAGGGTGCCGAATTCCTGAATGCGAAGGCAGCCGGGCTCGTTGGTGACGATCATGTTCTGGGCGAAATCGGCCAGATAATGGCAAACACCCTGGCCGGCCGCACTGGCCCGGACGACGTCACCATCTATAAATCGCTTGGCCATGTCGTGCAGGATCTTGCGAGCGCCGCCTATCTGTGTCGCGCCGCCGAGGCCGCATCGGCCGGAAGCCGGGTTCCATTCTGACGCACAGAGATAGGTGAAAAGACACGTGTCTTTTGTCGGATTATGCCTCCACAACCACCCCTCTCCTGCTAAGGGGGCGGGATGGAACGTTGCGGGCAAGGCGCCATCAGCGTAGTTGAAACATGTCGTTGCCGGAACAGGTTATGAAGTCGATGGGCAAATCAGAGGATAGCATGAGCGGCCGTAGCGCATACGACCCGAGCAGCCCGGGTTTCCGGCTGGAGAATTCGCCATTCTACTTGATGGCGCACGCCGACTACAAATATCATGAGGATATGGACAAGGTGCTGCACAAGCATGGCGTGTCCAAGCCCATCTACCGCATCATGACGGTTCTTCGCGAACATCAGCCGGCAAGCATCGGCGCACTTGCCGAAGTCGCGCTGACCAAACGATCGACGGTCAGCCGGATCATCGATCGCATGCTCGAACAGGGGCTGGTCACGACCGAGCCCAATCCCGAGGACAATCGCATCACCGAAGTGACGCTGACGCCGGCTGGGCAGCAGACGCTGCGCAAACTGACCCCGATCGTCGGCCGCCAGTTCGTGCGTGCGACCGAAGGCATCAGCGATCGCGACATCGCCCAGTTGCTCAAGACGTTGCAGAAGATCAGCCACAATCTGAGCAAGCTGCCGATCGAGTAGATTTTCCCCTGTCATTCCCGCGAAAGCGGGAATCCAGTGACGTAGAGCTCGATGATCGACATCGTCTGGATTCCCGCTTTCGCGGGAATGACAAGAAGAGGGAGGTCGCCCTTACCGAGCCCCCTTCTCCACCACCACCTGACCATCCGCGACGACATAACGAACGTCGCGCAGGCCTGAGAGATTGGCGAGCGGATCGGCGCCCACCACCAGGATATCGGCGATCTTGCCGGGCTCGATCGTGCCCAATTTGTCCCCCATCCGCATGATCTGCGCACCGACGCGCGTCGCCGAAGCCAGTATTTCCGCATTGGAAAGCCCGGCCTGCTTCAGATAGTCGAGTTCGCGGAAATAGGCGTCGGGATAGCGGCGTTCATTCTCGAACGGGATGTCGGTGCCCACCCCGATCGGCACGCCGGCGCGGTGCGCTTCCGCGACACGCTTCAGATGATCTTGCTGGTTGATCACGAACCGGCGCGAATGGGTGTGATAGAAGCCGCCGGTGGGAATGCCCGCTACCGGATATCCGCCCTCCAGCAGATTGTCGAAGGCGCCGATCGTCGGCACGAAGGCGGTGCCGTGCTTCTTCATCAGCGGCACTGCCTTGTCGGTCATCGCCAGCGGATGTTCGAGCGTATCGACCCCGGCTTCGATCGCCATGTCGGTATAATCGCCGAAACTGTCGATCGCGACCGGCGCCCCGAGCGAATGAGCTTCCTCGATCGCGGCGGCGAGTTCCTCCTTGTCCGCCGGCGCCCCCAGCTTGATCCAGTCGGCCAGGTTGCGCACCTGCTCGCGCACGGCCGTCCGCCATTCCCATGGCCCATCGAAGCCGCGTGGAGCGCCGCCAAGCGCTGGTTTCTGGCGCCCGGTCGCGGTCGAGGTGACTTCGTCGCCATGGCCGCCCGTGCTCGAAATGATCCGGCCGCTCCACATCACCCGCGGGCCGCGGATGATCCGGCGATCGACGCCTTCCTTGATACGCAGCGCGACGTCGTCCATCGTGCCGACATCGCGCACGGCGGTGATGCCCGCATCGATGAGCTGATCGGCCAGCGCCACGCCACGGATGGCGGCAGCGGCGGGGCTGTCCGAATATCTGCCCATATCGTCGCCGCGCTGCTGGGTGAAATGGATATGCAGGTCGATCAGCCCGGGCAGGATGTAGAGCCCGGACGCATCGATCACGCGCCCGGCGTTGGCGGGCACAGGCATCGATGCGGCTGGCCCGGCCGAAACGATGCGATCGCCTTGCAGCACGACCACGGCATTGGTGATCGGCGAACCGCCGCGACCGTCGAGCAATGTGCCGCCCTTCAGCACCACCAGCGGCTCGCGGCTGCGGTCGACCGGCGGGATGGGCAGCCGCCGGACATCGTCGGTCGTGTCGCCCAGCGGACGGGCCAGCGGGCCGGGTTGCGCCTGAGCGCTCCCGCCGGACATGGCGGTCGCGACAAGCGCCAGTGCGACACCCGCTCCGATCCGCAATCTCGATCGGTTCAGCCGAATATTCATGACCGCGCTCCCAATTATGTGAATTAGCACATGATTTAAAGCGCGATTCGCTTGACCGTACAAGCCGCTTTTGCTTGGTTCGCTGCCGACGTCCCCGATTGCGTCGGCACGGCCAGGGAAAGGAGCCGGGCGTACATGCCGCAAATGACAATGCAGGACGCGCTGCACCAGGCGATGGACCTCGCGCGCACCGACCATGGCGAGCACGCCACGCGCCTGCTCCACCAGATATTGGCAGCGGCGCCGGAACAGCCCGATGCATTGCAGCTGCTCGGCATGATCGCTCGCAGGCAGCGGGACGATACGGCCGCCGTCTCGCTCTTTCGGCGTTCGCTTGCCGCCAGTCCCGCGCAGCCGAACGTGCTCAACAATCTCGGCAACAGCTTGCTCGATCTGGGGCGGTACGACGAGGCGGCCGATGCCTATCGTGGCGCTTTGCGACTTGCGCCCGATTTTGGCGATGCGCGCGTCAATCTGGGGCTGGCGCTGCTTGCAGCCGGCGATCCGGCGGCCGCGTGCGAAACGCTTCGTGCGGCAACAGGCCAGGCTCCGCGCGACGGCAAGGCCTGGTCCGCATTGGGACGGGCGTACAGGGCCGATGGACGGCTCGACGATGCCGTTGCGGCGTTCCGCACTGCGCTCGACATCCGTCCGGGCCATGTCCCGACGATGCACAATCTGGCCGTGGCGCTGCGATTGTCGGGCGATCCGGCGCAGGCGCTGCATCTGTTCGAACATTGTGCCATCGCTCAACCCGGTTCGGGGGAAATCCGCTACAATCTCGGTCACTGCCTTCAGGATCTGGCGCGGTTCGATGACGCCGCGACCGCCTATCGCGCCGCGATCGAGGTCCGGCCCGACGATCGCGATGCGCACGACTCGCTTGCACGCCTTCATTGGCAGACCGGGAACACCGCCGACTATCTGCGCAGCTATCAGGAGGCTCTGAGCATTCGGCCCGACGAAGCAGGGCTGCTCGCCGATCTCGCCAACCGATGGAATCTGGGCGGCCGATCGGCCGACAGCATCGCGCTGCTTGCGCCGGCGGTGGCGCGCGGGATCGATACGGTCGAAATACGCCACAGGCTCGGCCAGGCATTCTGGGCGCAGCGGCAGAGCGACGCCGCCCTTGCCCAATTCTCGGCCGCACTCTCCCGCGATCCCGGCAATGCCGCGGTCGCCCGGGAAGTCGCGCGGACGCTTATCATCCTGGAACGCCCCGCCGAAGCGCAGGCGGCATTGGATCCTGTGCTGGCGCGCAATCCACTGGATCAGCAGTCGATCGCCTATCAGGCGCTATGCTGGCGGTTGACCGGCGACCGGCGGGAAGAAGACGTCAACGACTATGAACGCTTCATCGACAGCGCAATCCTCCAGCCGCCCGCCGGGATGGGTGACGTCGCCGCGTTCAATGCGCGGCTAGAGGCCGTGCTCGCCGATCTGCACACCATGTCGCACCATCCACTCGAACAGACGCTGCGCGGCGGCACGCAGACCATCGGCGACCTGTTCGATCGCGACAGTCCCGAGATCGCGGCGATCCGGCTGATGATCGAGGCCCGGATCCGCGACTATATCGCGGTCTTGCCAGACGATGCCGGACATCCCTTTCTCCGCCGCAGATCGGGCGGTTTCGCCTTTGCCGGATCATGGTCGGTGCGGCTGCGCAGCACGGGCTTTCATATGAATCATCTCCATCCGGAGGGCTGGATCAGCTCATGCTATTATGTCGGGCTGCCCGCCGCGGTGGACAAGGCTCCGGACAATCAGGGCTGGCTGAAGTTCGGGGAGACCGCGCTGGGCCTCGGCCCGCGCGAACGCATCGCCAGGCTGGTCAAGCCCGAGATCGGCAAGCTCGTGCTGTTCCCCTCCTATTTCTATCACGGCACCATCCCGTTCGAGGATGATCGCCACCGCACCACGATCGCATTCGACGTCGTTCCGGCGTGACCATATCGCCGGGAGAAAAAGTTGCATATGCACGTTTTTGGAGTCATAGTCGGCCATAGAGAGGGAGAAGAACCAATGACGACGCAGACGCTTCAGCAGTTCGCCGCCGGGGTCGCCTCGGGCGCGATCCGTACCGTTGACCTGACCCAGACGCTGTCCCCGGACACGCCGACATTGGTGCTCCCGCCAGAATTCGGCCAATGCGCCGGCTTCAGCCAGCAGGAGATCTCGCGCTACGACGAGCGCGGCGTCGCCTGGTACTGGAACAACTTCACCGTCGGCGAGCATACCGGCACCCATTTCGACGCGCCGATCCACTGGGTGACAGGCAAGGACCTGCCCGACAATGCGCTTGATACGATCCAGCCCGCCGATTTCATCGCGCCTGCCATCGTCATCGATATCTCGGCCAAATCGGCCGCCGATCCCGACTATCTGCTGACCGTCGCCGATATCGAGGCCTGGGAAACCGAGCATGGCCGCATCCCGCCACGCAACTGGGTGCTGCTGCGCACCGACTGGTCGAAGCGTTCGGTGGAGGATTACGTCAATCGCCGCGAGGATGGCGCGCATACGCCCGGGCCGTCGGCCGAAGCGGTGCGGTTCCTGGTCGAGGAACGCGACGCACACGGCTTTGGCGTCGAGACGATCGGCACCGATGCAGGCCAGGCGCATCTGCTCAACCCGCCCTACCCCGCGCACGGCATCTTTCACGGCGCCGGCCGCTACGGCCTGCAATGCCTGCAGAATCTCGATCAGCTTCCCGCGACCGGCAGCGTGGTGATCGCCACCCCGCTCAAGATCGCTGGCGGATCGGGCAGTCCGCTGCGCGTGCTGGCGCTGGTCGGGGGCTGAGCCGATGGCGGAACGCTCGTTCAAGGCCGAGGTGGAGCAGCTCCGGATCGGAGCGAACGAAGTGTTCCACGGCGAAGGCATATTGGCCGTCACCAAGGCGCTGCTCCAGGCGGGCGTCGCTTATGTCGGCGGCTATCAGGGATCGCCGATCAGCCATTTGATGGATGTGTTCGCCGACGCGAACGACCTGATGCGCGAGTTGGACGTCCATTTCGAGTCAAGCGCGAGCGAGGCCAGTGCCGCGGCGATGCTCGCGGCGTCGGTCAATTATCCGCTGCGCGGCGCGGTCGCGTGGAAATCGGTGGTCGGCACCAATGTCGCCTCCGATGCGCTCTCCAACGTCGCATCGGGCGGCGTGACGGGCGGTGCGCTGATCATCCTGGGCGAGGATTATGGCGAAGGCTCCTCGATCATGCAGGAGCGCACCCATGCCTTCGCGATGAAGTCGCAGATGTGGTTGCTCGATCCCCGCCCGAACCTGACGGCGATCGTCGATATGGTTGAAAAGGGTTTCGAACTCTCCGAAGCCTCGAATACGCCGGTGATGCTGGAACTGCGCGTCCGCGCCTGCCACGTCACCGGCAGCTTCGTCGCGCGCGACAATCAGCGCCCGAAGATGACCGTACAGCAGGCGGCGGAATCGCCGACCCGCGACGTCGAACGGATCGTGCTGCCTCCCGCCAATTTCCTCCACGAGGTGGAGAAGATCGAGAAGCGCTGGCCGGCGGGCATACGATACGTTCAGGAGAACCGGCTCAACGAGCATTTCGGCACGCGTGACGATGATATCGGCATCATCGTCCAGGGCGGGTTGTTCAACTCGCTCAACCGTGCGCTCGAACTGCTCGACCTGTCCGACGCCTATGGCAATGCCAGTTTGCCCATCTATGTGCTCAACGTCACCTATCCGCTGATCCCCGACGAGGTCCGCGATTTCTGTACGGGCAAGCGCGCCGTGCTGGTGGTCGAGGAAGGCCAGCCCGAATTCATCGAGCACGAACTCAACACCCTGGTGCGCCGTGCCGATCTACAGACACGGATCATCGGTAAGGACGTGCTGCCGCGCGCCGGCGAATATAGCGGACAGGTGATCCGCGACGGCGTCGCGAAGTTCTTGCGTGCCTGGGCGCCGGACCGGGCGCCGCCCGAAACACCCGCTGCTCCGCCGGCATTGACGCCTGCCATGGTCCCGCAGCGGCCCGCCGGCTTCTGCACCGGCTGCCCCGAACGGCCCATCTTTTCGGCGATGAAGCTCGTCCAGAAGGAACTGGGCGAATTCCACGTCTCGGCCGATATCGGCTGCCATTTGTTCTCGATCCTGCCGCCCTTCAATATCGGCAACACCACCATGGGCTATGGCCTGGGAACCGCCGGCGCCTCGGCGTTCAAGCCTGGCGGCAAGCGCGCGATCGCGATGATGGGCGATGGCGGCTTCTGGCATAACGGCCTGACCTCGGGCATCGGCAACGCCGTCTTCAACCAGGACGACAATCTGACGATCATCGTCGACAACGGCTATTCGGCGGCGACAGGCGGGCAGGACATCCTGTCCTCCAAGGCCGAGAACGCCAATCGCCAGACCAACAATCCAATCGAGAAAGCGGTGCGCGGTATCGGCATCGGCTGGGCGAAGACGCTCACGCGCACCTATGACGTGGCGGGCATGCGCGATGCGATCCGCGATGCGCTGACCAGCCCGGAAAAAGGCCCGAAAGTGCTGGTCGCCCAGTCCGAATGCCAGCTCAACCGCCAGCGTCGCGTGAAGCCGCTGATGGCCAAGGCGATCAAGTCGGGCCAGCGGGTGGTGCGCGAGCGCTTCGGCGTCGACCCCGACACCTGCACCGGCGACCATAGCTGCATTCGCCTGTCGGGTTGTCCGTCATTGACGATCAAGGCCAATCCCGATCCGCTGCGCCAGGATCCGATCGCACATGTCGACAATAGTTGCGTCGGCTGCGGCGTGTGCGGCGAGGTCAGCCACGCGGCGGTGCTCTGCCCGTCCTTTTACAAGGCGGAAATCGTCGCCAATCCGACGCGCTGGGATCGCACGCGCGACCGGTTGCGGAACTGGGTGATCGGCGCGGTGCAAAGACGGTCGGCACGTTCGATCGCGGCAAGGGCATTCTGAGCATGACGGATGATCGCAAACGCATTGCCATCGCCGTGCTCGGCCTGGGCGGCCAGGGCGGCGGCGTGCTCGCCGACTGGATTGTCGAACTGGGCGCGCATAACGGCTTCGTTTCGCAGGGAACCTCGGTGCCCGGCGTCGCCCAGCGTACCGGATCGACCGTCTATTATATCGAGATGATCCCCGATGGCCCGGCCCAGCCCGTACTGGCGCTGACCCCGGTTCCGGGCGACGTCGATATCGTCATCGCGTCCGAACTGATGGAAGCGGGCCGCGCCATCCTGCGCGGCTTCGTCAGCGCCGACCGCACGGTGCTGATCGGATCGACCCACCGGGTCTACGCCATCTCAGAGAAATCGGCGATGGGCGACGGTCGCGCGAGCGGCGAGCGCATCCTGGCGGCGGCC
The DNA here is from genome assembly GCF_058787155.1 of Sphingobium sp. FW305-3-2-15-F-TSA7. Taxonomy (NCBI): domain Bacteria; kingdom Pseudomonadati; phylum Pseudomonadota; class Alphaproteobacteria; order Sphingomonadales; family Sphingobiaceae; genus Sphingobium; species Sphingobium sp. FW305-3-2-15-F-TSA7. Next base: position 1,175 of record NZ_JBYSZM010000021.1, on the reverse strand, counting down.
GGTGAACGCGCCAAACGCTTTATCGGCTTCGACATGGATGCACTGTCGGCAAAGACCGGCAGCGTCATCAGTTCGGTGATGTTCGGCGCACTGGCCGGCAGCGGCGCCCTTCCCTTCCCGCGCGAGGCCTTCGAAGCGGCAATCCGCGCCGGCGGCAAGGCGATCCAGACCAATCTCGCGGGCTTTACCGCCGGCTTCGAGGCCGCACAGGGGCGGCTGAACGAAACCGTCGAAGCCGTGGCGGCTACGCAGCCGAACAGCGCGACCGGAAGAGCCTTTGCCGAGCGGATCGCCGGGCAGTTTCCGGCATCGGCGCATGAGTTCGCGATCGAAGGCGTGCGGCGGCTGATGGATTATCAGGACGCCCGCTATGCCGAGCTCTATCTCGATCGGCTGGCAGGCATTCGCGCGGTCGATGACGGCGCCGAAGACTGGCGGATGACGCGTGAAGCGGCGCGCCACCTGGCGCTGTGGATGAGCTATGAGGATACGATCCGCGTCGCCGATCTGAAGGTCCGCGCCAGCCGCTTCGCGCGCGTGCGCGATGAGGTGAAGGTGGCCGACGATCAGCTTCTCCACATCACCGAATATATGCATCCGCGGCTCGAGGAGATTTGCGAGACATTGCCTGCCGGCATCGGGCGGCGGATCCTGGCCAGCGACCGGTTGTCACGCTGGCTGCACCCGATGTTCAAGAAGGGGCGCCATGTTCGGACGACCAGCGTCCGCTGGTTCCTCATGCTCTCCATGCTCGCAAGCTTCCGCCGCTGGCGGCGCGGTACGCTGCGCTACGAGATGGAACAGGCGCGGATCGAGGACTGGCTGGATCTGGCACGGAACGCCGCCGGCCGCGATCCTGCGCTCGCGCTCGAACTGATCCTCTGTCAGCGGCTGATCAAAGGCTATGGCGACACCTTCGCACGAGGGCTGTCCAGCTATTCGCGGATCGTCGAGCGCTATCGCGCATTGGGCGACGGCGCCGACGCCGCGACGATCAAAAGGCTCCGCGAGGCCGCACTGGCGGACGAGGATGGCATTGCACTGACCGGTGCGCTGGAAGAGCTGCAACTGGCGTCGTGAGTGACTCCCTCTCCCTCTTCAGGGGGAGAGGGTTGGGGAGAGGGGGGCGTCGGGGCAGGATCGAGCACCGGCGCCAAGGCCTCTTCCGACTCCCC
>NZ_JBYSZM010000020.1:0-122458 GCF_058787155.1 Sphingobium sp. FW305-3-2-15-F-TSA7 | reverse complement strand
GTTGCCGGGGCGGGCGGGCCGCCCGGCTGGCCGGGCACGAGCTGGACCGGATCAGGTTTGGCAGGAGCGGGCTTGGAGGGAGCTGACTGGGCAAAGGCCGGCCCGGCCAGTGCAATGGCGGGCAGGGCAGCAGTGCTCAGGGCACGAAGGAACATCAGGTTACGCATGGCGGCACAGATAGCGCGTCTCGCGGCGCGATCAAATCGCGATTTTGTATGAAAATCGGTGCAGAGGCGGTGAAGACGATCTTCCGCGCCGTCCGCCCGCTTTGATTCGTTCGCTTGATCTGCGTTCGGGCTGAGCGAGCTACTGCAGGAAATCGGCGGCGCGCCGACACTGAATGCGACGGCCGGTCCGCAATTCGCGCGCCGGCACAGCCAATGGAGAGAATGCGCCGCCACAGGCGTTCAAACCCGATCCGTCTCGGTCAGCCAGCGCGCGACCATATCGGTCACCTCTGCCGCACGTTCGCGGTGCGGCACATGGCCGCAGCCCGGCATGATATGGATGGCTGCGGGGCCGCTGGTGAGCGCGGCGATGCGCTCGGCATGGACCGGCGATCCGAATTCGTCGGCCCCGCCATGGATGGCGAGCACCGGGCAGAGCGGAAGGATCCCGGCGCCGTCGAGGCGCCAATCGGCAAAGGCCGGGGACAGCCAGCTTTCGACCCAGGAATCGAGCACCCAGCGTGCCTTGTCGCCATGATAGCGCGCCAGTCGTTCGATCTGCCCGGGTTCGGCGAAGCCGCGTTCGGCGTCGCGAATGCCCTGGAGCGTGCGATCCTCGACAAAGGCCTGGGCGGATTCGGTGATCAGCGCATGGCAGGTCTCGCCGAAATCGCTGGCGATCCATGTCGCCATGCCACCGCCGACGCTGTGGCCCAGGATCGCGAATTCCTCGATCCCGAACGCATCGCGCACCGCTGCAAAGCCATGCTGCGCCTCGGTGCGGATGAAATCCGGCTCGATGGGGCCGGTATGCATATCGGACAGGCCGAAGCCGAGCCGGTCATAGGCGATCACGCGCCGGCCGGTCGCGCGTGCCAGCGCGGCAGGAAAATCCCGCCAGAGCTCCACACAGCCGAGTGAATCGTGGAGCATCACGATCGGCGCAACTGCTTCGCTGCCGGAAGCGTCCCAGCTTCGCGCGAACAGCCGGCCCCTTGGCGTCTCGATCCAATGGTCTTGGGCGGATGGATCGGGCAGGGGCATTGCGTGGAGTCCGAAAGGCAGGGCAGTGATGGCCGGCGAGGTGGACCAGCCGGGCAGGGGATGCAAGCGTCGGTGACGCTTGCCGGTCGGTTGCGGCGGGTTCATGTCGGTGCCGGCCGTGATTCGGTCGGGAGCGAAATGATGAAGCGTGCATCGGCACTTGCCTTGTTCCTGCCCTTCGCCACCGCCGCCGCGCAGCACGCGCCTTTGCCGTTCGAGCCCATCCAGGCGAAACTGTTCGAGGCGCCCGGATCGCTCGCCAATGCCTGGGCGGATTATGATCGCGACGGCGACCTCGATCTTGCCGTTGTCGGCAAGTCGGGTGAGGTCAGGCTCTATCGCAACGATCGCGGCAGCTTCGTCAGCGTCGGCGGTGCGCTCGGTCTGCCATTGTCGGGACCGGAGATGCGCGCTGCGAGCTGGGGCGATTATGATGGCGATGGTTGGCCGGATCTGCTGGTCGGGCCCACCGACAAGGTGGTGTCATCGCGCGTGTTCCGCAATGTCCGCGGGCAGCGCTTCGCCGATGTGACGGCGGAGATCGGACTGACATTGCCGGGCCGGTCGGCGCGCCACACCAACTGGATCGACTTCGACAATGACGGCGATGTCGACCTCTATGCGACCGATCGCGCGGGCGAGAACCGGCTCTATCGCAATGACGGTGGCAGGTTCGTGTTATTGCCGTCCGGCCAGGCGCCTGCCGACACACGGCCGACCGTTGGAGCGTGCTGGCTCGATTATGACCGTGACGGCGATCTCGACCTGTTCACCGCCAATCAGGCGGGCGCGACCGACGGGCTCTGGCGCAACGACGGTGACAGGTTCGTCGACGTGGCTGCCGCGCTGGGCCTCGACAATCCTGGGCGCACCAAGGACGAGGGCGGCGTGGGCTGTGCCGTCGGGGATTATGACAATGACGGCTATCTGGACCTGTTCGTTCCCAATTACGGTCGCAACACCCTGTATCGTGGTGAGCCCGGCGGGCGCTTCGTCAATGTCTCGGCGCAGGCTGGGATCGGGGTCGACAACCATGCGGTAGGCGCCGCGTTCGGTGATTACGACAATGACGGATGGCCCGATCTGATGGTCACGTCCTATACCCGGTCGGGCAATGATTTGCAGCCGAAGGACGCGCTGTTCCGAAACCTTGGCGGCGGCAGCTTCACCGATCTGCTGGCGAATGGCGGCATCGTCAACGTCGCCGATCATGGCGTGCAATGGGTGGATTATGATCGCGACGGCGCGCTCGACCTGTCGCTGACCGACAGTTTTGGCCCGGAGGGCGGGCATATCCTGTTCCGCAACACCAGCCCGCGCGATGTCGCGCGTCGTGCGCTGAGCGTGCTCGTGCTCGATGCCAAGGGACACTTCACCCGAGCCGGCGCCGAAGTGCGACTGTACGACATGGCCGGCCGGATCCTTGGAACGCGACAGGTGGAGACCGCCGGCGGCTATAGCAGCCAGAGCATGGGCCCCGTCCATTTCGGGTTGAAGGCGCTCGCTCCGGTAACGGTGGAAGTCACCTTCATGGGCAAGGCAGGGCGCCGGACCGTCAAGATCGCCGGCGTCCGCCCACAGGCCTATGCGGGCCGTTCGCTGATGGTCCGGCAGCCGGCACGGTAGGTCCGTTAGGCGCGCTTCTCCAGCATCGCATTGTGCCTGCGGACAGGGAGGCGTGAAGCTCGATGCTGTAAACTCACTGTGTCATCCCCGCGAACGCGGGGATCCAGCTTCTTCTTCTTTCGGATGTTTCACGGAAAAGCTGGATCCCCGCGTTCGCAGGGATGACAGGTTGGAGGCATCGACGAACCGCGCCCTGTCGATCGACCCTCAAGCCATCCGGCACCGAAGATAACGCGGTTCGCCGTCGATGACGAGCGACGCCGCATCCTCGTCGATCACCAGTGTCGCCTTCGACGACGCATAGCGCCGGCCGATCGAGGATTCGATCTCGGCCAGGGCATAGCTGGCCTTGGCGGTCTTCACATGCGCCATGGTGTCGGCATAGCGGACCTCGAAACCGAGATTGTTCGCGCAGCCATAGACCGCGTCGGGCGGGTCGAGCGTCGTGCCGCAGCCGGCGGCGAGCGGGGCGAGGGACACCGCCATCAAGACCGACCTCGTCCAGATCACTCCGTCCGCTCCTGCGACGCCATCCGCGCCGCATCGAGCGCGGCGATTCTGCGCGCATAGCCGCTGGCCAGCCGATGGTGCCGGTCGAGCGCCTCTTCGCAGCCGGCATGTTCGGCGGCGCGCAACTCGTCCTTCCAGCGCCGGACCAGATAGGCCCTGTCGCGATCGCTCATCGCTAGAGCGGCGCGATGACCAGCGAGACGGCACGACGATTTCGTGCATAGGAGGCTTCGTCCGAACCGAGCGCATCGGGCCGTTCCTTGCCGTAGGAAATGGTCGAGAGGCGCGAGACCGCGACGCCCTGGCCGGCCAGGAAATTCTTGACGCTGTTGGCGCGCCGTTCGCCCAGCGCGAGATTATATTCGCGGGTTCCGCGCTCGTCGCAATGCCCTTCGACTGTGATCGCGATGTTGGGGTGCGACTGGAACCATTGCGCCTGGCGCGCCAGCACCTGCTGCGCGGCGGGGGTCAGTTCGAACGCGTCGAGATCGAAATAGACACGGTCGGCGCCCGCATTGGCGACCAGGTCGGCCTGGAGCCGGGCGGTCGGATCGCCTTCCTCCTGCGTTGCCGTATAGTCGCCGGCGCCCGGCGCCTGGCTGGCGATGGTTTCGGGGGCGGGCTTCTTGGCGCAACCCGATACCAGCAATGTTCCGGCCAGCAGCGCGGCGGCGATATGTCTCTTCACGTCGATCCCCAAGATTGAATGATGTCCGGGGTGCAAGCCTAGGCGCTGTCGGTACGGCGGCGTTACTATAGGATTTAAATGCATGGACCCCGAAGGGTAGCCGGCCTAGCCCGGATCCTGCGTGATGCCGATCTCACTCCCCCTAAGTGAAATCGATCCCAGGCACCACGCATCCCACCACGACAGCGGACTGCTGTCAGCTCCCGGCATCAGCGCCGCTGTCGTGGACCAGATCGAATGAAGCTGGAGCACGCACCCAAGTGGAGATCGGTTTTTCGCCCGGGACGCGTTCGAGATGATAATGTCCAGTTCCTATGGACAGATGCAGATGATCCCGGGCTTCGCCACCGACCGCTTCTCACTCGCGTCGTTCCGCCCGCAATTCGGCCTTAAGGAATTCGCCGCGACCGTCGTCATCGTGCTGGCGTCGTCGGCGGCCGCCTTCGCAGTCGAGCCCGAATTCGGCGAGGCGGCGAGCGCACTGATCTTCATGCTCGGGATCACGCTGGCCGGTGCTTTCTTTGGACTTGCGGCGGGATTGCTCGCCGCGATCTCCGCCTTTCTGCTCTATAATTTCTACCTGACCGAGCCGGTGCTGACGCTGCGCCTGGCGACGGGGCGCGACGTCGCGCCGCTGGTCGTCTTCAATCTCTGCGCGATCGTGACCGGCGTGCTTGCCGGGCGCCTGAAGGATCGAGCGCAGGCGGCGAGCCGCAGCAATCGCAGCCTTTCGACATTGCTCGGCGCCAGCCAGATGCTGCAACGTGCCGTCCGGCCGCAGGATGTGGCGGTTTCGCTCGAAGCGGCGGCGGACCAGCTCGGCCTGGATATCTGCCTGTTCGCACTGCGCGGCCGGGAATTGGTCGCGCTCGACGCATCCGCCGGCGGCGATGATCGCCAGGCGCTGGCCGAAGCCGCGCTTGCGGACCCGGAGGGATATGCGGAGGCGAGGCCGCTCGTGGCGCACCGGCTGGAGGGAAGCGAGGGCGTCATGGGGGTGATGATCGTCTCGGCCGGGGTCGACCGTTTCGATGCACCGTTCATCGCGGCACTCGCCAATCTTCTCGCGCTGGCGGTCGAACGCGCCATGTTGTCCGAACGCATCGCGGAAACCCGCGCAGCGGTGCGCACCGAAGAACTCAAGACCGCACTGCTTTCATCGGTCAGCCACGATTTCCGCACCCCGCTGACCGCGATCAGCGCATCGGCATCGAGCCTGATCGACTATCGCGATCAGTTGGACGAACCGACATCGTTGCGCTTCCTTCGCGGCATCGTCGACGAATGCGACCGCCTGAACCGCTTCACCGCAAATTTGCTGGAAATGGGCCGGCTCGAAGCCGGTCAGGGAAGCTCGCGGCTGCAACTGCTTTCGGTGGGCGACATGCTGGGTACGGTCATCCACCGCATCCGTGCCCGTGCGGGCCAACGCGATATCGTGCGCCTGCCCGGCGGCGCCGATCCGCTGGTGAATGCCGATGCGTCGCTGTTCGAACTGGTGCTGATCAATGTGCTCGACAATGCCGTAACGTACAGTGCGGACGGATCCCGGATCGAGGTGGATTGCGTGGAAGAAGACGGATTTTGCAGCATCACCGTGGCCGATCAGGGGCAGGGCATTCCCGATGCCGATCTGGATCGGGTGTTCGAACGTTTCCATCGCGTCGTCCGCCCCGAACCGTCGCCGCGCGGCAGCGGCCTGGGGCTCGCGATCGCGCGCAGCTTCGTCGAGGCGCTCGACGGCGAGATCGTCGCGCGCACGCCGGGGATCGGACCGGTGGGCACTAGGATCGTCATCCGGCTGCCGGTCGCGCGGCCGGACCAGGTACAGGCCGAGGCGGCGCCGGCATGAGCGCGACCCGGATCCTGCTCGTCGACGACGAACCGTCGCTGCTTGCCGTGCTGGAGCCGGTGCTGACGGCGGCCGGCTATGATGTGGCGGTGGCAAGCACGGGCATGAACGCGCTGGCGCAGGTGAACGAGGATCGGCCCGACGTGATCCTGCTCGACCTCGGTCTGCCCGACATGGACGGCAAGGATGTGATCCGTGGCCTGCGCGGCATGGAGGGCGTGCCGATCATCGTCATCTCCGCACGGCACCAGGAAGCGGAGAAGATCGCCGCACTCGACGAGGGCGCGGACGATTATGTCGACAAGCCCTTCGAGATCGGCGAGCTGATGGCGCGGATCCGCGCCGCGCTGCGCCGGCATTCGCGCCAGCCCGCGACCTATTGCGCAGGCCCGCTCGCGATCGACTTCGCCACTCGCGCCGTCACGCTCGACGGCGACGTGCTCAAGCTGTCGCCCAAGGAATATGAATTGCTGCGCACGCTGGCGCTGAGCGCGGGGCAAGTGGTGACGCACAAGCGGCTGCTTGCCGCAGGCTGGGGCGCGGGCGCCACCGACACCCAATATCTGCGCGTCTATATCAGCCTGCTCAGGCAGAAGATCGAGGAGGATCCCGCCGATCCCGAAATCCTGCTGACCGAACCCGGTGTCGGCTATCGTCTGTCTGCGCCCGGCTGAGGAGTCTTCCCGCTGGCGAAGCGGCCCGTTGCGCGGCAATGGGCTGTGCAGCATCATCGTTGCCCTGGGAGGATCGCCATGTACCGCGCATGTTTCGCCTTCGTTTTTCCGTTGCTTGTCTGGGCCTGGTCGGCGCCGGCCGAAGCGAGCGGCGATTATGGCTGCTATTCGTCGTGGAAGCTGGCGCATCGCGACCGAACGGGTTGCGACAATATGGCTTTGCTCGGGCCCGGCAACGATACGCGCGTGAACCTGACCTTGCTGATGCAGGATGCGCGCTCCGATACGCCGCCGGCCTTACCCGACGCACCGATCCCTGATCCGCTGTTCGAATGGTACGGTTTTCGCGAAAGCCTGGCGCCGCGCCCGGCAGGGGCGGAGGATACGCGCTATGCCGATGGCGAGGGATCGCGGTGCCGCAGCAATTCCGCCGGGACGGCGGGGTTCGAGGCCGCGGTCAATGGCGCCAGGAAGCTTTCTGCCGAGGAACGCGCCGCACTGATCGCGGCGCGGCGCGGTCTGCAGCCCGATTGCGCGGCCGCGGGCGGCAGCCGCGCGACGCTGACGGCAACTGCGGGCGCGCTCCGCTCGCCGCTTGCCGGGGCATTCGGCCATTATCTGCAGGGGGCGGCGGCATTTTACGACGGCGACTATGACGCGGCATCGGCCGAGTTTCGTGGCCTCGGCTCCGCCGGCCAGCCCTGGCTGAAAGAAACTGCGCGCTACATGATCGGCCGCGTCGAGGTGAATCGCGCGCAGATCGGCGCGTTCGACGAATATGGCTATCCTCGTGAGGCCGCGCAGAACGATACCACCGCGATTTCCGGCGCCGAAGCGGCGTTGCGCGCCTATCTCAAGGAATATCCGCGCGGGCTGTATGCGGCATCGGCGCGGGGGCTGCTACGCCGCGTCTATTGGCTGGGCGGCCAGACCGATCGGCTGACGGCCGAATATGCGGCGGCATTCGTGCAGAGCCCGGCCGTGCGGGGAATCGACGACGTCACCCTGGCCGAGGAAGTCGACAACAAGCTGCTGTCCCAGCTCAAGCCCGGGGCGGTCAAGGATCCGATCCTGCTTGCCACGCTCGATCTTGCCCGGATGCGCAGCGACGCGATCGAGTCCGACGGCATGTGCTGCGGCGGTGCGATCAGCCGCGAGGAACTGGAGGGGCAGCGCCCCCTCTTCGCTGGCAAGGCCGCCTTGTTCGATTTTCTGCTGGCGACGCACGGCTTTCATGTGGCGAACCAGCCGGATGAGGTGTTGCGGTTGATCCCCGATGCGGCACGGCAGCAGCGTTTCACGCCGCTCGCCTTCAGCCGCCAGATGCTGCGCGGAATGGCCTTGGAAGCGAAGGGCGACCGCAATGCCCGCGGCTTCTGGCTGGAAATGCTTCAGGGTGCGACGCAGCCCCATCAGCGCGCCGCGATCGAACTGGCGCTGTCGATGAACGAGGAACGCGGCAAGGCGCTTGGCCGTGTCTTCGCGGCCGGTTCGCCGGTGCGCAACGCAACGATCCGCGAATTGCTGCTCGCCAATGTCGCGGATGCGGCCTTGCTGCGGCAGCAGGCGAAGGACGCCAATGCGCCCCGGCATGAACGCGACGTTGCGCTGTTCACCCTGCTCTACAAGGGCGTGACGCGTGGGGCCTATCGCGACTTTCTGGGCGATCTCGCGCTGGTTCCCGCCGATGCGAAGGCCGAATCCTATCTTTGGGGGTTTCCCGCTGTCGAACAGCCGCCGCTCGGCATCTTCACCCGCTCCGCCGCGCTCGGGGATATCGGTTGCAAGCCGCTTCGCGATACCGCGACGCGACTGGCAGCCAATCCGCGCGATCCTGGCGGCTTGCTGTGCCTGGCCGATTTCATGCGCGCCAACGGTTTCGACGGCTTCGCGCTCGACAATGAACGTCCGCGCGACGAACTGGGCGGTACGCCGTCGCTCTTCGCCGGCGGGGCTTTCTCGCGGCTCGAGATCTACAAGCGCGTGATCGCCGACCCCAAGGCGGGGGCGGACGACAAGGCCTATGCGCTTTATCGCGCGGTCTATTGCTACGGCCCGTCGGGCAGCAACACCTGCGGCGGCACCGAGGTGCCGATCGAGCAGCGCAAGGCCTGGTTCCAGCGGCTGAAAAAGGATTATCCGGCATCGCCCTGGGCGAAGGGGCTGCGTTATTATTGGTAAGCCGGCGATCCGCTGCCTGACGGCGGCGCTGTCGTTGATACTGGTTGCGGCGTCGGGGCCGACCGACAGGGTCGATGCGCGGCACTATGATGCCTTCTGGCTCTGGGCGGGCGTCCGGCCGCAGCCGGTGCTCGATCGGGCGAAGCGCGTCTATATCCTGCAAGGGCAGGTCAGCACGCGCGATACCGTCAGGCTGATCGCACAACGGCCGGCGATTCCGCGGATCGACCATGCGGATGTGTGGATGGTGGTCCGTGTCGAGACGCTGCGCTGGCCCCCGCACCTCTACGATCAGTTGCTCGTCCAGCTCGAACGCTGGCGCGCGGCTGGCAACAGGGTGGTCGGCATCCAGATCGATTTCGATGCAAGGACCCGGCATCTGGAGGAGTACGCCGATTTCCTGACCGGATTGCGGGCCCGGCTGCCCGCTGATTGTCGGCTGGGCATCACCGGCCTGCTGGACTGGAGCGCCAATGGCGATCCCGCCGGGCTCGACGCGCTGGCGGGCGTCGTCGACGAGGTGGTGCTGCAAATCTATCAGGGGCGTCGCGTCATTCCCGGCTATGCCGGCTATCTTGCCCGGCTCGACCGCTTGAAACTGCCCTTTCGCATCGGCTTGCTCCAGAATGGCGAATGGCAGGCGCCGCCGGGGCTGGAATTCAACCCGAATTTCCGGGGCTATGTCGTATTTCTGACCAATGAGCGCTGAAGCGCGGGTTGCCGCCCGTGGCGCCAGCGCCTAATGCGATGACCGATGCGTTCGGCGTACTCCCATTTTCCGCCGAGCCGATCCCGGGAACCGCTCGGACGCCGTGCGATCGCATTGCTGCTGGCGTTCGCGATCCACGGTCTCGGCCTGCTGCTGCTGTTCATGCTGGCGCCGCCGCAGATATTCGTCCGCAAGGAAGAGCCCAAAAGCTTTCAGTTGCAGTCGGTCTCCGAAGGACCCGCCGCGCCGAAGAAGAGCGAGCAGGGGGAACGTGCCAAGCCCAAGGCGGGGGAGGCCGCGCCGCCACGTCCCGTCCTGCCCGTGCCGCCGCCCGTACTCGCCAAACCGGTGGAGGAACAGCCGCCGCTCGACATGATCGTCCTCAGCAAGAAGGATTTTGCCGCGGCCGATATCTCGAAACTGGCGAAGAGCGCCAATGGCGGGGCGGACAGCGGCGCGGGCAAGGACAGCGCGTCCGCCGTCGGACCGGGTGAGGGGCCGGGTGGCGCACGGCTCTATAACGCCGAATGGTATCGCGAACCGACCGATGCCGAGATCGCCTATTATCTGCCGCCCGGGGGCGCCAGGGCGGGCTGGGCGATGATCGCGTGTCGGACGATACCCGACTACCGCGTCGAGGATTGCCGCCAACTCGGCGAATCTCCGCCGGGATCGGGCCTGTCGCGCGCGCTGCGCCAGGCGGCATGGCAGTTCCGCGTGAAGCCGCCACGGCTCAACGGCAAGCTGATGGTCGGCGAATGGGTGCGCATCCGCTTCGATTTCACCGAACGCAAGGCACAGTGATTTGCCGGCACCGGCCGTGGCGCCTAATTTTGATCGGCAATGAGGCTGGTCGCCAGCGCTGCTGCCGATGCGGGATTCTGCCCAGTGAACACTATGCCATCCCGGACGATATGGCTTTCGAACGGCGGAGCGCAGGAAAACAGCGCGCCCCGTTCGGTCAGCGCGGTTTCGGCGAGCATGGGAACGATCGTATCGAAATTGAGTGCGCGTTCCTCGGCGTTGCTGAAGCAGGTGAGCCGGCGCCCTTCGACAAGAGGCCGCCCGTCGATAGTCGTCGCGCCGAGCAGTCCGATGACGCCATGGCAGATTGCGCCGATCGGGCGCTTTGTCGCCGCCATCGTCGATGCGAGCCGGCCGAGCGTGCGTGATGACGGAAAATCCCACATCGTCCCGGTGCCGCCGACAAGGAACAGGATATCGGCACGGTTGGCGTCGACATCGTCCAGTCGCAGCGATGCTTCGAGCTTGGCCATCGCGGCCGGATCCTGGAGGAAACGATGCCCGGCGGGCAGCAGCCAGGGCGTTTCCAGGCTCATGGGATCCAGCGGTGCTGCGCCGCCCGCAGTCGACGCGATGATGCAAGCATAGCCGGCATCCTCGAACACGGCATAAGGCGCGGCGAGTTCCTCGAGCCAGGCGCCGGTGCGCGCGCCGGTATCCCCCAGATCCCCGTGTGACGTGACAACGAAAAGAACGGTTTTTGGCATGGTGACCCCTGTTGCGATGTGTGGGGAAGCGTTGACGACGCGCGACCGTGGCGCAATCCACCGATAAGGTGGATTGCCAGCCCGGCTCACTCTGGCAGGATCGACATCGATGCTGATCAAGACCAAGTTGGCGCCACCACATCGGGCGATCGACACATTGGCCCGCCCGGTGCTGGTCGACCGCATCGTTGCCGCGACGCGACCGCTGACCATCATCAGCGCGCCGGCGGGTTACGGCAAGACGACATTGTTGTCGCAATGCTTCGAACATTGGCGACGAGAGGACATCTCCGTGGCCTGGTACAGCGTCGACGAGGGCCGTTTCGAAAGCGACCAGTTCTTCGCCTATCTGATGGCCGCGCTGTTCCGCGCGGGTGTGCCGCTATCCTATTCCAGCGAAGCGATCGAGGCCGGATTGCCCGGGCTCGCCGCCGAAGCGGCGGCGCGGGCGGTGGCGTTGGCGCTCGACATGAGCGAGGAGCCGATCCGGCTGATCATCGACGATTATCATCGCATCGCGTCACCCGCGACCGATGCGTTCCTGAACTATGTCATCCAGCGCATGCCCGCCCACGCCGCGATCCTCGTCGCCACGCGCGGTGGTACCGATCTGCCGGTTTCGTCGCTGCGTGTTCAGGGCAATCTGCTTTCGCTCGATCGCAGCGATCTGCGTTTCACCCCGGAGGAGCTGACACAATTCTTCGCCGATCAACCCTGCGGTTTCGATCACGCGCTGATCGGCGAACAGACCGAAGGCTGGCCGGCGGTGTTGCAATTGCTCCGTCTCTGGTGCGCGGGCAGGGCGACGGGGGAGTCGCTTTCCGATCTCACGCGTCGCTCCGCCGATCTCGCCGATTATCTTGCCGAGCAGGTTTTCGCCGATCTTGCGGAGGATTTGCAGGATTTCCTGCTGCTGAGCGCGATCGCCGAGCGGATCTGCGCCGATCTGGCCGATGCCATCACCGGCGGGAGCAATGGCCATACGCAGCTTGAACGATTGCAGAAACTCAACCTGCTGGTGACGCCGCTCGACGAGGACGGGGTCTGGTTCCGCTATCATCCGCTGCTGCGCGAATATCTGTGCGATGCGCTGGCACGCCGCCATGGCGCGAGGCTCGACGATCTCCATGCCAGGGCGGCGCGCTGGTTCGCGGTTGCCGGATATCTTACCGACGCGCTCCAGCACGCGTCGCGCATTGGTGATCCCGATGCGGGCATCGCGATCATGGAAGCGGCGGGCGGCTGGAAAGTGGCACTTCGCGGCGGTCTGGCAATCCTGCGCCATCTGGAGGGAGTCGATCTCGGCGATCCGTTGCGATGGCCGCGGGTATGGCTTGCCCAGGCCTATCTGGCCGCGCAGCAGGGCAGGCTCGCGGAGGCGCGCGCGGCGCTCGACCGGTTGCAGGACCATTCCGGCCTCGCCCGACTGATCGAGAGTGATCCGGCGCTCGAATTCGAGATCATGACCAACGAGATCGTGACGCGCATCTACGAGGATCGCGCCATCCCCGCAGATCATGCCGTGAAGATCGCGGCGCATCTCGAGTCCGGCGCGGGCGATCCCGGGTTTCGGGCGTTGCTGACCCATTTGCTGTGTCTGTGCCATTTCGACGCGGGCGACGATATCTGGTGCCGCGTCCATGGCGAAAAGGCGTGCCGGCTGTCGCGCGATGCGCAATTGCCGCTGATCGAAACCTATCTCTATCAATATCTTGGGCTTTCGCAGCTTCGCAAGGGCCGTCGCCGAGAGGCCGAGCTGTTCTTCCGCCGCGCGCTCGAGCATTCGACACGCAATTTCGGCGAAGGCAGCGCCCAGGTCGCGATCGCTTCGGTGCTCGTGGCGCACAGCCTCTATCTGGCCGGCGATCTGGGCGCGGCGAATATCCACCTGGAGTCGGCATTGCCGGTGATCGAGGAAACCGAGGGCTGGCACGACATCTTCCTGGCCGGATATGCGACCCAGGCATGGTTGGCGGTGCGCGCCGGCGATATCACGCTGGCCGAGCGCGCAATCCAGCGCGGCCACGATACTGCCGGCCGGCGTCGATTGGGTCGACTATATTATCAGCTCGACCTCTTGCGTATCCGCATCAGGATTTCGGTCGGCGATCTCGATCAGGCTGCTGCGCTGGCCGCCTTGCTGGGGCCGCCGTCCGACGCGATGGTCTCACGCGACAAACGGCTGTTGTATGACTGGCAGATCGCCATGCTCGCGATCGCCATTCTCCAGAAGGATGCGTCCGTGCGACGACAGCTCGACGACCTGAGCGCGAGCGCCGAACATGACGGATCGACAGCGCTGGATGTCGAGATATGGACGCTCAAATCGCTGGCATTGGCGCGCGAGGGCAGGGGGCATGACGCGACCCTGGCCTTTCGGCACGCGCTCGAAATGGCTGAAGCCGAGCAATTGAACGGCATCATCCTGCAATTCGGTACGCTGTTGCTCCCGGTTCTGGAGACCTGTCGCGAAGCACTTCATCTGCTCGAACCCGGACAGCGCATGCGGATCGATCGCTTTTATCGCGATTGCGCGAGAACGCATGCGGGCGCCCTGCCGATGCCGCCGGCGCATGACATCGTGGTGACGCCGCGCGAGGTGGACGTCCTGCGCGCGCTTGCTGACGGCCTGTCGAGCAAGGAGATCGCGCGCAGCCTCGGCGTCGCCGAAAGCACGATCAAGACGCACCGGATCAATATCTATCGCAAGTTGAATGTCGCGACGCGTTCGCGTGCCATCCTCGCCGCGCGCAACATGCGGCTGATCTGACCACATCCACCTCGCCGGCAGTCACGGACGGGTTGGCGATCGGATCCCTCCACCTTTTCGACCGATATCGGCGCGCGATCCGACACCGTAAATTCGTCCCGACAATCGCCCCAGCCCGTCCAGCGACGGGGTCCAGCGAGGGCGTCAGGGAGTGAGGGATCGAACAATGACATCTTTATATGCCATCGGCCGATTGGTCGCCGTTTCCACGGTTGGGCTCGGCATCGTTCTCGGAGTGGGCACAACATCGGCTGCGGCCCAGGATGTGGCGGGTGCGGATGTGCCCGAGGAACTGGTTGTGACCGCGCGCAGGCGTGCGGAGAATGTCCAGGATATTCCGGATTCGGTTTCGGTCCTGTCGGGCAGGATGATCGAGCAGGCGGGCATCCGCAGCATCGACGGTGCGACCGCGCAAATACCCAATCTCTCGCTTGTCGATTCACAGGACGCCGGCACCGTCGCGATCAGCATCCGCGGCATCGGTCAGGTCCGCAATGGCGAGGCGCCGGTCGCGGTGGTGGTCGACGGCGTGCAGCTCAACTCGACCGACATGATCAAGCAGGCGCTGTTCGACCTTGAGCGCATCGAAGTGCTGAAAGGGCCGCAGGGCGCGCTTTATGGACGCAATGCGATTGGCGGGGCGATCAATATCACCACCCGCATGCCGACCGACCGGATCGAGGGGCGGGTGGTTGCGGACTATGCCAATGGCGATGACCGCCGCCTGATGGGCTCGCTGAGCGGCCCGATCGCGGGCGAAGTGTTGAGCTTCCGGATCGCCGGCGACTATCGGGACTTCGGTGGCGTCTTCAACAATGTCACGCTCGACCGGAAAGTCGATTTTGTCGAGGACATCAACCTGCGCGGCCGATTGCTGTTCAAGCCGACGCCCGAACTCAGCATCGACCTGCGCGGTGCCTATGGCGATCTGGACGGCGGCGCGTCCTGGTACATCCCGCTTCCGGCGAATAGCGCCAACGATACCCGCACGCCGATCCAGAACGACTTTCTCGGACGCAGTAGCCGTGACTTCCGCGAAGCTTCGCTCAAGATCGACTATGACGCAGGGCCGTTCACGGTCACCGCGATCAGCGCCAAATCGAAAACGAGCGTCGATCTGGTTGAGGATCTCGACTGGCTTCCCCAGTCGATCCTGGGGGCAACGCAGCAGCGGCGCTACGAGACCTTCACCCAGGAGATCCGGCTGGCCTCTCCATCGAGCCAGCGGCTGCGCTGGACGGCGGGGCTGTTTTATCTCGATGGCGAGCGCGACACCGATACCGTCGTGCTGATTTCGCCCGATCCGACGCGGATCGGCGTGCCGCCCGCCGACTATGCGCCGATTCCCGTCACCCGCGTCACCGAGGATATTCGCGGCAAGGCGGCCTATGGGCAGATCAACTACGACATAGTCGACGGCTTCGAACTCACATTGGCGCTGCGCTACGATCATGACCGGCGGATCCAGCACGACCGGCTGAGGCCAGGTGCGGCGGACCGGCGGACGAGTTTCGACCAGTGGCAGCCGAAACTGTCGCTCAAATACGACATCGCCGCAGACAGCATGATCTACGCGACCGCCGCGAAAGGCTTTCGCAGCGGCGGCTTCAATCCGCCGACGGCGGTTTTCCCGGCCATCTATCGGCCCGAGACGACGACCAATTTCGAGATCGGCACCAAGAACAGCCTGTTCGATCGCAAGCTCACGCTCAATGCCGCCGCCTTTCACATCAAATACAAGGATCAACAGGTCTTCATCCTGAACGTCGCGGATCAGGGGATCATCAATGTCGCCGATACCGACATATTCGGCTTCGAGCTGGAGGCGCAGGCACGCCCGGCGCGCAATGTCGAACTGGGCGCCTCGCTCGGCCTGATCGACAGCAAGATCAAGGATTTCAACGGGACGGACCAGTTTCGCGGCAACCGGGTGCCGCTGACTTATAGCTGGTCCTATACGCTGTCGGGGCAATATACGCTGCCGCTGGACGGATCCTCGTTGGTCGGCCGCGTCGAATATTCGGGCAGGGGCGGGAATTACTGGCATGTCGACAATGCGGCGCGGCAGAACGCGCTGCACCTCGTCAATGCGCGGCTGACCTGGACGAACGAGCGGCTGTCGCTCGCGGCCTATGCCGAAAACCTGTTCGATGTCCGCTATACCGAGGAGTTCTTTTCCAAGGACTTCTCCGCTGGGCTCACCGACATCCGCTACCCGGGCTCGCCGCGCCGCTACGGCATCACCGCCGGCTATAAATTCTGATGCAGGAGGACATGATGTCGCAGACCGCAGGCTATGATCTCGAGCGTTATCTGCATGGGGATATCGCCGCCGACCATCTGATCGACCGGCGCCGCAACGGTCGGGGCGTGATCCATGAGGGCGATGACGGCCTGTTCTCGCAAAGCTGGTGGCCGCTCTGCCGGTCCAGCGATGTTGTGCCGGGACAGGTGCTTGGGCGCAATTTCCTCGACGGGCGGGTCGCGGTGTTTCGGACCGAGAGCGGCGAAGTAAGCGTGGTCAGCGCCTATTGCCCGCACAATGGCGCCGACCTGTCGGTCGGACGCGTATCCGGTGGCAATCTGGTCTGTGCGTTCCATGAATGGCGCTTCGGCACCGATGGACGATGCGTGCGCACCGGAAATAACGACACGGTCGTGGCCGGAATGCGCGTCTTCCAATATCCGACGGTCGAGCGGTTCGGGCTGATCTGGGCGTTCAACGGCGAGACTCCGCTGTTCGATCTGCCCGATCTCGGCTTTCCCGACGACGAACTGGCCTTTCATACCGATATCCCGACGATCGACCTGATGGCCGATCCCTGGGTGTTCATGTGCAACACCTCGGACTTCAATCACATCACCTGCGTTCACGGAATCGACCTGGCCAATGCGGATCCGAGCGCGGATATCCGTTGGCATCCCTATGGCTATGACTATCATCTGACAGGTCATTTCCGCGACAGCGGCGCGCCGATCGAATATGATGTCGGGATATTGGGCACCAACATCTTCTACCAGACGGGCAGCGTGAACGGGCAATGGTTCGCGTTCCTCTATCCGTGCGGGCTGCATCGGCCGGGCACCTTGCGCAGTTACTTCGTGATCGCGACCCGGAAATCCGACGGCACGCCCGAGGGTGATCGCATCGTTCGGGAAACGCTCGATTTCGCAATGCAGCTCGAAGTGGCGGTGGTCAGCCAGGACGCCGAAATCCTCAACACGATCCGCTTCACGCGCGGCATGTTCACCAGAAGCGATCGGGCATTGGGCAAATTCCTCGACTATCTGAAGAAATATCCGCGGGCGCACCCCGGCGCCGACTTCATCCGCTAACGACGAACGAGAGAGGCAAAGATGCAGATTGTGGAAGTGGCGGCGCGGATCGAGGCATCGGCCGATCGTGCCTGGACGTTCGTGGGCAATTTCGGCGGCGATGCGCTGACGCACGGATATGTTCATCGCGTCGAAGTGCAGGGGCAGGGGCTCGGCGCCCTCCGCGTCTATCACCTTGATCCGGAGATCGGTGGAGGCCGGGTGATCGAAAGGCTCGAATGGCTCGATCATCGCGAGCGGGTGATCGAGTATTCCATGACCGACAACGGGCCGCTGCTATGGGCGGAATATGCGGGCCATATCTCGGTGACGCCCGCAGGGGAGGATGCCTGCATCGTCCTGGTCCGCACGCAGTTCACGCCGATCGAGTCTGCACAAAGCGATTATGCGGCGATGTCACGCGGCAATATTGCCAAATACCTGAGCAACCTTGCGGCGGCGGTTGACGGCGCGACGTAGCCGCTTGGCTTGGCTGGGCGATCATGTGCGCGGCGTCGGAGGGGTTAGGCGGATACATGCCCGCCGAACCAGCGTGACACAGCCCTGGACGTTTCCTCATTGTCAGGAGCGGCTTCGCTGGCCCAGGCGACGAAGCCATCGGGGCGCACGAGCACGGCGCTCAAGCCCAGCCGATCCTTCACATCGGCCGCGACGTAGGTGACCCGCCCGCGCCAGCGGCTCGCAACCGCCCGGAGCGATGCGCGGGAGTCCAAGTTCAGGAGCAGACCTTTTCCCTCGCTCAGCAACGCGCCGATCTTCGTCCCGTTGGCCAGTTCGAAATCGGGAACGCTGCGGCCGACGAGCGGATGATCGCCGCCGATATCGTAGCGGAGGGAGACGCCCCATACGCGCTCGGCGAAATATGTCGCGCCGTCGCGGGTCTCGATGAGATCACGGATGATGGCTTCGAGCGCGCGCGTGCTTCGGGTGGGGCGCATGAGCGCGACCTGCGCGCGCGACCAGTCCAGAATCTGTGCGCCCACCGGATGCCGTTCGCTCTGATAGCTGTCGAGCAGCCCGACCGGTGCGTCACCCCGGACCGTGGACGCCAGCTTCCAGCCCAGATTCATCGCGTCGCCGAGTCCGAGGTTGAGTCCTTGGCCGCCCAGGGGAGAATGGATGTGCGCGGCATCGCCCGCGAGCAGCACGCGTCCCTTGCGATAAGCCGTCGCTTGATGGGCGCGATCGGTCCAGGTCGTGGCCAGGCGAAGCGCGGTCACTGTGACGTCGGTGCCGGATATGCGGCGCAAGACCGCCTGCACATGCTCACGCGTGATCGGCTGGGTCCGATGGAAAGCGCCGCCGTCGAACTCGACCATCCCGATCACGCCCGGCCGTGCATAGCTGTACATGCCCGTCGGCGTATAGTGGCGGCCCGGACGCAGCCCATCCGGATCGGCGATCTCGACGTCGATGGAATAGCCGGTGAACTCGGGATCGGTGCCGACAAATTCAAACCCGCCGGACTTGCGCACCACGCTGCGGCCACCGTCGCAGCCGACGAGCCAGCGTCCGCGAAAAACCTCCTCGCCGGCGCGAATGGTTACGTCTTCGCCGGATTGATCGAACGCGGTAACGCCGACGCCGCGCCTGATTTCCACGCCCATCGCGTTTGCCCGAGCGGCGAGGGCGGATTCGAGCGATTCCATATCGACCGCCATGCTGGTGCCGGCGGGGGACGGCAGGCGATATGGCCAGTTCGTGGTATCGATGATGTCGTCGTAGAACTGGATGCCGGCGAAATGGCCGGCCGGGCGACGCGGTTGCTGCATCCAATGTGCGGCAGACGCAAGGCTGCCACTGTCCCGATCGTCTTTCGCGCGTTCCGGCGCGGCGATGTCGTTCAGCCAGCCGCGACGATAAAAGGCTTCGATGGTGGGTGCGGAAAGGCCGCGCATGCCGAACGGAAGCCGTTTGAGGGGCGAGCGCGGGTCTTCCGCCTGCTCCAGCACCAGCACCGAAAGGCCGGCGAGCCGCAGTTCGCAGGCGAGAAACAGGCCGACCGGGCCGGCGCCGGCAATGACGACGTCATGGAGAATCGGGTGAGGGGTGTGCATGAACTGCTCCTGTGTCGATGTTCGACCGGAGCGTTCCTCGACTATTGAGTACCACACGGACGAACAATGAAACGCCCCGTGGAGCGTCCGATGTTCGTCGTGGGGATCTCATGCACGAGGCCAGAGACCAGAGCTTTCGTTACCGAAAGGACTTGGGCTTACCAAACCAAGTCTGCCTTTTCCGACATGGGCGATATAATGGTGTGGCGATCGATCCGCAACGGATGCGATCGCGGCGATGTACGAACTGCGTGTTTCGGTCCGATCGATATATGTCGACGTATTTACGGGCTCGGCGCCAGTTTCGTGGTGCGTTCGCCGGCAAGCATCGGATAGCCGGCGGAATATTCGCCGCCCGATTTCTCGGCTTTGAGCTGGACGGGCACCAGATCGGCGCCGACGAAACGGCCGTCGCGAAAGCGGGCGTCGACGATCAGCGAGCGCCAGGTGGCGGGGCCATAGGCGCCATCGGCCTTGCGCGTCTGGAAGATGAAATTGCCGAGGCCGTGGAAAAGCGGGGCGCCCTTATACTGCTCCATGCCCTGCATCAGCGGCGTGCCGTGCGCGACGAAGGTCGATGCGCCGGCGTCGATACAGGCGCGGGCGAATTTACGCTGCCATTCGGGCGTGTTCGCCTGCACCGGCTCCCAATAATGATTGTGGAGGCAGAAGATCACCGCCGCGCCGGTCGCGCGCGCCGCGCGGATAGCATCGAGCGTGCGTGCAACATCGCCGGGATCGAGCTCGCCCGACGCCAGGCGTCGGATTTCGGCGACGCCGGGGCGGGTGGCCGTCGCGGCGGCGCCGTCGCGGATCGCGCCCGCCGCCGCTGCGACCAGCGCGACGCGGCCACCGGGCGTATCCTGATACGCGGCCGCCGATGCGGTTGCCAGATCGCGGCCGGTGCCGGCATGCACGATCCGGCGCTGGTCGAGCGCATCGATCGCGGCAAGGATGCCGCCGCTGCCGAGATCCCAGGCATGGTTGTTCGCGGTCGTCACCATCGTCACGCCCAGCGTGCGCAGGCAATCGATCACCTCGGGCCTGGCGGCATGGAGCACTTCGCCGACCCGGGTGGGTGGGCCCGCCCCGGGGCCATCGATGGCGGTTTCCAGATCGGTGAAGACCACGTCCGCCCCGGCGAGGCGCCGGACGATCGCCGCCATGCCCGGCCAGGCGGGCGTACACAGATTCTGCTGGATCAGCGACTGGCCGAGCAGGATGATACGCGTGTCACGCCGGCGCGCCTGGGCGGCTGGAATGCCGAGCGCAAGCCCGGCCGCGAGCACGCATCTTCGATCGAGCATCATCGCCGGTTCGCCTTTGAAAGCCTTTGACGACAAGGGCATATCTAATCGCGTCGATTGAGAGCAAGGTCATGCCGATTTTGATATGGTACGATGAAATGACGTCATCAGATTTCGCCGCCGTCACGGATCGCTAAGCCTTAGGCCGAATCGGGGAATGGAGGGAATGATGACGGAGATGCTTTCGACACGGTGTCGAGCGAATGGAGCGCGCGGCGTGTTGTTCGGCGCGAGCATGATCGCATTGGCGATCGCTTCGCCGGCCTTCGCACAGCAAGCCGATCCTTCCGCATCGCCGGCGGATGCCGCGGACGCAGCAGCACCCGAAGAGGCCGTCGACATTGTCGTCACCGGTTCGCGCATCCAGCGCCGCGACGCCCAGACCGTCGGGCCGCTGCTGACCCTGACCGCCGACGACATCTCAAAATCGGGCACCGCATCGCCGGGTGAACTGCTCCAGAAACTGCCTTCGGCGGGCGTCAGCCTCAATTCGAACGGTACGCAGGGGACTTCCTACGGCGCGTCCTCGATCAATCTGCGCTATCTGGGCGGCGGTGAGGGCAGCGGCAATCGCGTGCTGGTGCTGGTCGATGGCCATCGCTGGGTCGATGCGGTCGGTCAGCGCGGTTTCCGCGACTTTGTCGATCTCAACACCATCCCGATGGGCATGATCGACGGCGTCGAAGTGCTGAAGGACGGCGCTTCGGCGATCTACGGCGCCGACGCGATCGCCGGCGTCGTCAATATCAAGACGATCCAGCCCTTTGACGGCATTCGCGGTTCGATCCGCGCCGCGACCACCGACAAGGGCGATGGCGAGGAATATACCGCGATCCTCAATGTCGGGAAGCGCGTTGGCCGGGCTTCGTTCATCCTGTCGGGCAGCTATTTCAAGTCGCAGCCGATCCTGACGACCGCGCGCGATCTGACCACCTTGTCGCTGGTGCCGGTGACGACGCCGGGGACGAGCCCCAATGGGCTGTTCATCCTGCCGGGGCTCGCCTCCAACGCCTATTTCGGCACCGGTGCGGGCTTTGCGAACGCCACCAACCCGATCGCGTTCAATGGTGGTGCCGGCTATGGCGCGGGCAATCTGGCCGACAACAGCTATCACGTCGCGTCGCTGCCCGGCGATTTCTACAACACCCAGGCGCAGGGCATCTATTCGGCCGGTCCGTCGGAGCGTTACGGCATCTATGGCCGGTTCGGCTACGAGGTGACCGACGACATCAATTTCTACGTCGAAGGGCTCTATAACCGGCGCAAGTCCAACCAGCTCTTCTCGCCGGTGCTGCTCGATATCGGCGGCACCGCGGGCACGGTGCGGGGCTTCTCGATCCCCAACAATCACGCCTTTAATCCGTTCGGCACTGCCAATGGCGTGCCCGTCGCCAATGCCCTCGCTTTCGCCGCCAATTCGGCGTTCCGGATCCGCAAGGTGATGAGCGACCTGGGCAATCGCGACAATCGCCAGGATGTCGAGACGGTGCGCATCGCCGGCGGCCTGGATGGCGGCTTCGAACTGTTCGGCAATCGCTGGAACTGGGACGTGTTCGGCAGCTATGCCAAAAACAAGATCGACTCGGTCGCGCTCAACGGCGTCAATTACGACAATCTGTTCCTGGGCCTGGGCAATCCGGCTGCCTGCGCCGCCGTCGCCGGTTGCGTGCCGATCAACCTGTTCGGCCCGATGACCGAGCAGCAGGCGGCCTTTATCCGCTTCACCACGCGCGAATCCAATTATACCGAGTTGTTGAATGCATCGGCGAACGTCACCGGCACGCTGTTTACATTGCCCGCCGGTGATGTCGCGCTGGCGGTGGGGTATGAATATCGGCGCAACAAGGGCGTCGATAATCCCGATCCGATCGCCAATGCCGCGCCGACCTATCTGAACGCTGCGCTCTACACCAAGACGACCGCGCAGACCCGGACGGCAACCTCGGGCAGCTACGACCTGCACGAAGTCTATGGCGAGCTCTCGATCCCGCTGCTCAAGGATTCCGCACTCGGTAAGGCGCTCGATCTCAGTCTGGCCGGCCGCTATTCCGACTATTCGACGGTCGGCGGCAAGGCGACCTTCAAGGCGGGCGCGGGCTATCGTCCATTCGATGGGCTGCTCATCCGTGGCACCTATGCCCAGGGTTTCCGCGCCCCGTCGATCCTCGAACTCTATCAGGGCGCGCGCCAGACGAGTTTCCAGGGCACTGACCCCTGCAATGGCGGTGCCGCCGCGAATGCAGGAAAGCCCGGCTGCGCGGGCGTTCCCGCCGGCTATAATCAGATCAATTTCAACCTGAACGGGCTGATCCCCGGCGTGATCAGTGGCAATACGACGCTCAAGCCGGAAACGTCGGACAGCATCAGCGTCGGCGTCGCGGTCACGCCGCTCACCGGGCTGTCGCTGACGGTCGATTATTACAAGATCAAGATCAAGAACGCGATCGCCGCCCAATCGGCGACGCAGATCCTGCAGCTTTGCGCGCTGCGCGCCGGTGTGTTCTGTGATCTGGTCAGCCGCGATGCAGGCACCGGTGCGATCCTGGAACTGCTGCAGGGTGCGCAGAATCTCAACTCGATCAGCACCGACGGTGTCGATGCGACGCTGCGTTATGATTTCCGCACCGATATCGGCAAGTTCGCCACGGTTCTCGATGCATCCTATCTCGGATCGTTCCGCACGGTTTCGCCGGATCCGGCGACCGGCGCGACCATCGTCGACAACCGCGCGGGCAAGGGCGATCAGCCGCGTTCGACCTATCCGCGCTGGAAGGGACAGGCGTCGCTGAGCTGGACCGGCGAAGCGGTGGATGCAGTGCTGCGCGCGCGCTATATCGGCAAGACCACCGATGTGGTGAACCCGGTCAAGAATGCCCGCACCAGCGCCGTCACCTATATCGACGCCGAAATGGGCTTCGATGTCGAGGATGGCCGCGCGCGCTTCGGGGTTGGCGTCAACAACCTGTTCGATCGCGCGCCGCCGGCATCCTATGCCAATGCGCCGATCAATTACGACATCTACACCTATGATGCGCGCGGCCGGTTCCTCTACGCCCGTTTCTCGGTGAAGATGTAGGCTCGACCCGAGCGGGCTGGGAGAGTCGGATGAACGATCAGGCAGCGGTCGGGCGGCGGAGCTGGCTCGACCGCGTGGAACGGCTCGGCAACGCATTGCCCGACCCGGCCTTCATCTTCGTCGCGCTGATCATATTGGTGATGGCGGTATCGGCGGTCGCGGCGGGGGCGGGCTGGAGCGCGGTCAATCCGTCGACGGGCGATCTCATCGTGGTGGAGAGCCTGTTCTCCGCCGAAAATCTCCGCAAGCTGCTGATCGACATGCCCAAGACGCTCGCGGCCTTTCCGCCGCTCGGTTTCGTGCTGGTCGTGATGCTCGGCGCGGCGGTTGCTGAGCGCGCCGGGCTGTTCACCGTGCTGATCGGGCGCGCGGTGCGCAATCTGCCGATGCGCTGGCTGACGCCGTGCACCTATCTGGTCGGCCTGTTGTCGCACCATGCCGGCGATGCGCCCTATGTCGTGCTGATCCCGCTTGCCGCGATCGTCTATGCCGAGGCAGGCCGTCACCCGCTCGCCGGGATCGCTGCGGCCTATGCCGGCATTTCGGGGGCGTTCGCGGGCAATCTCCTGCCCGGCCAGTTCGACGTGCTCATCCTCGGCATCACCCAGGCCGCGGCGCATCTGCTGGTACCCGGCCATGTCCTCAATCCGCTCGGCAATTGGTGGTTCACCGCGGCGCTCGGCCTGATCCTGCTGCCGATCGTCTGGTTCGTCTGCGATCGCATCGTCGAACCTCGCCTTGCACGCTGGCAGGCCGATGGCCCCGATGCCGGGCTTGCGGCCCCGGTCGGCGTGCTCGACGATGGTCAGCGGCGCGGGTTGCGTCGCGCCGGGCTTGCGGCGCTGGTCGTGGTTGCGCTGTTCGCCGCACTGACATTGGTGCCCGGTTTCCATCCGCTGATCGACGATAGCGCGCACGGCGCGGCGCGGCTGACGCCGTTCTACGGCGCGCTGATCGCCGCGTTCTTTCTGCTCTTCCTTGCCTGTGGCTGGGCCTATGGCGCGGGCGCCGGCACGATCGCATCGCACCGCGATGTCGTGAGGATGATGGGGCAGGGGATGCGCGACCTTGCCCCCTATATCGTCATCGTCTTCTTCGCGGCGCATTTCGTAGCGGTCTTCGCCTGGTCCAATCTCGGCCCGGTCATGGCGATCAAGGGCGCGGAACTGCTGCGCGGTATGGCATTGCCGGTGCCGTTGCTGCTGGTCGCCCTGTTGCTGATGTCGTCGATCTTCGATCTGCTGATCGGTTCGGCGAGCGCGAAGTGGAGCGTGATGGCGCCGATCGTGGTGCCGTTGCTGATGCTGCTCGGCGTTTCGCCGGAGATGACGACGGCCGCCTATCGGATGGGGGATTCGATCTTCAACATCGTGACTCCGGTCGCGTCCAATTTCGTGCTGGTGCTGGTGATGTGCCAGCGCTGGGTGAAGGGGTTCGGCGTCGGATCGCTGATCGCGATGATGCTGCCCTTCTCGATCGCGATTGGCCTGACCGGGCTTGCGCTGGTCGCGACCTGGGTAACGCTCGATCTTCCCGTCGGCCCCGATGCGCCGGCGCGCTATAGCCTGCCGGCGGCGCAATGATCGTGGAAACCGCAGCGATTGCCGACGCGATGGTGCCGATGCGCGACGGCATCCGGCTGGCCACCGACATCTATCTGCCGCCCGACTGGGTTCCGGGCCGGCGCGTGCCGGTGCTGCTGGAACGCACGCCCTATGACAAGCGCGGATCGAACCATGGCGATTTCACCCGCGCTGTGCCACGGCTGCGCAGCAAGCCGGAGATTGCAGGCTGGTTCGCCGAAGCCGGCTATGCCTTTGTCCTCCAGGATTGCCGCGGGCGCTATGGATCCGAAGGGGTCTTCACCAAATATCTGAGCGAGGCCGAGGACGGCGCCGACACGCTGGCCTGGCTGCTCGAACAGCCCTGGTGCGACGGTCGCATCGGGACGATGGGCCTGTCCTATGGCGCGCATGTGCAAAGTGCGCTCGCCTGCCTCGATCCGCCGGGGCTGGGCGCAATGTTCCTCGATTCGGGCGGGTTTTCCAGTGCCTATCATGGCGGCGCGCGGCAGGGTGGGGCGTTCGAGCTCAAGCAGCTGACCTGGGCGCGCAAACATGCGCTGCTCGCGCCGGAGACGGAGGCCGACCCCGTGCGCCGTGCTGCGCTGGAAGCCGAGGATATCGGTGCCTGGACGCGACGGCGCTGGCGCCGGGGCTATTCTCCGCTCGTCGCAGCACCCGAATATGAAGCCTTTATCCTCGAGCAATGGGACAATGACCGGCTCAGCGATTTCTGGAAGCAGTTGGGCATCTATGCGCGCGGCTATTATGATCGTTATGCCGATGTGCCGATGGTCCATATGGCGAGCTGGTACGATCCCTATTCGCAGACCGCGATCGACAATTTCATGGGGTTGGCACCGATCAAGCGCGGGCCGGTGAAGCTGGTGCTGGGCCCCTGGACGCATGGCCAGCGTTCGGTGACCCATGCCGGCGACGTCGATTTCGGCGCCGAAGCGACGCTCGACGGGCATGTCGGCACCGATTATTTCACGCTGCGCCGCGACTGGTTCGACCGGCATCTGCTGGGCCGGGATGCGCCCGAGCATCTGCCGGCACCGGTGCGGATCTTCGTGATGGGCGGCGGCAGCGGGCGGCGGACGCCGGAAGGGCGGCTCGATCATGGCGGTCGATGGCGCGACGAACAGGAATGGCCGATCGCGCGCGCCGTGCCGATGACGCTCTACCTCCATGGGGATGGTGCGCTGGATCTGTCGGTTCCCGATGCGGACATCCAGCCGCTGGCCTACGATTTCGATCCGGCCGATCCGGTGCCGACAATCGGTGGCGCCATCGCATCGGGCGCTCCGCTGATGTTCGCCGGCGCCTATGACCAGCGCGAGACGCCCGAACTGTTCGGTGCGACGATGCCGGGGCGGGCGCTTGCCGAGCGCGCCGATATATTGGTGTTCGAGACGCCACCGCTCGACGCGGCCATCGAGTTGACGGGAAACGTGGTTGCCCATCTCCACATCAGCTCTTCGGCGATCGACACCGATTTCACGATCAAGCTGGTCGATGTCCATCCGCCCAGCCCGGATTATCCGGAGGGCTATGCGATGAACCTCGCCCATGGCATTCTGCGTGCGCGGTTTCGCACGTCGTTCGAGACGCCGGAACCGATGGAGCCGGGCAAGATCTATGCGCTGTCGATCCCGACCTTTCCGACGAGCAATCTGTTCCTTGCCGGGCACCGCATCCGGATCGAGGTGTCGAGCAGTAATTTTCCGCATTTCGACGTCAATCCGAACTGCGACTGGCGCGTCTCCGGCGCGTCGCCACAGGTCGCCCGCAACCGGATCCATGTCGATCGCGATCATCCCTCGCACATCGTGGCGCCGGTTGTTCCCTGAGATGCAACTGTGACGGCGCCGCGACGGAATGCGTCCACGCTGGGCGTGCGTGCGCTGACGACCTTTGCCGAGGTGATCCGCACCGGATCCGCCACCAGCACGGGGCGCAATCTCGGCATGACCCAGCCGGCGGTCAGCCGGATCATCGCCCAGCTCGAAAGCACGGTCGGTTTCGAACTCTTCTATCGCGACCGCGGTCGATTGGTCGCCACCAAGGATGGCCTGGCGCTGGCGGAGGAAGTGGAACTGGCGCTGGCCGGGTTGCGCCGGGTCGACAGTCTGGTCAGCGATATCGCGACGTCGGCGGTCGGCGAATTGCGCGTGGTGGCGCCGCCCAGTTTCGCCGAAGGATTGCTGCCCGAGATCGTCGCAGCGTTCCTCGATCGCTTTCCGGGGGTTCGCTTCAGCCTGGATTCGCGGACGACCGAGACCGCCAAGGCGATGATCGCGACGCGTGTCGTCGATTGCGGTTTCATGAAACTGCCCGTCGACGATAGTGATCTGCGCTGTGAACCGCTGATGGCCAATGGCTCGGTCTGCGTGCTCACCGCCGATCATCCGCTGGCCCGCCATGTCACGTTGACCCCTGAATTGCTGGCGGATCAGCCGTTGATCCTGCTCGGTTCAGGCCGGCAATGGCGCGTGCAGGTGGACGAGGCCTTTGCCGCATATCGTCTGCGCCCCCGCGTCGCGATCGAAACCCATACGCACGGCTCCGCCTGCGCGCTGGCGGCGCGGGGTGTGGGGATCGCGATCGTCAATGAACGGCTGGCGCACAGCTATCTGCGCGATCCGCTCGTCGCGCGCGTATTCGCGCCGCAGATCATGCACGAATATGCCTTCGTCACCTCGGCGCTCTCGCAGCCTTCGCGGCTGGCGCGCGAGTTTCACGATCAGGCGCGCGCGCTTCTGGCGACACCAGACTGATCGTCAGGCCCGGCTCAGCAGGTCGGCCACCAGCGCGATCTCGTCTTCGCTATTGTAGAGATGGGGAGAGAAACGGATCAGCGGCTGCCCGTCGGCTTCGGTCTGTGCGGTCGCGACCTTTGCCGTGTTCCACAGCCGGGCGCGGATCGTGGCGACATCCTTGCCCGGAAAAGCGACGGTGATCACCGGGCCGGACAGGTCGGGATGAGGGGAGCCGATAATCGCTGCGCCGGGCACGCGTGACAGCGCGGTGCGCATCGTTCGGGCGGTGGCGCGTACGCCGCTTTCGACCGTCGTTTCGCCGATCCCGTCCATCGTATCGAGCGCGGCTTCGATCGCTTCCAGCTTGGGATCGTCGCGCTGGCCGAGGATCTCGTATTTCTGCGCGGTCTCGAGATTCTTCGGATCGGTCAGCCAATAGCCATGGCTGAGCATCAGCGGACTGAGCTGTGCCTGCCGTTCGCGCCTCACATATAATAAGCCGCCTTCGAGCGGGCCGAGCAGCCATTTATGCGTGCTGCCCGAATAGGAATCGACGCCGAGCGCTGCCATGTCGAGCCGAAGCCAGCCAAAGGCCTGTGCGCCATCGACATGAAGCCATGCGCCGGCCTTGCGCGTCAGGGCGGCGATGTCCGCGATCGGATAAGCGAGACCGGTGACGTTGGTGATGTGCGACAGGAACACGGCACGCGTTCCGGGCGTGATCGCGGCGGCGAACGCGTCGACGATCTGCTGAGGCGCGGCGGCGGCGACGGGCACCGGCAATATCACGAGTTCCAACCCCTCACGGTGCGCGCGCAGCCGCCAGGTATCGAGCGTCGACTGATGATTGTGCGCGGTCAGGACGACGCGGTCGCCGCGTTTCAGGTCGAGCCCCAGCACCGCGACGCTGTTGGCTTCGCTCGCGTTGCGGACGAGCGCGATTTCGTCGGGATGCGCACCGATCCGCGCCGCGAGCCGTGTGCGCAGCCGGGTGGCGATGACGGGATAGCGTTCGCGAAACTCGCGCGAGGGATTGTGCTGAAAGGCGGCGGTTCCGCGGGCCTGTACCTCCGCTACCCTGCGAAAGCTCGGGCCGATATTGGCGGCGTTGAAATAACGGACATCGGGCGCGAGCAGCAATTGCTCGCGCAATCCGGCAGCGGTGAAGGCGGCTTTGACGGCTTGTGCCGGGGGCGAAGAGAGCGCGGGGGCCGACGACAGCGCAAACGGCGTGATCGTTGCGACCTGCAGCATATCCCGCCGGGAAAGCCCGCCCGTCCTGGTCGATCTTGCCATATTCGCCCCCATTGCCCATTCGGGCAGGCAGCCTATCGCATGGTCGACGGGACGGATAGGGTGAGGCGATCGCCATCGGTGGCGGTGCGGAGTGCTCCGATATCGGCCAGATCTCCCGATGCCGGCACGGCAAATGCGGCCTCGTCCAGCGCGAGGATGCCGCGGCGTGCCAGTTGCGCACCCCAATCGGCCCGCGCGGTGAGCGACGCCGTGACCGGCGCGAGCAGCAGGCTGAGCACGATCGGAAGCAGCCACAGTGTCGCCCCGCCCGCGACCAGGATCATCGCAAGGAAGAGCAGGCCGGTACCGACATGGTAGCGATAATCGGTCACGGCCTGACGCAGCGGAATGCCGTCGGCATCGCGTCGCTGCGGGCGCCAGCCGCTCGGCTTGCCACGGGCGATATCGATCACGGCGATGGTCTGGCTGATCATCGTCACCGGCGCCACCGCCATCGCAAGCGGCACTTCCAGCGCCATGGTGCGCATGATGTTCCGCGTTCCGCCGAGGCTTTCGCGCTGTGCGCGATCGATCAGGATCCACGCAAAAGCCAGCAGCTTCGGCCCGAACAGCAATGTCAGGGTGAGCATGATCGGCCAGAGCGACGGTGCGAAGGATGACGCGTCGATCAGACCGACGCCCTGGAGCAGGGTGACGAGCGCCAGCGCCAGCCAGAGCGGGGAGGCGAGATAGGCCGAGGCCCCCATCAGCAATTGCAGCCGGTTGATCCAGTGAAAGCCACCCGCGGCCAATAGCCGGATATGCTGGAGATTGCCCTGGCACCAGCGCCGGTCGCGCACGGCATGGTCGCTGAGCGTCGGCGGGAATTCCTCATGACTGCCCTCGACTGCGACCATATGCACCGCCCAGCCACGCCGGCGCAGCAATGCTGCTTCGACCATGTCGTGGCTCATGATGTGGCCGCCCATCGGTTCGCGCCCGCTCAACTCAGGCAAACCGCAGCTCTCCGCGAACGCCTTCACGCGGACGATGGCGTTGTGGCCCCAGAAGGTAGCCTCCGGGCCCGACCACCAGATCAGACCGGCGGTCGAGATCGGGCCGTAGGCGGCAGCGGCGAATTGCTGCCAACGCGCGAATATCGTGCGGCTGCCCACAACGCTGGGGACCGTCTGGATCAACGCCACGCCAGGGCTGCGATCCATCACACCGGCCAGCCGCGCCATCACGTCGCCGCTCATCAGGCTGTCGGCGTCGAGGACGATCATATACTCATAGGCGCCGCCGAAGCGGCGGACCCAGTCGGCGATATTGCCGGGCTTGCGCGCGATATTCTGCGGGCGACGGCGATAATATATGGGCAGGGCGCATGTGTCGCGCAGCGCGCGATATGCCGCATGCTCGGCATCGGCGGCGGTGGCGCCGGAATCGCTCAACAGGAAGATATCGAACTGCCTGGCGACGCCGGCGCGTTCCAGCATCGCGCTCATCTGCGTAACGCGTGTGGCGATCGGACCCATATCCTCATGATAGATCGGTACGAGCACCGCCGTTCTTCGCCGCGGAATGGTCAGGGGCCATGTGGCGCGCGGTTTTCCGCGTTCCGCGAAGAGCACGCAAAAACCGATCGCCGCATTTACGAAACCCAGCGCGATCCAGCAGAACAGGCTCAAGGTCAGCATGAACAATGCGCCGTCGAGCAAGCGGGGCAGGCTGAGACCCGCCAATGGACGCATCATCTCGGTCGCGGCGAACATGCCGAGCGCGAGCGTGGCGACGACCACCAGGATCCGCCGCTCGACCATGTCGTCGGGTGTGGTCACGACGCGGCGGCCGGGGCGTGGCGCTTTCTGGAACGACTGGATGGGCATTTCGAGCCGGGCTTCGGGCGGCAATTCACCGGCGACGCCGGCTGGACCGATGGGGGCGAGCGCCAGCATGTCGTCCGACAAACGTGGCTGTGGGGAACCGTCCGGCAATGTGCGACCTGTACGCTGTTTATACGGCAGTTTCCGTCCCTTTTCTCTGCAAGGGTACGGTGTCGGCTCAAAACTGCCGGGCCGGTGGAGCGTTCCGGGCGATTGCCGGTTTTTTGCGCTTCAGCCGAGCAGATAGAGCCATGTCTCGGTAAGTGGCTGATTTCGCA
This sequence comes from Sphingobium sp. FW305-3-2-15-F-TSA7, assembly GCF_058787155.1. Taxonomy (NCBI): domain Bacteria; kingdom Pseudomonadati; phylum Pseudomonadota; class Alphaproteobacteria; order Sphingomonadales; family Sphingobiaceae; genus Sphingobium; species Sphingobium sp. FW305-3-2-15-F-TSA7. The sequence goes on along the minus strand of NZ_JBYSZM010000020.1, from coordinate 91,226 downwards.
TATCGAGGATCGCGCGCACGTCCAGCGGCCGCTCGCCGTCTCGTTGGATATCCAGGATGAGCCGCCACAGATTGACCTGTCCATCGACCGGGTAGCAGCCCTGATTGACCACGCGTCCGCCGACAACGCTGGTGCGCGGCGCGACAGGGGAGTGGTGGGTGAGCCCCGCGAACCGGTCTCCGGCGAAATCGACGACGAATTTGACGATATCGGGCGAAGGCGGCTTACCCGGGATATTGCCCTGTCCTATGCGGCAGGCGACCGCACGCGCCACGGTCATCGGCTCGGGCTCGCCACCGATCCATCGCATCCGATAATCGTGCGCCAGCGTGTCTCCCGCCTTTGCGATGCGTTCGGGCGTCCAGAAGGCGACGACATTGTCGGCATATTCGGTGTTCGTCGGGAACTCGTAGAGCGTCACCGCACCTTTGCCCCAGTCGCCCTGCGGTTCGATCCACAGGCTCGGCCGCTTCTCGTAAAAGACGCCGTCATCCTGATAATGACCGAATTCGCGGTCGCGCTGCATCAGGCCGAAACCCTTGGGGCCTGTATCGGCGAAGCTGCTGGTCCGCGGCCGCGGCGGATTGGCAAGGGGGCGCCAGATCCTCTCGCCCGCGCCCGTCCGGATCGCGAGGCCGTCGGAATCATGGATTTCGGGCCGCCAGTCGCGCGCCGGGCCGCGATCGCCTTCGGCATACCAGTACATGCTGGTAAGCGGCGCGATGCCGAGCCGTTCGACCGCATTCCGCATATACAGCACCGAACTCACCGACTGGACGGTTTCGTCGGCACGTCGTTCGCTGACGATCCGATAGGCGCCCGCCACGCTCGGTCCGTCGAGCAGTGCATAGACCGTGACGGCGGCGCCCTTGTCGCGCTCCAGCCAGATATGGGTGAAGACCGGAAACTCCTCCGCCGTACTGGCGCCCGCGTTCACCGCCAGCCCCCGCGCCGAAAGGCCATATTGGGCGAGCGGCCCGGCGGCGCGGAAATAGGATGCGCCCTGGAATGCCAGCCAGTCGCCGCGCCCGCCTGGATTCATCACGCGGAAACCCGAAAAACCACCGCCGCGCCCGATCGCCGCCATCGGATGATCGGCGGGATGACGATAAAGCGCCGGATCATAGGCAAAGGGGCGGGCGATGCCGTTCTCGACCACCGCAATCGAAACCGGATGACGCGCAGTGGTCGTCAGCGGAAAGAAGCGGATGCCGCCATCGCCCCACAACGTGCGGTCGGGCCGATATTCGACATTATTGGCGGCATCATAGCCCATCTTGTCGAGCAGGGCGCCGGCATCCGAGGACGGACGCCAGGCCTGACGATGCAGGGCGAGCGCGCGCTGCTGGAGCAGTTCCCAGGAAAAGGGCTCGCCACGGCCGGCTGCGGTCGCCGCGCGCACCGGTGCCAGCCGCGCCAGCGCCAGCATGCCCGCCAATCCTGCAATCGCTTCGCGCCGTGTCGTCATCTATTGCCTCGTTGCCGGGACAATAACGATATGAAAGCTGAACGGCTCCCGACCAGGCCGATCAATGCTTGAAGCAATGTTCGCGATGCCAGCCGAGGAAATGCGGATGCGGTCGGTCGATCGCGCGAAGGGGCAACAGCGCGTGGCCGCTCGCGTTGATCATCGCCCGCACGCTGTCCGGATCATTGACCTGACGGGATATGAGGATTTCGAGATCGTCACCAAGGCCGATCAATCCGCGATCGAACATCCAGTGCGCGGTACCCGAAAGGGCAATCCCGTTGCTGACGATATCGGGGCCATTGGCTTCGACGGGTCGGATATGCGCGGCCTCGACTTCGGCACGGCCGCCGCCATTGATCAGTTTCAATCCGGTCACTGCGCAGCGCGCATCATAAGCGCGTAGAATCACCTGCCGGAATATACGGTTTCGCACGATGCGCGAGGTATAATAGCGGATCCGGTCGCGTTCCTGTTCGAAGGGAAGCACAGTTTCTCGCAGGCGCAAGTCCATCGGCTCATCTTCGGAAAGATCGTCGATCCGCGGCAGGGGTGCCTCGTGATCGTCAAGGCCGAGCGTGACGATGCGGTTGAAATCGCCCGGCGAGATCGACCGGATAGCGGACTGTGCACGGCCGGAGATTTTCCCTTCATCGTTCAGCAAGCCCAGTTCGACCAATCCGCCGGGCCCGCTGAACGGTACCGGATTGGTGAATTCTAGATAGCTTCCCGGTTCGATGAGCGCGAGATACATGCCGGGCGCGCTGGGATCCGGTATCACCTTGTCGACCTTGGCGATCGCGTAATAGCCTCGTGTGCCCGCTGCCTTGCGCGGCGCATAATAGATAACCCAGTCGCCGATGCAGGATTGGGCGCGTCCGAGATACTGGCTCGGGAACTGGTAATGTTCGGTCGGGAGGTCGCTATAGATCGAGTCGGTGCGATGGATAAAGACGCCGAACGGCATTCGCCAAATCCCTCCCGCCAAGAAAATCACCGTTATTGGTCACCATCCTTAAAGTCGATACCCAAATCGGGAGCTATTTAGATTTGAGTAAGACCAGTTGGGCATTGTCTGGGCGGAGAGGCTGCCCAGTGAACGAACTTGATGCCAACGGCGACAATGCGGTCGCGAAGCCGCTGCTGATGGATCGCCGGAGCCGCGATCGTGCGGCCGATGTGCTCGTTCCTTTCGCCCATGTCGCGCATCAGGCGCTGATCACGACCGACGGTGCCGGTCGGATCACATTCTGGAACCATGGGGCCGAGCGGATGTTCGGCTATGAGAGTGCCGAAGTCGAGGGGCAGTTGATCGAACTGATCGTGCCCGAGCGTTTCCGCGCCGCGCATCGTGAGGGCCTGGCCCGGGTCGCCGCGGGGGGACCGTCGCGAATGACCGGCCGGCCGCTCGAAGTGATCGCGATCCGCCGCGACGGATCCGAATTTCCCGCCGAATTGTCGCTTTCGATCTGGGAAGGGCCGCTCGGCTTTGGGATCGGTGCGCAATTGCAGGATATCTCGGAACGCAGGGCGCGGGAGGAGAGGCTCCACCATCTTGCGAACCATGACGACCTGACCGGATTGCTCAATCGCAACAGTTTCAGGACGCGGATCGAGGCGCAACTGGAGGGCAGCGGCTTCGCGACCGTGCTGGTGCTCGATCTCGCCGATTTCAAGGGCATCAATGATGGGTTGGGGCACGCAGCCGGAGATACGCTGCTGCAGGCGCTTGCGCTTCGTCTGGCGACGTCGATCGGGCCGGATGAGGCACTGGCGCGGCTGGGTGGCGACGAATTCGCCATCCTGCTTTCCGATGCGCAGGATCCGCGATGGATCGGCGCGCGGGCAGAGGTGTTGCTTGATCTGATCAGCCGGCCATTTTCGGTCTGCGGACATCAGCTTCATCTGTCGGGAAGTGTCGGCATCGCGCTTGCGCCGCTGCATGCCCGCGATGCGGAAGAGCTTGTGGTGCGCGCCGACCTCGCGCTGTTCAGGGCGAAAAGCGATGGTGGGCGTCGCTATCGGCTGTTCGACACGGGCATGGAACGCCAATTGTCCGCGACGCGCGCGTTTCAGGACGAAATCCGCGACGCTTTTACCGATCGGCAGTTCGAATTGCATTTCCAGCCGCAGGTCAGCCTTGTCGATCACCGGCTGATCGGAGCGGAAGCATTGCTGCGCTGGCGGCATCCGACGCGCGGACTGCTATATCCCAAATCCTTCCTGCCGGTCCTGGAAACACACGCGCTTGCCTTCGAAGTGGGATGCTGGGTGCTCGACGAGGCTTGCCGCAACCTTGCGCAATGGCGGCGTGCCGGGGTTCCGCCGATCCGGATGGGCGTCAATCTCTTCGCGGCGCAGCTTCGCACCGGCACGCTTGCCCAAGTGATCGATGCCGCCCTGTCGCGACATGGACTGCTGCCCGGCGATCTCGAGATCGAAATCACCGAGACCATCGTGCTTCGCCATGATTTCAACGCCCTGGAACCGCTTCGGGAAGTCCATGCCCGCGGCGTGAGCATCGCGTTCGACGATTTTGGCACCGGATTCGCATCGCTCAGCACGTTGAAGAATTTCCCGCTGTCGCGCCTCAAGCTCGATCGCAGCTTTGTCCAGGATCTATGCTTCGATCAGCACAGTGCTGCGATCGTGAAGGGTGTGGTGACGATCGGCCACAGTCTCGGCCTGGACGTGATTGCCGAAGGTATCGAGACAGTCGAGCAGGAGACGCTGTTGCGCGAATGGTCGTGCGATGCGGGGCAGGGTTTCTATTACGGCCATGCCGTTTCATCGGACGCGTTCATCGCGCCGTTCGGGGTGGACAGCGGCAAGCTCGCGGCAGGCGCATATCGCTAGGGCAACTTTCGTTGCCAGCGGATTGACTCGAAATGAAATCGGCAGATGATGGCCGACGCAGCAAAGTCTGGGATGTCTGCGCGCCGGCCATCGGTGAGTATCGCTACCCGCCACGGCCTTGAAGGGACCGCTTGGCGGCTATGGCACCGTATCGGGCCGGCGCTATTGTTTTTCGACCAAAGGCGTTTGTCGACGGGCCGCTTGCCGGATCCATGCCGGCGTGCATCACCGCCCGATCCAAACCTCTACCGGAATGCGCAAAACCGACGTCCGCCCGTCGGCTTTCCGAATGATACGCTCTTGTCCTGCACCCGCCGATGACGGCATGAGACGCCGGAACGGGAGAGGATGGGCATGGTGAGACTGATGACGATCGATGCAGCCGGCCGCCTGGCTCTTGCCGTCGCCTTGCTGTCGGTTGCGGCACAGGCCCAGGCGAGTTGCGGTGTCGCTGCGGGGGCTGCGATACGGACCGTCCCATATGACGTCACCATCACGCGCGACGATTGGGGTATCGCTCATGTCGAGGGCAAGACCGACGCCGATGCGGTGTTCGGCATGATCCATGCCCAGGCCGAAGACGATTTCAACCGGATCGAGACCAATTATCTGGTCAATCTCGGCCGGCTGGCGGAAGCGGAGGGCGAGCGGGCGATCTGGCAGGACCTCCGCCAGCGCCTGTTCCTCGACCATGACGAACTCAAGGCCGATTATGCGAAGAGCCCGGCCTGGCTGAAGACACTGATGATCGCCTGGGCCGACGGGCTCAACCACTATCTCACCACCCATCCCGAAACCTGCCCACGCGTCATCACGCGCTTCGAACCCTGGATGGCGTTGTCCTTCACCGAGGGCAGCATCGGCGGCGATATCGAGAGTGTGCCGCTCAGTCAGCTTCAGGCATTTTACGAGAACCGGCCGATCCGGATGAGCGCACTCGAACGCGGCCTGGTCTTCCGCGAACCGCAGGGGTCGAACGGTATCGCCATCGCAGCGAGCCACACCAGGGACGGCAAGGCGCTGTTGCTGATCAATCCCCACACCAGCTTCTTCTTCCGGTCCGAATTGCAGATGAAGAGCGGCGAGGGGCTCAATGCCTATGGCGCCGCAACCTGGGGACAGTTCTTCATCTATCAGGGTTTCAACGAGAAGGCCGGCTGGATGCATACCTCCAGCGGCATCGACAATGTCGACGAGTTCGCCGAGACGATCGTCGAAAAGGCCGATGGCAGCCGTGCCTATCGCTATGGCAAGGCATTGCGCCCGGTCGGCACGCGACAGCTGACCCTGTCCTATCGCGCCGCCGATGGCAGCATGAAGCAGCGCGACTTCACCACCTATGCGACGCATCACGGCCCGATCGTCCGCCGTGACGATCAGGGCAGATGGATCGCCTTCGCATTGATGAACCGCCCGATCGCCGCGCTTCAGCAAAGCTATCTGCGCACCAAGGCGCAGGATTATGCGAGCTTCCTGAAAGTGGCGGAGCTCAAGGCCAATTCGTCGAACAACACGCTGTTCGCGGATGCCAAGGGGCAAATCGCCTATCTTCATCCCCAGTTCGTGCCGATCCGCGATGGGCGGTTCGACTATCGCAAGCCTGTGGACGGCAGCGACCCGGCGACCGACTGGAAGGGACTGCACAGCCTGGCAAGCCTGCCCCAGGTCGTGAATCCGAAAAATGGCTGGGCGTTCAACGTCAACAACTGGCCCTGGACCGCGGCGGGCGCGGACAGCCCGAAGGCGGCGGATTTTCCGCGCTATATGGATCAGGTCGGCGAGAATCCGCGCGGTGCTCATGCCGAGCGCGTGCTGAATGCGCGACGCGACTTCACGCCGCAGACGCTGATCGATGCGGCCTATGATCCCTATCTGACCGCCTTTGCGCGCTTTCTGCCGAAGCTGCTGGCCGCGTATGACCGTGCGCCCGATCCGAAGCTTGCCGGGCCGATCGAATTGCTGCGCGGCTGGGATTATCGCTGGAGCGCGGACTCCGCGCCGACCTCGCTCGCGGTCTTCTGGGGTGAGGCGCTGTGGGCGAAGACGTCGGAAGCGGCGGAGGCGGCGGACATGACGGTGTGGGATTATATCGCCGATCGTGCGACCGACACACAGCGGCTTGACGCTCTGCGCGAGGCGGCCGACCGCTTGACCAAGGATTTCGGCGGCTGGCGCGTGCCCTGGGGGGAGATTAATCGCTATCAGCGCAACGACGGTGCGATCGTCCAGACCTTCGACGACAGCAAGCCGAGCGTCGCCGTGCCTTTCACCTCGGCGCAATGGGGCTCGCTCGCCGCCTTTGGCGCGATGCGCTATCCGGGGACGAAGCGTTATTACGGCACGCGCGGCAACAGCTTCGTGGCCACGATCGAATTCGGTTCCCGCCTGCGCGCCTGGGCGGTCAGCGCAGGCGGAGAGAGCGGCGATCCGGCGTCGAAGCATTTCGCGGATCAGGCGCAGCTCTATGCCGACGGCAAGCTGCGGCCGGTATATTTCTATCCCGAGGACCTGGCGGGGCATATCGCGCGACGATATCGGCCGGGGGACCGGTGAGAGGGGCAACATCCCGACACGTCACCTTAGCGTTCGCGAGATGACGGTTTGGAGTCTGAGCCTAACTGATCATCCCGCTCAGCGTCCCCAGATCGATATTGCCGCCGGATACGATTGCGCCGATTTTCCGGCCCGTAAATTCCGGGCGAAGCGCCGCGGCGATCGCGGCTGCGCCGGCACCCTCCGCGACCAGCCGGTGGCGCAGCGCCACCTCCCGCACCGCGGCGGCGCATTCATCGATTGAAACCACGATTGTCCGGTCAATGAACCGCTCGATGAGCGGCCACATCTCGCCCAACACGCGCAGCGATCCGATGCCGTCGACAAAGCTCGCCTTGCGCTCGACCGCGACGGGTTCGCCCGCCGCGAAGGCGGCGGTCAACGGTGTCGATGTTTCGACTTCACAGGCGACGATCTCGACGTTGCGGCCCATCAGCTTGAGCGCCAGTGCCACGCCCGTGGCGAGTCCGCCGCCGCCGAAGGGAATGGCGATCGTCTCGATATCCGCCCAATCCTGCGCGATCTCAAGGCCGATCGTGGCGTTGCCTGCGATCACCGCCGCTTCGCTCACCGGATGAACGAAGGTCGCCTTCGCGATGCCGGCATCACGCGTCTCCATGATCCGCCACCATTCGGCGAAGTCATGGGCATGGACGGTGGCGCCCAGCCGTTCGAGCGTGGCGATCTTGGTCGCTGCGGCGCTGTCGGGCACATGGACATGGAGCGGTAGACCATAGCGCTGTGCGGCAAAGCCCAATCCCTGCGCGAAATTGCCGGCACTGGCGGTCGCCAGCGTCTCGGCGCCGTTCTGCCGCGCGACCTGTGCTGCGTTGAGTCCCGCACGGACCTTGAAGGATCCGAAGGGTTGCAGGTTCTCGGGCTTCAGGCGTAGGTCGCGGTCCGCGCCGCCATCGCCCATCCAGGGCAGCAGCGGTGTGCGGATGATATCCGGCGCGATACGCGCCGCAACCGCCTCGATCGCGTCGAGATCGAGCGCCAGCACCTGATCCGCAAGCGTCACTTCCCGTCGAACAGGCGCTTGAGGAAGACTGTCTCAACCTCGCGGCGGAGATCGTTGTTGGGCTTTTTCTGAAAGCCATGGCCTTCGTCGGCGAAGACGACATACCAGGCCTCGATGCCGTTCGCGCGGATCTTGGCGACGACCTGATCGGATTCGGACTTGGGCACGCGCGGATCGTTGGCGCCCTGCATCACCAGCATCGGCTTGGTGATCCTGCCGACATTGGCCATGGGCGAGATCCGTGCGAACACCTCGCGCATCTTCGGATCGCGCTCATCGCCATATTCGGCGCGGCGATTGTCGCGGCGATAGGCCTCGGTATTGTTGAGGAACGACACCCAGTCGCTGATCCCGTAGCGCTCGACGCCGCCGACCAGCCGGTCCGAATAATGCGTCATCACCGCCAGAGACATATAGCCGCCATAGGATTGGCCATAGACCGCGACGCGCTTCGCATCGAGATCGGGCTGGGTGCCGATCCAGTCGATCAGCGCGCCGATATCCTTGACGCTGTCTTCGCGCTTCTCCGCATTGTCGAGGTTGAGATAGCGTTTGCCATAACCATCGCTGCCACGGACATTGGGCAGGATCACCGTCGCGCCCAGCACATTGGCGAAATATTGCGCGCCATAATTCCAGATCGGCCGGGTCTGCGCTTCGGGGCCACCATGGATGTCCATGATCACCGGCGTCTTCGTGCCGGCGGGCAGGTTGCGCGGACGATAGACGAAGGCGGGGATCGAAAGGCCGTCGAACGATTTGAAGCGGACCAGGGTCGGTTCGGACAAAGTCGCGGGGTCGAGATCGCCCAGCTCGGAATTGGTCCAGCGCACGAGCTGTCCGCCCGTCACGTCCCAGCTCCACACGTCACCCGCCGAGGTGGCGTTGGTCAGGCCGATCGCCAGCTTGCCGCCGTCGGGCGAGAATTTGAGTGCGGTCAGCACCCCGCGCGGCAATTCGGGCTGGGGCAGGGCGCGGCGGGTGATCCGGTCCTGTACGACGACGCGCGAAAACCCGTCCTCGTTGATCGCATAGGCGAGTACGCGCCCGCCCGCGCTCAGGTCGTAATTCTCGACATCCCATTTGAGATCGGGCGTCAGCACGGTTTCGCGCCCGCTCGCGATATCGATCTCGACCAGCCGGCGCGTATCGCTGCCGCCGTCCGATATGGCGATGATGCTGCGCCCGCCGGGGAGGAAGCGGGCCTGCTCGTAGCGCGCCGGCGGTGCCTTGGGCGCGATGCGGGTGGCCTTGCCCGAGGCAAGATCGAGCAGGAACAACTGGCTTTCGCGATTGGAAATGCCGCGCGAGAACAACAGACTCGCTTTATCGGGTGAGATATCCTCGGGCCCGACATTGCCTTCGTCGCGATAGAGCATGCGTGGCGATGATGGCGCCGACGGATCGGTCGCAAGCAGCGCATAGCTGGCCGAGCCCTTGGTCGCCTGCGCCCAGGCGACCAGCTTTCCATCGGCGCTGAACACCGGCGACTGGTTGCGCGTGCCGGCCTGGGTCAGCTGCACGGCTTCGCCGGTCAGGCCCTTGGCGTAGAGCTGGAACCATTCGTCACCGCCCGTATCGCGCGTCAGCACGAAGCGGGCGCTGCCCGGAATCGTCGCGGCGTCGGCGACGGGCTCGCCATAAAAGGTGATCTGCGCCCGGTCCGCACCCGGTGCCTTGACGTGATGGAGCTGTTGCGTGGCGCCGAAACGCGTGGCGACCAGCATGCTGCCGTCGGGCAGCCAATCCTCGAACAGAGCGGCGCGGCTGTTCTGATAGCGCTGCACCGCCGCCGATACCTCGGCGGGAATGACGGGCACATTTTCGAGCGTTGCCGAACCGACCTGCCGGGTTTGCTGGGCTTGGGCTGGCATGGACACGATGACGGGGGCAAGCGCGATGGAACAGCGCAGCAAGATCTTGAGCATCGATGGGATCCCCTTGATTGATTGATGAGGGAAAGAGCAGCGGCGCTGGCTGCGGTCAAGGGTGCACCCACTGGACACCGGCCTCCGGCGCCATCATCTCCACCCCGATTGCATCCATCACGTGCAGGAGAGTTTCCGATGACCGTCAGACGCATCGTCGCCAATATCGCGACTCCGGATCCGGAACGCGCAGAGGCCTTTTATGCCGGGATTTTGGGGCTGGAACTGGCGATGGATCATGGCTGGATCCGTACCTATGCCGGCGATGCCACCAGCCGCGCGCAGATCAGTTTCGCCAGTGAAGGCGGTTCCGGAACCGATGTTCCCGATCTGTCGATCGAAGTCGACGATATCGATGCGGTGATCGAGCGCGTGCGAGGCCGTGATATACGGATCGAATACGGCCCGGCCGACGAACCATGGGGCGTCAGGCGTTTCTACGTTCGCGATCCCTTCGGGCGATTGCTCAACATCCTTCAGCATCGCCACTGACGGATCAGCTCGACCAGGGCGCCAGATCCTCTTCCTGTGCGATCAGCGCAAGGCCATGCGCGATCGAGGTGAGTTCGCCGCCGCTCATGATCGCATCGGCGCCGAAACGACGCGTGAAGATGGCGCGGACCATCGGCGTCAGCGAAGTGCCCCCGGTCAGGAAGACGCGGTCGATCTCGTTCTCGCTTGTCCCGGCCGCCGCCAGCGCGCGATCGAGCGTCGCCTCGATCTGCGCGACGTCCTCGGCGATCCAGCTTTCAAAGGCGGCGCGACCGACATCGACATCGATCTCCAGGCCCGCGCCCGAAAAATGGAAATGCGCTTCGTCCCGTTCGGACAGCGCACGTTTCAGCCGGCCGACGGCGTCGTAGAGTGGATAGCCGAGCTCATTCTCGATCACCGCGATCATCCGGCCGATCGCGTCGCCATCGATTGCGCTGCGCTGGAGTCGGCGCAGTTCGTCGAGCGTGCGGCGGTTGCGCATCAGCGCCAGGCGCGACCAGTCGGCGAAATCGGCGAAATAGCCGCGCGGGATCTCCAGCGTCTTGCCGAAGGACTGGTAGGAACCGCCCTTGCCGAGCATCGGCAGGATCAGGCGATCGATGATGCGATAGTCGAACCGGTCGCCGGCAATGCCGATGCCCGCATGGCCAAGCGGCACGCATCGCCGCACCGCGCCTGGTTCAGCGAGCTGGACGATCGAGAAGTCGCTGGTGCCGCCGCCGAAATCGGCGACCAGCAGCCGCGCGGGTTCGGCGAGCCGTGACGCATAGCTGAATGCGGCGGCGAGCGGTTCGTAGACATAATGGATGTCGGTGCCGAAGCCCGCGAACATCGCGTCGTAACGCTGGCGCGCAAGGGCGGGGTCGGGCCGTGCACCGGCATATTCGACCGGACGACCCACGACGACGCGCCCGGGTCGGGTGTCGAGCCGGCCGCCGGCATGCGCCACGAACCTGTCGAGGAACCGTCGCCCGAGATCCTCGAAGCGGAACCGCTTCTCGAACACCGACGCGCTTTCGAAGCTTGCGCTGGCCGCCACCGACTTGAACGACTGCAGGAAACGGCTGTCCTGCGGATAAGCGAGATATTCCGAGATCGCCCAGGGGCCAGCCTCGACCGCCAGCCCGCCGCGCACATCCTCGTCATGCCAGAAACATAAGGCGGAGCGGAACACTGCACCGTCCGCCTCCGGTCCTTCGAATGCGATCAGATCGGTGCTGCCGTCCGCCGCGGCGAGTGCGGCGACGCTGTTGGTCGTGCCGAAATCCAGCCCGAGGGCGGAACCGGCGGTGATGGTTCGCATGATATCTCCAGATCGGCGCTGCGCAGAGCAGGCGCGCCGCGCGCCTATGCCGATGTCGGCGGGCGAAGCGCAACCCCGGATACGCATGTCGAACGAAGACGGACAATCCGTCGCGACGATCTCGAAGCATCCGTTACGGATCCGAAATACTAACCAAAATGGTAGCTTTTCTGCGGGGTGGCGAGTCTAAAATTAACCGTATCGCAAGTCCCGCCCTCTTAGTCGTTGCCCGTGGGGTGACCGATGGATAGCGATGCGACATCTCTGACGAAGGCCGGCGGGCGCGCTCCGATCATGGGTGCCCGCGGCCCGGCTGAGGATCGCTTCAAATGGCGCGATCTGGGCCCCGCTGCGGCGCTGCTTGTCGTCGGCCTGATCAGCCTGGTTGTCGCGACGCTCGCACCGACCGGTCGCGATGGCCAATATGCGGTTGTCGCACCACCCTGGTACGATCTGCAGCAGACCATCGCGCTGATCCGCGCAGCCGATGGCGGGATCGCCGATATGGGCGGGCCGGGCAACATCGTGATCGCGCATTCCGATGATCCCGACTTTGTCGGTGCGCTCTATCGGGCGGGTGCGTGGGTAGTGATCGATCCGATGCGGCTGCGAGGCTGCGTCGGATTCAAACCGGCGTCAGGGCCGGCGCAGGGGGGATAATGTCCGAACTCGACAAACTTCGCACACACTTTGCGCGGTTCCTGGTTCCGCTGCTCTGGTTGCATGTGCCGGTCCTGGCGATCACGGCAGCGATCGCCGGACATTCCGTGCTCGCGGCCGCGCTGGCCGGCACGCTGCTGGCCGGTGCATATCATATCGCATGGTGGCGCAACGGCATCGCCCCGGCCAACCGCTATCTGTCGGCGATCGCGCTGATGGGGGAGCCGGCGCTGCTCGTCTATCTGCTGTCGGACAATCCGTGGCAGATGGATATGCACATGTATTTCTTCGCCATGCTGGCGCTGACCATCGCCTGGTGCGACCGGCGCGCGATCATGCTTGCGGCCACGGCGATCGCGATCCACCATCTCATTCTCGATCTCTTGCTGCCCACGGCGGTGTTTCCCGACGGCGGTGGCGGCGACGTGCTTCGCGTCCTGCTGCACGCGGGGATCGTCGCGTTCCAGACCGCGGTTCTCGTCTGGCTCAGCGACATGCTGGTCGAAAGTTTCGACCGGATCGGCGTGATGCGCGACGAGATCATGGCCAAGAATGCGGTGCTCGAGGAACGTACGCACGATGCCGAGGCGGCCAATCGTGCCAAGAGCATGTTTCTGGCGAATATGAGCCATGAAATCCGGACGCCGATGAACGCCATTCTCGGTTTCTGCCACCTTGCGCTCCGGACCGAGCTGACGCCGAGGCAGCAGGATTATGTCGCCAAGATCAACGGCGCCGGCGCCTCGCTGCTCCGCCTTATCAACGACATTCTGGATTTTTCGAAGAACGAGGCAGGAAAGCTTGAGCTGGAATGCCGACAGTTCGATTTGCGGACCTCGCTCGACAATCAGCTTCATCTCACCGATGTCGATTCGCAGCCCAGGGGCGTGACGGTCCGCGCGATCGTCGATGAGGCGGTGCCCGCGATGCTCGTCGGCGACGAACTGCGCTTCAACCAGGTCGTGCTGAACCTGGTGAGCAACGCCATCAAGTTCAGCGAGAACGGCGCGGTCACGGTTTCGGTGGGCGTATCGGAACGAAAGGGCAATGGCGTCATTCTCGATGTGTCCGTGCGCGACACCGGCATCGGCATGACGCCGGAGCAGCAGGCGTCGCTTTTCCAATCCTTCACCCAGGCGGACAGTTCGACCACGCGCCGGTTCGGCGGCACCGGCCTGGGGCTCGCGATCAGCAAGCAGATCGTCGAGTTGATGGGTGGCGCGATCCGCGTCGAAAGTCGCCCTGGCGAAGGCAGCGTCTTCACCTTTTCGGTCTCGATGGAGGTCGGTGATGAAACGGTCGCACCGGTCAGCCTGCCCGCGCAGGCGATCATGGCGCTGCGCGTCCTGATCGCGGACGACAATCCGGCGTCGCGCCAGATCCTCCAGGAGATTTTCGCGTCCTGGTCGATGTCCGTGGATCTCGTCGCGTCGGGCGCAGAAGCGCTCGGTGCGATCGAAACCGCGTCGATGGCGGGAACGCCTTATGACCTCGTCCTGCTCGACTGGAAGATGCCGGGCATGGACGGCATGGAAACCGTCAAGGCGATGCGCGAGAATCGGAAATTGAAGACCTTGCCGGTCGTGCTGCTGGTCACAGCCTATGGGAATGACGAGTTCCGGGCAGAGGTGGAGCGCGCGGACATCGCGGCGTTCCTGACCAAGCCCGTCGAACCGACGACGTTGCTCGAGACGATTACCGGACTGTTCGCGGTGGAGGATGACCGGCCGGCCGACGCCGTCGAGATACCCGGTGTCGTCCCGATGGTGGCGGCGGCGCTGCGCGGACTGCGCGTGCTTGTCGCCGAAGACAATGACATCAATCGCGAGATCGCGGTCGAATTGCTGACCGATGCCGGCCTGGACGTGGATGTCGCGGAGAATGGGCGGATCGCCTGCGAGCGCGTCGACGACGATGGCGCGCGCTATGCGGCTGTGTTGATGGACGTGCAGATGCCCGAAATGGATGGTCTCGAGGCAACGCTCCGTATCCGGCAGAGCTGGTCCGCCGACCGCCTGCCGATCATCGCGATGACCGCCCATGCTTATGAAGCCGAGCGGCAACGCTGCCTTGATGCGGGCATGAACGATCATATCGCCAAACCTGTCGATCCCGCGCTGCTGGTTCGCACCCTCGATCGCTGGCTGAAGCCGAAGCATGCGGCATTGCACGCACCGCAAACCGCGGCGACCGGGTCGGGCACCGTCTCTACCGACGATCTGCCCGACACGCTGCCCCCCTTCGATATCGAAGCCGCGCTCAGGCGCGTGAACGGCAAGCGTTCGCTGCTGCGCAAGCTGATCGTCAGTTTCGGCAACAGCTTTGCGACCGCGTCGCACACATTGCGCGAGCAGATTGCAGAGGGCTCGCTGGCCGAAGCGCGACGGCACGCGCACACGCTGAAAGGAACGGCCGCTTCGCTGGAGCTTGCCGCGGTTGCGCAAGCGGCAGCACAGATCGAAACGTCGATCGCCGAGGGTGCGCTCGACGGGATCGATGCGATGCTCGAACGGCTGGAGCAAGGCCTGGCTCCGGCAGTGGCGGCAGCGTCGTCCCTGTCACGGGCCGTATCGCCTGTGTTGCCGCGGGCGGATAATCCGATCGATATTGCGGCCGTGACGGCGGCGGAGTCCGAACTGCGCGCGCTGGTGAAGCGACGCAGCCTGGGCGCACGCGCGGGCTTTGAGCGATTTGCACAGGCAAAGAGGATGGCGCCGGACGAGGCCCGGCTACATCCGCTGAAGGTCGCGCTCGATGCGCTCGACTATGATCGCGCACTGCAACTCATGGAGGAGGCGAACGATCGGACCACGGGGGGCGCCACGGCATTGCAGGAAACGCTCTCATGAACGGAAAGGCCGTGATCCTCATCGTCGACGACGAGGTCTCGAACATCGAGATCATGAACGCCGTGCTGGAAGACAGTTATGAGGTTTGTTTCGCAACGTCGGGCGAGCAGGCGATCGAGGTCGCGCGCTCGGTACTGCCCGACCTGATCCTGCTCGATGTGCTGATGCCGGGGGTCGACGGTTATGAAGTCTGTCGGACGCTCAAGCAGGACCGGCTGCTTGCCGATGTGCCGATCATCTTCACCACCGGGCTCGACGATCAGGAAGCGGAGGCGCATGGCCTGTCGCTCGGCGCGATCGACTATGTCACCAAGCCCATCCAGCCTGTCGTCCTGGGGGTGCGTGTCCGCAATCATATCGAGCTCAAGCGGCTGCGCGATCAGCTTGCCGAGATGGCGGTCACCGATGCGCTGACCGGACTGAGCAATCGCCGGCGCCTCGAACAGGCGCTGGGTATCGAGACTGCGCGGCTGGCGCGGTCCGAGGACTGGCTGTCGGTGATCATGATCGACATCGATTTTTTCAAGGCGTTCAACGACACTTATGGGCATCCCGCCGGCGATCGCTGCATCGCCATGGTCGCCGCGGCACTGAACCGGGCCGTGCGTCGCGCGTCGGACCTGACGGCGCGCTATGGCGGCGAGGAATTTGCCTGCGTCCTGCCGGGCACCGATCCGGAAGCCGCGATGACGGTGGCCAAGGAAATCCAGGCGCAGGTGCAGTCGCTGAGCATTCCGCATATCCAGTCGCAGGTGAGCCGCTGCGTGACCGTCAGCATCGGCGTCGCGACCGCGCGATGCCTGCCCGGCATGGTACCCGATCTCTGGATCAGCAATGCCGATCGGCAACTCTATCTGAGCAAGGCCGGAGGCCGAAACAGGATCATCGGCGAGACGTTCCACACGGTGCCGATCGCCGACGACAGAGGGTTCCGGCTCGCCTCCCAGTCGAAGGGGTGACGCACGGGCGGGTGGTCCGCCCAGCTAGCAGGCTGTTAAAAACTCCTCGTCATTCCCGCGCAGGCGCATTGCTGTCCGGGATTTTCGCGGGAGGGTTTCAAGGCCTGCCATCTTCTCCTTCGCGCTTTCGCGTCTTCGCGTGAGTCATCCAGGTTCGTCGGCTGGCCCAAGGCCGACAGATTCACGCGAAGCGGCGAAGGCGCGAAAGAAAAGATAGGAAAAGAGCCCCATTGTCTGGGGACAAGCCCCCCCCCCGCGTCTCTGCGGCTCCGCGTGAACAGTTAGCTTGGAAGCGCTGCCCAAGCAGGGATGATTCACGCGAAGCCGCAGAGACGCGGAGGGGTGGGTTGCGGAAGATCCAGATCCTGTCTCGACAACAGGGTGACAGGCTCATCCCAAACCTAGAGCCTTTCCTGAGCGCTTCCCGGCCGAAAAACCGGCTCCCGCTTTTTCGGGAAACGCTCAGGAAATCACTCTATTCCGCCCGCACCGACCCCTTGCCCGGGATCACGATCGCGGCTGCGCCGCCGAACGCGACCGAAACGACCGGCGTCTGTGCGCCGCCATCGGCGCGATCGAGCGTCAACGTCGCCGCCTTCCTGTTGCCTGCCTTGTCCTTGAGCGTTGCGGTCAGGCTGGCCCAGCCTTTGGTGGTCTGAAGCACGCCCAGCCTGTCGGCGGTCCAGATCGTGCCCGTCCTTGCGTCGGTCAGCTTGACCGTGCCGGTGGCATAAAGCTGGCCGGCACGCTGCTCTGCCTGGATGCTGACCGAATACTCCGCCGAGTTCGCGGTCGCGGTGACTGCGCGACCGGTCGCGGCGGTATTCATCGGCCGGCTCGGCATATGGGTATCGCGCAGCAGGGCTGCGCCCGACTTCGCTCCCGTCGCGGTGCCGTCGGACAGGGCGGTGACGCCGTTGACGATGACATGGCGAATGCCGTCCGATTTGAGCGTCGGCGCATCGAACGTCGCATGATCACGCACCGTCTTCGGATCGAACAGAGTCACGTCGGCACGCATGCCCGGAGCCAGCCGCCCGCGATCGACCATGCCGATGATGGCGGCGGGCAGCGCGGTCATCTTGCGCACCGCATCCTCCAGCGTGATCGCACCAGTGTCACGGACATAATGGCCGAGCACCTTGGGGAAACTGCCATAATAGCGCGGATGGCCGCGATTGGTGATCGCCGCCCCGCAATCGCAGGCGACCGCGGTGTCGGGATATTTGAGGAAGGTGATCACATCATCTTCCAGCCCGAAGGTCATGTTGGCGCGCACAAAGGGTTCACGCTCCAGCGTGCGGAGCACCGCTTCGCCGGCGCCGACCTTCTCCTCGGCCATGATGTCGGTCAGCCGCTTGTGGAGATCGGGCAGGGCGATGCCTTCGGCGCCGCCCAGGCGCGTATTCATCGCATATTCCGCGGCTTCGACGAGCTTGGGACGGATGGCCGGATCCTTGAAGCGGGCGAGCATTGCGTCGCGCCCGCCATCGGCCGCCCAGCCGGGGACGAGGAACGCCTGGAGCGCGGTCTGGCCGGCGAGATAGGGATAGATGTCGATCGCGGTCCAGGCGCCGCGTGCCGTCGCGGCAGACACCATCTTGAGCACGTTCGCCGCGTTGCCGCGTTCCTTGCCCGCGCTCTTGATATGCGTGATCACCGGCGTCAGCCCGGCCTGCTCGGCGACCGAAACCGTTTCTTCCATACCCTTGAACGAGCTGAGATTATCCTCGGGTCGCAGCCGGTCGTGATTGGGGAAATTGGTGCGCCAGGGCCTGGCGACCGAGACGATGCTGATCACTTCCTCGGGCTTGGCATAATAGGCCGGGCGATAGTCGAGGCCGGACGAGACCCCCCAGGCGCCGGCCTTGAGGTTCTTTTCCAGCGCGGCGCGCATCGATGCGATCTGCGCCTCGGTCGGGCGCAGGTCGCGATCGCCCATCGCGTCGCGCCAGACCGCGTTGAAGCCGGTATAGGCGCCGATATTCTCGGCCAGCCCCTTCGACGCATATTCCGGCAGCTGCTTGGCGATGTCGCTGCCGCCACCGCCATCGGCATTGATCATCTCGGTGGTGACGCCTTGCGTCAGCATGTTGACCGCAGTCGAGACCGCGTCGGGCTCGGCATGGCTGTGCAGGTTGATGAAGCCCGGGGCGACGACCAGCCCCTTGGCGTCGATCGTCTGTTTCGCCTTTGCCGGCCCGATATCGCCGACCGCGACGATATGACCGTCGGCAATCGCGACGTCGCCCGGATAACCGGGCAGGCCGCTGCCGTCGATGATGGTACCGCCCTTGATGACGATGTCGTAGCCGGGGGCATCGCTGGCTGTTGCCGGTGCGGCGAGCGCCACCATGGCTACGGACGACAGGAAGGAGAGGGTGGAGATGGTGGAGATGGTGCGCATGCCTGGTTTTCCGATCACTTCTTTGCTGCTCCGCCCTGCGAACCGAACCAGGCTTCCGCCAGCTTCCAGTAGCGTTCGTTCGAACCGCCATCGGTGTTGGTGAGCAGCACGATCGTCGTCTTGTCGTCGGGATAGGTGTAGAGGTTCGCGTTGAAGCCGTTGATCGCGCCGCCATGGCCGACCAGCCGGTGGCCGTCACGCGTGCCGACGCCGAGGCCCAAGCCGTATTCCATCGGTGGCCGGCCATTGGGATCGGGCTTGCGTGCCTGGCTGGTCAGCCGTCCGTCCTTGAGCTTCGATGGCTCGATCATCAGCGCCAGGCTTTCAGGCTTCACCACCTTGCCGGCGAACAATGCCTCGTGCCAGCGCAGCATGTCGGTCGCGGTCGACCGGATCGCGCCCGCGCCGCCTGAGACGCTGACCGACAGCGGCAGCGGATAAGCAAGCTTGTCGTCGCGCACGCCATAACCCTTGGCGCGGCGCTGCACGATCGTGCGTTCGTCGTCATAGGCGGTATCGGTCAGCCCCAGCGGCTTCACGATCATCTCGTCCAGCGCGACCGCATAGGGTTTGCCCGTCAGCTTCTCGACGATGGCGCCCGCCATCACATAGGCCGAATTATTGTAGCGATAGTCGGTGCCGACCGGGAAATCGGTCAGATTGTCCTGCCCGGCGATATAGGACACCATTTCCTTGGTATCGTGCTCGCGCCAGCCACGCGATCCCATGAAGGTTTTGTCGGTATAGCTATGGATGCCCGACGTGTGATCGAGCAGATGGCGGACGGTGATGCCTTCCGCCTTCGGGAAGTCGGGGAAATATTTGCTGATCGGATCGCTCAGCGACAATTGGCCGCGCTCGACCAGCATCATCAGCATCGCTGTGGTGAATTGCTTGGTGATCGATCCGATGCGGAAGATCGTGTCGGGCTTCACCATCTGGCCGTCTTCCAGATCGGCAAAGCCGTAACCTTTCACCAGGACGATCTTGCCGTCCTTCATCACGCCGACCACGGCGCCCGCCAATTTGTGCGTCGCCAGCCCGTCGGCCATGACCTTGTCGATCGCGACGGTGTTGACCGCCGCAGCGGCAGCCCGGGGTGCGCCGGCCGAGGCGGAAGAAGGGATGGCCTGAGCCATCAAAAGGATCGCCGGCGCAATGCCTAGCCAGCGCGCGATCTTCAGAGTCTTCATGTCGTGCTTCCTCCCAACCCCTCCGGCGTGATTCGCCATTTGGGAAAATTGAAATCCTAATCCGGATCTTTCAACCTGAATGGGCTGTAATGGAAGAAAAAGTTTCTCGCGATACGAAATCGGACGCAAATGCGTCTATCTCTGGAAAGCGAATTCGACTGCACGGCCGATGGCGGGCCAGACCGAGATGCCGTGCCCCTGGTCGGCAAACACCGCATAATCCGCCACTTCATAGCCGGGCGCGCCCTTCACGGCCTTGAGCCGGGCGGTCAGGTCGCCTGCATTGGCGACCATATTGGATCGCGCGATCATCGCGGCCACGCTGGCGGCGTCCATGCCGGGTATCGGCGTCTTTGGCGGCGTGCTTTCCTCCGAACCCATGGTGACCAGCACCCTGGGAGTCACCTTGCCCGCCTTCACGGCGTCCACGAACGCGGCTTCGCCGGCCAGCACGGATCGATTGTTCCACCAGATCGACGGGCTGGCGATGATGAAGCTGCGATAGGCCTGCGGCTCGGTGAAGAGTGCGCGAAGCACGGCCAGTCCGCCGAGCGAATGGCCGAACAAGGCCTGATTGGCGGTATCGATCCTGGTCAGCGCCGCGACACGCGGCTTCACATCGACCTCGATCGTCTTGAGCAACTGATCGAGCCCGCCGACATTGGCGGAGGTATAGGGCGGCGGACCCGACGGCGATTGCGCCGCGAGTTCCGCGTCGGTGGCGGGCAGCGTCAGATCATAGGGCCGTTCGCGCGACCGTGCTCGCGGCAGTGGATCCATCGCCGCCTGGGCCGGATTGGGCGGCCCGCGCCGCTGTTCGGACTCGGCGATGAAGGCTGGGCTGTCGGGATAGCCGATGCCGACCACGACGACGTCGGTGGCGTTGCCGTTCACGCGAACGGCCTCGGTCATGCTGCCGAAATAGCTGTTTCCGTCGAAGATATAGATGACCCGGTAGCCGGTGGGCGGCGGCGGGCGCAGCGGCAGCGCGACGTTGATGCGATAGCGATGACCGTTCACCGACGATATGAAGTCGATGACGCGACTGTTGGGGATGGTCACTTCGGCCGGTGGCGGCGGCGCTGCCGGTTGCGCCTGCAGCGGCGCTGCCGCGCCGACGGTCGAGACGGCAATGCCGAGTATCAGGCACGCAATCGGCTTCATCATCTACCCTCCGAATCGTTCGGACGGGAAGGTGCAGACCCGATCTGGACATTGCAATTGGTGGTCGATGCCGTGGCGGGATGAACGCGCATGATCACACCCCATTGCGCCGGGCAGGGCGACGCGCCAATGTCACCATCATGGTCCTATTTCTCGTCCGATTGCTGGCCGCCCTGGGGCTCGCTGCCGCATCGCTCGTGCCGGCGATGGCGCAGGAGCGCGCGCCGCTGGTGCTTGCCGCGGCGAGCCTGCAGGAATCGCTGAGCGAAGCGGCCGATGTCTGGGCCGCGCGGGGGCATGCCCGGCCGACCCTGTCCTTCGCGGCGTCCTCGGCGCTGGCGCGGCAGATCGGATCCGGCGCCCCTGCCGACCTGTTCATTTCCGCCGACGAACCCTGGATGGACGATGTCGTCAAGCGTGGCCTGGTCCGGCCGCGCACGCGCGTTTCCTTCCTGGCGAACCGGCTGGTGCTGGTGGCGCCCGCGGGACGGCCGGTGCGCCTGACGATCGCGCGCGGTTTCCCCATCGTGCGTGCGCTGGGCCGCGGGCGGCTTGCCATGGCCGATCCCGATACCGTGCCGGCGGGAAAATATGGCCGCGCCGCACTGACCGCGCTCGGGGTCTGGGCGCCGGTCGCCGATCGGATCGCACGCGCCGAGAATGTCCGTGCCGCGCTCGCGCTGGTCGAA
This sequence comes from Sphingobium sp. FW305-3-2-15-F-TSA7, assembly GCF_058787155.1. NCBI lineage: Bacteria > Pseudomonadati > Pseudomonadota > Alphaproteobacteria > Sphingomonadales > Sphingobiaceae > Sphingobium > Sphingobium sp. FW305-3-2-15-F-TSA7. The sequence goes on along the minus strand of NZ_JBYSZM010000020.1, from coordinate 69,681 downwards.
CGCGGTGAAGCGCCGCTCGGTATCGTCTACGCCACCGATGCCCGCGCCTCGCGCGGGGTCTCGGTCGTCGGCGCGTTCCCGGCGAACAGTCATCCGGCGATCACCTATCCCATCGCCGCGCTGAAGGCGGGGCGCAGCCCAGTCGCGGCGGAAGCGTTTCGCCGTTTCCTGATCTCGCCGGCCGGTAAGGCGATCTTCGCGCGCCACGGCTTCTCGACTCGCTGACCGCCTTGGCCGCTGCACTTTTCACCGGTTTCACGCCCGACGATTGGGAAATCATCCATCTGTCGCTGAAGGTCAGCGTGGTGGCGGTGGCGGCAACCATGCCGATCGCATTCGGCCTGGCCTGGGTGCTGGCGCGGCTGCGCTTTCCCGGCAAGTTGCTGCTCGACGCGCTGGTCCACCTCCCGCTGGTCGTTCCGCCGGTCGTGACCGGCTGGCTGCTGCTGCTCGCCTTTGGCGCCAATGGTCCCGCGGGGCGCTGGTTCGCCGATTGGCTGGGAATCGAATTCATGTTCCGCTGGACCGGTGCGGCATTGGCGGCGGCCGTGATGGCGTTGCCGCTGATGGTGCGTGCGATGCGCCTGTCGATCGAAGCGGTCGATGCGCGGCTGGAGGGCGCGGCGCGGACATTGGGTGCGACGCGCTGGCGGGCCTTTCTCACAATCACCTTGCCGCTGTCGCTACCGGGCGTGCTGGCGGGCGCCGTGCTCGGTTTTGCGCGCTCGATCGGCGAGTTTGGCGCGACGATCACGTTCGTCTCCAACATCCCGGGCGAGACGCGAACCCTGCCGATCGCGATCTATTCGGCGCTGCAGGTACCGGGCAGCGAAACCGCGGTGACGCGGCTGGCAATCGTCTCGGTGCTGCTGTCGCTGGGCGCACTGATGATATCGGAGATATTGTCGCGGCGAGCCGGGGCGGGGCGGGGTGGCCATGTCCTTTGAGATCCGGGTCGAGCGCCGGCTCGGTGACGGCGTGATCGCGCTGGACCTCGACGCGGGTGACGGGGTCACTGCGCTGTTCGGGCCGTCGGGCGCGGGCAAGACGAGCGTGCTCAATATGGTGGCAGGGCTGCTCAAGCCCGATTGCGGCCGCATCATCGTGTCGGGACGGACATTGTTCGACGCCGATGCCGGGATCGACCTGCCGCCCGAACGACGCGGCGCGGGCTATGTGTTCCAGGACGGGCGGCTATTCCCGCATCGGCGGGTGCGCGCGAATCTGCTTTACGGCGTCCGATCCGAAAATGTGGCGTCGTCGCATCCCGGGATCGATATCGGACTGGACGAAGCGGTCGATTTTCTCGGAATCGGGCATTTGCTCGATCGCTGGCCACGAACCCTGTCGGGGGGCGAGGCTCAGCGGGTCGCGATCGGCCGGGCGCTGCTCTCCGGCCCGGCTTTCCTGCTGATGGATGAGCCGCTCGCATCGCTCGACGCGGCGCGGCGTGGGGATATCATGACCGTGATCGAACGCGTCCGCGACGAGTTCGGCCTGCCGACACTTTATGTCAGCCATGATCGCGCCGAGGTGGAGCGGCTTGCGACGCGCGTCGTTGCGATGCCGCAAGATTGATGCGGATGAAGGAAATCGGCAAATTCCTTCTGTCGCCGCTTCCCGCCGCGGTCGCGGCCGGCTGCGTGTCGGCGGCCACCGGTGCCTTTCCGCGGCCGTTGTCTATCATCATCTTCTTCTGCCTGCTGCTCTATGTCGCGCAACTGGTGCTGGGCATTCCCATCCGGTTGCTGCTGATGCGCTGGAATTTCACGTCGGTGGCGAGCCACGCAGTTGGGGGCTTTGCAATGACTGTGATCCCCACTGCGCCTTATGCGCTGTGGGCCATGGGGCAGCAGGGTTACGCGATCTCCTTCGTTGCCACCTTCATCTGGCTGATGGGCTGTTACGGCGCGCTCACCGGGTTCTGCTACTGGCTGCTGGCACGGCCGGATCGGCGGGCGCTGGGCTGATCGCCGCATTCATGGCCGCGCGCGTATCGTGCATCGGTTGCTGGGAAACGGTGATTCCGCCGCTCCATGGCCGGTCGAGATCGAGGATCAGCAGCAACGCCAGCGTCAGCAGCAGGAACAGGATCGATGTCACCGCGCGGTGACGTTTGCCTGATCCGCCGAGCACATAGCCGACGATGCCGGCGGACATCAGTGCATAGAGGATCAGCACGTCAAGCACGCGCCCGGGAATATGCGCATCCCGTTCGGCCCGGCGTGCCGATGCGGCGTCGAACATTTCGTTCATCGCGGTCAGGATCGTGCTTGTGATGGGCGGAGGCGTTTCGCGGGTCGCGGTGCGCATCTCGGCCCAGAGCGCAGCTTGGGCGCGACCGGTTTCAGCCTCGATCGCATCCGCGCCCGATGCGCCGCCCTCGGGCAGGCGCAGACGGATATCGGTATAGTGCGCGACGGCGGACTGGAGCCGCGGCCCACTCTCGTCGCCCGCCAGCCCCGCGCGCAGCCAAGTCGTGCCGATCGCGTTGGATTCCGTCACCACGAGCATGCGGCGCGCATCGTAGCGCGACAGCGACAGTGAGAAGGTGAAGCCGATGAGCAATGCGAGCAGGGCCAGGGCGGCGGAGAGCAGGTAACCCTCACCCTCGCTTCCCTCTGCACCGCCGGGCATCCGCCGACGCAGCAGATTGCCCAGGGCGGATACGCCAGCGAGCAGCAGGAACAGCACGATCCCCAGCAGCCACAGATTCGTCGAACCCAACGCCGTGTCGAGAATCCCCATGCCATCGCCTCCCCGTTTGTCGATGGCAGGGGTGCCACAGCCGGGATGGGGCGACCACCGAAAATCGAGCGCGGTTGAGCATGGCGCGGCAGCCTCGCGTGAGGCATGATAGGGCATGGCAAATGAACCTCGCGCGCCGCGCCTGGCCGTCCTGATTGACGCCGACAATGCATCCGCCCGGATCGCACCGGGCCTGTTCGAGGAGATCGCAAAGATCGGCGAAGCAAGCGTGCGCCGCATCTATGGCGATTTCTCGGGCACGCGGCTGAAATCCTGGGCCGACATATTGTCCACCCATGCGATCATGCCGCACCAGAATTTTGCCTATACCTCGGGGAAGAACGCGTCGGACATCGCATTGGTGATCGACGCGATGGATCTGCTCCATAGCGCGCGCTTCGACGGTTTCTGCCTCGTGTCGTCGGACAGCGATTTTACCCGGCTGGCGGCGCGGATCCGCGAACAGGGCGTCGATGTCTATGGTTTCGGCGAACAGAAGACGCCGGAGAGTTTCCGCCAAGCCTGCCGCCGCTTCATCTATACCGAGAATCTGTTGCCCGAGGCGCCGGCGCCCGATCAGCCCGAAAAGCCCGACGCGCGCCCGGCATCGGTCACCCGCCCGCCGACCGCAGCGACCGCACTTATCAAGACCGCGATCGCACAGTTGGCCGGAGAGGATGGCTGGGTTGCCCTGGGTGGCGTCGGTCAGCGGCTCTCGGTGCTCACATCCGACTTCGACCCACGCACCTATGGTTTCGCGAAACTCGGCGATCTGGTGGAGAAGACAGGCGCGTTCGAGATCGAACGCCGGGCAGGGCACGGCGTCTATATCCGGATCAAACCGGTTGCGCGCGGGAAAAGCCGGAAAACCACCCAATAGCCGGACCGTGCCGCCCGGTCCCGTGCTCAGCTAGGGCTTGCGATCCAGGAACCCGCGGACGAGAGCGATCGTCGCTTCGGGATTCTCCTCCATGATCCAATGGCCTGAATTGGGGACCACGCCCTCGGTCACGTCGGTGGCGCCGGCGCGCATCACGGCCGCCATCGTCGTTCCGAACGATTTTTCGCCGCCCAGTGCGAGAACCGGCATGGTCAGCTTGCCGTCCGACGCGATCATGGCACGATTGTCGATCGCATCCTGGTCGAATGCGGCGAATTGCGCGAAGCCCGCATGCATCGCGCCGGGGCGGGCATAGAGCGCCGCATAATGCCGGCGCGCCGCTTCGCTGAAATGCTTGGGGTCGGCGGAGAAATCGTTCCAGAAACGGTCGAGATAGATGCGTTCCCGTCCCGCGACCAGCCGCTCCATATCGGGCCCACCAAAGCGGAAATGCCAGAGCAGCGGGTTCTTCAATATCTCCTCCCACGGGCCGATCCCGGGCACCGGTGCGTCGATCAATACCAGCCGTGTGACGCGCGCGCGATGCCGCGCAGCAAAGGCGAAGCCGACCATATTGCCGATATCGTGTGCGACGAGGTCCGCCCGCTCGATCTTGAGCGTGTCGAGTATGCCGGCAATGTCGCCCGCCTGCGTTTTCTTGTCGTAACCGCCGGCGGGTTTCGTCGAGAGTCCCATGCCGCGCAGGTCAGGCACCACCACCTGATGGTCGCGCGCCAGTTCGACCGCCAGAGGCGCCCACATGTCTCCGGTTTCGCCATAGCCGTGGAGCAGAACCACAGCGGGGCCCTTGCCGCCGACGCGGACATGGATGGTGGTGCCGTTGGTCGCGATCTCCTGCGCGTGGAATGCGGCGGGGAAGGGCGGAAGCTGCGCATGGACAGCGGGCCCCGCGATGAGAAGGAACGCGAGGATCAGGGCGCGGAGCGGCTGCATGGGAGTCCCTTCGATTGGGGCCTTCAGACATAGGCTCTCGTTTCACTGTCGTCACGCGATCATCTTGGTGCCCTAAAGCTTCAGGCTTCACCGTCTGATGCCCTTGTGGCGATGCTCTATCGCTTGCTTGCGCCGCCTTTCGTCCGCCACACCGAATCTTGACACAGCCCTCTTGCAATCAATGATATAAAGTATCATCTGCGCCGCATGCAACGGCGGATCGGATCAGGGCATGGCTGGCTGGATGGCCTTTCGGTAGGCGCGTCTTTGTTATGCCTGATCCATTGTCTGGCACTGCCGATCCTGATCGCGGCGCTGCCGGCACTCGCCCGCACGCTCGACTTGCCGGAGGGATTTCATCTGCTGGTGCTTGCTGCAGCGATTCCGACCAGCGCAGTCGCGCTGGCGGGCGGCCATCGCCGTCATGGCGCGCTCGTGCCCGTCTTCACCGGCATTGCCGGGCTGGTGCTGATGACGATCGGCGCGCTGTTCACCAGCCGGGCAGCGACCGAAACCGCGCTGACCGTCGCGGGAAGCCTGCTGCTCGCGGGTGCGCATATCGCCAATTGGCGACTGCGCACCCGCGCGGCGGGCTGATGCCGTCAGGGCTGCTTGCTGAGCGAGATCCAGTGGGTCAACGCATTGCGCACGCGCTGATTGTCGCCATCGCCGATCGCAGTGGCCGCGCCGTCGAGCGTGGTGCCGCGTAGCTTGAGCGAGAGATGCACCGAATAGCTGTAACGCAGCGTTTCGGGGTTGGGGATGCGGGCGTTGAGATCGCCGTCGAAATAGCCCTTGTCGAAGCTCGCCTCTGAAACCAACGTCGGCAGTTGATCGCCGAATTTGGCGCGGATCTGGCCGTCGGGCTGGAAAGTCAGCTCGACCGGCATGGCCTTGGTCGGCGTCGTCAGCGTCCCCTTCCAGTTTCCGACCAGATCGGAGGACGGTGCGAAAGCGGGCGTCTTCGGTTCTTCGGGTGCGATCGGCGCCGGTTTCCAGCCCGGCAGCATGATCGCGGCGATCTTGTCGGCGATGATGCGCGGCGCGGGGCTACTCGAATTGGTCAGCACCACCACGGCGAGATTTCGATCGGGGAAAAGCTGCATGAGCGTCGCGACGCCGGCCATGCCGCCGCTGTGCGAAACGACGCGATACCCGTCCTTGGTGCGGACGTTGAAGCCGACGCCATAACCGCTGCCGTCTTCGCGTACCGCCTGCGGATCGACGGGGCGGTGCATCTCGTCGATCGACGTGTCGCTCAGGATCGCTTTCTGGCCCGACAGATGATCCTTCAGATGGAAACCCGCGAACCGCACCAGATCGTGCGCGCTCGAAAACACTGCCGAAGCGCCGGGATGGTCGAACTCGTAAAAGGGAACAGGTTCGCCGTCCTTGCCGTAGCGCATTGCGGCGAAGCGTTCGAGGCCGGGGCCGATATCGACCGACGTGTGCGTGAGGCCGAGCGGTATGAAGACTTCGCGGCGCATGAAGTCGGCATAGCTGACGCCCGAGACCCGGCTGATGATCTCGTCGAGCACGCCGAAGCCGAGATTGGAATATTGATATTTCTCGCCCGGGGCGGTCACGAGATTGCCGTAGCTCCGGATCGTATAGTCCATCGGCGGCCGGGCCACGGGCTCATCTGCGTAGAAGAACTGGAAGTGCAGCGGCAGGCCGGCGGTATGCCCGGCGACGCGGCGGACGGTGGCGCCGCGGACGTCGCCGACGCGCGCGGTGAGCTTGCCCACGCCAAGATAATCGTTGGCGGGCTTGTCGAGATCGACCTTGCCGGCCTGGACCAGCGTCATCAGTCCGGTGGCGGTGATCGGCTTCGAGATCGAGGCGAGCGAATACATGGTGTGTTCGTCGGCCGGGATCCGCTTTTCGCGATCGGCCCAGCCAAAACCTTCCTCCCAGACGACCTTGCCGTCCTGCATCACCGCGACCGCGACCGAGGGGACCGATTTTTCGGTCAGCTGTTCGCGAATGGCAGCGCGCACGCTGTCGAACCGGTCGGCCAGCGCCGGGGTGGAACTGCCTGCAAGCAGCAATGCGCCCAGCATCACGCGCGGTATCGTCAGCGTCATATTGCCCCTCTTGGATTGTTTCGAATTTCGGAATTGATTCGCTGATTGTGAAAATGCCATTCCCGCATGGAAAAGCGCAACGGAAATGCTACTGAGACCACCAATAATCCATCGAGGGGGAGTCGCCGTGTCGAACCGATCGCAGAATCTTCAGCGTGCACGGGGGCTGCGCAAGGCTGCTCTGGCAGTCGCCATGCCCTGCATCGCAATGATCGCGGCGATACAGCCCGCCCAATCCCAGGCGCAGGGCCGCCGCATCTTCATCTCGATCGACATGGAGGGCATTGCCGGGGCGGTGACGCCCAATCAGATCACCGGAACGGGCATCGATTATCAGCGCCAGCGCAAGATCATGACCGACGAACTGCTCGCCGCGATCGCCGGCGCGCGTGAAGCCGGCGCGACCGAATTCATCGTCGCCGATGCGCATGGCGACATGCAGAATATCCTGATCGAGGACCTGCCCGCCGATGTCCGTCTGATCCGCGGCAGCCCGCGCCCGCTGATGATGATGGAGGGTATCCAGAATGGCCGTTTCGACGGTGCGATCTTCATCGGTTATCACGCCGGCGCGTCCAACCCGCGCGGCGTACGTGCGCATACTTTCTCCAGCGCGCGCATTTCCGAAGTGAAACTGAACGGCGTGCCGGCTTCCGAAGGGTCGATGAACGCCGCACTGGCCGCACAATATGGCGTGCCCGTGATCCTGGCGACGGGCGACGACGCCGCGGTCGAGGAACTGGCGCCGGTCATCCCCGGCGCGGAGACCGTGGTGGTGAAGCGCAATGTCGGTTTCCATGCCGCCGAGAATCTGGTGCCGGCCGAAGCGCAGCGGCTGATCCGCGCCGCCGCGGCAAAGGCCGTCCAGAAGATCCCGCAACTCAAGCCGGCCAAGGTCATGCAGCCGGTGACGATCGACCTGACTTTCCATTTCTATCGCCCGGCCGAACTGCTGGCCTATCTGCCCAATGTGGAACGGACCGGCGCGCGTTCGGTGCGCTGGAAATCCGCCGACATGGCATCGGCGATGAAGTTCATGGAGTTCGCCATGTCGTACAATGTCGAGCTCCAGCCCTGACATCGGATGACGCGCCGCCCCGTAGGTGCCATGCTGGCACCGATGGCGAGGAGGTGCTCATGACGGCCAGCGTTTTCGATGGATTTCCGACACCGGCCTGTGCGCAGACGCTGGGCTGGCAATTGCTCGATGAAGACGGGGAGGCGGGTACCATCCGTGTCGGTTTCGACGGCCGCGCTGAATTCTGCAACCCGGCGGGCAATATTCAGGGCGGCTTCCTCGCCGCCATGCTCGACGACACGCTGGGGCCGGCGGTGCTCGTGAAGACCGGAGGCACGCACTATACCGCGACGATCGACCTCAATGTGAGTTTCCTGGCGCCCGCGCGGCCCGGCCCGCTCACCGGCGAAGGCCGCGTCGTCCAGCTCGGCAAGACGATCGCCTTTCTCGAAGGGCAGTTGCTTGCGCCCGACGGCACGATCGTTGCCCGCGCCACGGCGTCTGCGCGCGTGGTGCCGACTGCAGGATTGGCGCCGCGCTGACAGAGATGCTTGTCATCGAGTTGTGGACTGCCACGCACGGAGAGGACGTCGATGCCCGCCATAATCTATTGCGACGATTACGACGCCGATGCGGAACCCGTCGTGGCTGCGATCCGGGCCCGGCGCGGCGGGCATCTGCTCAACCTGGACCGGATGCTGCTCCACAGCCCGGCCATCGCTTCGGGCTGGAGTGCGCTGATGGGGCAGGTTCGCGCAAGCCCGGCGATTTCTGCCCGCCATCGCGAACTGGCGATCTGCGCGGTCGCGCGCATCAACGGCGCCGACTATGAATTCCATCATCATCGCGGGCCGTTCCTCGACGCCGGCGGTAGCCAGGCGCAGCTCGACGCGCTCGAAGATGTCGCCGCGGCTGCTGTCGACAATGGATTGTTCGATGCGGCCGAGCGCGCGGTGCTTTCGCTGGCTGACGAGAGCAGTCGCAATGTCGAGATCGATGCTGCGACGATGGCAGCGGTGCGGCTGCATTTCCCCGAGCCCGCTGCGACCTTCGAACTGATGATGATCGTCGCATCGTACAATATGGTCTCGCGTCTGCTGGTCGGGCTCGGGATCGAACCGGAAAGCTGATCCGCCACAGGCGTTTCTCCGATCATCAAATCGTTGACGGCTGAGGTTCGCTCGGGCCTAATCGGGCGCAGGCAGAGGGCCGAACGGCCCATGGCCGTTCCATCGGAATCGCGGCGGGGGAATTTCATGCATCGCAACAGGCACGGCAGCTTTCTTTGGGCCGGGGCGTCGGCCATGGCGCTGCTGCTCGCTCCGGTCGCCGTCGGTGCCGCGCCGGGCGATCATGGCACCGCCGCCACCTCCGTTCCGACCGACGCGCTTCGTTCGCCCGGCGGCGAGCGCGCCGTCTGGCCCAATGACGAACGCAACGGGCTCTGGCTGGCGGAGCGCGATGCCGCTACCGGCAATTGGAGCGTGCCCAGGATCGCCTTCACCATCCGCGGCGGCGTGCGCAATCCGGTCTTTTCGCCAGACGGCAATGCGTTGGCCTTCGAGAATCCGCGCGGCGGCCATGTCACGGGCGGCTATGTCGCGGCGCGCCAGGCGGACTGGGGCTATATCGCGCTGTTCGATTTCGGCGCCGGCCGCATCGATTATCTGGAACCCGCCTTTGCGCGCGACGTGGACCCGCGCTGGTCGGCGGACGGCCGCACGATCTCGTTCACGCGCAAGGCGCTCGGGCGTGCCGATACCAGGCTGACGCTACCGCGTCCCGCGGCGGAGCGTCCGGCGTCGCCGCCCTCGCGCTACCACGGCAGCTTCCCGATCGAGGCAGTGCTGGGCGCGCCGCTCGTCTATCAGCCTCAGGCCTCGGGCGATGGCCGCTCCATCGCCTATGTTTCGCGTGAGGGACGCAAGCGTGCCATCTATTTCATGCGGCTGGGCGAAGCGCCGCGCACTGCCGCCGTCTATCCCGACGATGATGGCCATGAATTGTCCGATGCAGCGCTCAACCGTGACGGCAGCATCCTCGTCTATGCGCGCGGCGGGCCCGCCAACAACAAAGGCGAGATTCCCAATCCGCGCTCGACACCCGAAGCGCCGTCGCGCCAGATCTGGATGGTCCGCACCGATGGCACGGCGACACCGGAACTGCTGGGTACGGGCGAGGACCTGCAAATCTCACCCGACGACGCGCGCATCGTCTGGAGCACCGGACGCGGGCTGATGAGTGCATCGCTTGGCCTCACGCGCGGCGAAGCGGCGCTGCTGCTGCCGGGCACGACCGCCAATCTTCGCTTCTCGCCCGATGGACGTAGGCTCGCGTTCGAGCGTGCCGGCCATATCGAGCTGTTCGATCTGACGACGCTCGATCGTCGAACCATTTCGAAACCCGCGGATGCGGTCGATGCCGGCCCTGTCTGGTCGCCCGACGGGCGCAGCGTCGCCTTTCGCCGCACGGTGGGGAAACAGCCGACCTTTCTCGGCATCGGTTATGAAGGCCCCTATGTTTCGGCCGAACCCTGGTCGATCTGGAGCGTGGATGGCGATGCGGGCGCGCAGAGTGCCGCGCCGCGCCGGCTGTGGCAGGCTCAGACCGGCATGGGCTCGGCCTTTTACGGGCTGACACAGGATGCGACCAATACCGGCATCCGCGCCGACCAGCTTTTCTGGTCACGAACGGGACGGATCGGCTTTGTCTGGGAACGTGACGGCTGGCGCCATCTTTATGCGATCCCCGAGCGTGGCGGCGATGCAGTGCTGCTGACGCCGGGCGAGGGCGAAGTGGAATCCGCCGCGCTCGCCTATGACGGCCGCAGCCTGATCTACAGCCACAATATCGGCGATCTCGATCGGCGCCATCTGTCGTCGGTCGCGTTTGACGGCGGTGCGCCGCAGGCACTGACCCAGGGCCCCGCCAGCCAATGGGGTGGGACACCGCTGGCGCAGGGCCGGCTCGCCTATATCGATGCAGGCTGGGTCAATCCGCCGCGCGTGACCGTCCGGGATGCCGATGGCCGCAGCGCCGCATCCGCTTTGCCGGCGATTCCGGCGGACTATCCCGCGCGCGCGATGGTCGAGCCACAGGCGGTGAGCTTCCCTGGAACCGATGGCGAAACCGCGTTCGGCCAGCTCTTCGTGCCGCGCAAGCCGCGCGGTTGCGGCGTGGTCTATGTCCATGGCGGCATCCGGCGCCAGATGCTGCTCGGCTATCATTATATGGACGCCTATTCGAACCTGTACGAGATGAACCAGTATTTCGCGGATCGCGGCTGCGCGGTGCTCTCGGTCGAATATCGCAGCAGCATCATGCGCGGCCACGCGTTCCGCAATGCGCCCGGCTGGGGCGATGCCGGCGCCAGCGAATATAAGGATGTGCTGGGCGGCGCCAACTATCTGAAGTCGCGGGCCGATCTGAAAGTGGGCAAAATCGGCATCTACGGCCTGTCCTGGGGCGGTTACCTGACCGCACAGGCGCTGGCGCGCAATTCGGACGTGTTCGCCGTGGGCTTCGACATGGCGGGCGTGCACGATTTCCTGAAAGGCGGATATCCGCATTCGCCGATGGCGCATGCCGGCAAATGGACTTCTCCCGTCTATATCGCAGCGGGCGACGACGACCGGAACGTCGATTTCAACCAGTCGATCGTGCTTGCCGATCTGCTCCGCGCCAAGCGCCCGGCGGTGAAGATGGTCGAACGCGTCATCCCCAACGAGACGCACGACATGTACCTGACCTTCGACACGCTGACCGACCTGTACCGCGAGGGCGGTGAGTTCATGCTCGACGAGCTGATCGGGGCGAAGGGGAAGAAGTGAAGAGCTCGCACGGGCGCGAGCGCAAGCGTCTTATCGTTCGCCTCTGCAACTCGTTGTCATTGCGAGGAGCGTAGCGACGAAGCAATCCAGAGTGTTGATGCATCCCTGGATTGGTTGGCCTGCGGCCGCCTTCGGCCCGCTCCGCTCGCAATGACGAAGCGTGCCCGCACCTGCACGATCTTTCCACATCCCGCACATCACCGCTCGACCTTGCCCTGTCATTCCCGTCGCGTCGCGGCTGAGGGAGATCGGTAATGCGTATCGTGCTGGTCAATGTTCCCCATCCCGCGATCGGTAGCCGTATTCCGCGCGAGCAGCTTCCTCCTCTGGGCTTGCTGAGCGTGGGCGGGCCGCTCATCGACGATGGTCATTGCGTGACATTGATCGACGGTGAGTTCGGCCCCATGCCGATCGCGGACCTGGCAATGGCGGTCACGCGGCTCGCGCCCGATGCCGTATTGTTCGGCCATTCGGGTTCGTCATCCGGCCATCCCGTCATCGCGCGGGTCGCGGCGATGGTGGCCCGGGCGCTGCCCGCGGCGCGCATCGTCTATGGCGGCGTTCATCCGACCTATTTCTGGCGAGAGGTGCTGCGCGACGAACCCTATGTCCATGCCGTGGTCCGCGGCGAGGGGGAGGAGACGGCGCGCCGGCTGATGCATGCGCTGGAACATGGTAAGCCGCTGGACACAATTCCCGGTATCGCCTTTCGCCACGACGGCATGCCCGTCGCGACCCCGGCCGCGCCCGTGATCACCGATCTCGACGCCTATCGGGTCGGCTGGGAACTGATCGACCATGCGCGCTACAGCTATTGGGGCGGCAAGCGCGCCGTCGTCATCCAGTTCTCACGTGGTTGCCCGCATCTGTGCACCTATTGTGGTCAGCGCGGCTTCTGGACGCGCTGGCGCCACCGCGGTCCCGTGAAGCTGGCCGCGGAGGTCGCATATCTGCACCGTGTCCACGGCGTCGAGGTGTTCAATTTCGCCGATGAGAATCCCAGCGCTGGCCGCAAGCCGTGGCGGGCCTTTCTCGAAGCGCTGATCGCCGAGGATATCAGCGTGACGCTGGTCGGCTCGACGCGTGCCGACGATATCGTCCGCGATGCCGATATCCTGCATCTGTATAAGAAGGCGGGGTTCGAGCGTTTCCTGCTCGGCATGGAGAATACCGACGAAGCGACGCTGAAGCTGATCAGGAAGGGCGGTACTACCACCGCCGATCGAGAGGCGATCCGCCTGCTCCGCCAGTACAATATCCTGTCGATGGCGACCTGGGTCGCCGGGTTCGGCGACCAGACCGACGCCGATCTGTGGCGCGGGCTGCGCCAGCTCATCTCCTATGATCCGGACCAGATCCAGGCGCTTTACGTAACGCCGCATCGCTGGACGCCCTATTACCGTCACGCAAAGGACCGTCGCGTCGTCCAGCCCGATCGCACCCGCTGGGACTATAAGCATCAGGTGCTGGCGATGGAGCGGATGCCGCCATGGCGTCTGTTCCTGTGGGTGAAGGCGATCGAGGCGATCGCCCAGCTCCGCCCGCGTTCGTTGCGCCGCTGGATATGGAATCCCGATCCGAAGATCCGTCACGCGATCCGGTGGTATTACCGGATGGGTCGGCGCGTCTGGCTCCACGAGATCATTGGTTTCCTGTTCCGCGACGCCCGCAGCGACGATGGCCGCACCGTCGAGGATCATTTCGGCGAGACCCAGGACCATGAAGAGGAGGCGTCATCGATCCCCCGGCGTCCGCGCCCTGCATCAGCGGTCAGCGCGCCGCTTCACTCGACATAGGCGGTCAGATTGTCGAGCGTCGAGCTCATCCCCGCCTGATGATCCTCGGGGCTGATGCCATCGGGCACATTCTCGCAGGCGATGGCGACTTCGGTGCCGCCGGGCACCGGGGTCAGGCTGGTCGTGATCTTCATCGTGCCCGAAAAGGCGGGATCGTCGGAATCGAAGGTGACCAGTTCGACGACGCGCTTGTTCGGCACCAGTTCCGTGAACCGCCCGTCGACGGTGTCGGCATCTTCCGAGCTCTTGCCGTGCGCCGATCCGGGATCGTCATAGGTCAGCGTCATGCGATAGGTGCCGCCTTCGCGCGCGTCGAAGCTGTCGAACCTGCCCGTCATGCCCGCCGGCGGGCGCCAGGCCATCAGCGCGACTGGATCGACAAGCGCGCGCCAGATCGTCTCCGGCGCTGCGCGGATGACGCGCGATGCCCGGTCGATCCGCTGCGGATCAGTCATAGCCGAGCTTCGGATACCAGTTGGTGCCGCGTCCTTCGGGCGTCGTGTCGAGCAAGGTCCAGAGCGGATCGGGATCAGGCGCGCCGCGCGGATCCTGCCCCGGATCGGCCATGCCGCCGCCGATCTCGCCGCTCCAGAAATGGCGGATCGTGCCGTCGCGCCGCGTGAAGACGGTATAGCCGGGCATATCGGCATCCTCGGCGCTGACATAAGCGCGCGTGAAATCGCCGTCTCCGTCCGAATAGACTTTGAGCTGGCGCCAGCCGCGCGCCTCTTTGGCTTCGATCAGCCGTTCGATCGGCGAGCGCGCGACCATCGCCAGCGCCACGCGCTGCTCGATATCGGGAACCTTGCCTTCCCATGACGCCATCAACGACGTGCACATCGGGCAGGGGCGTTCGCGCTGCGGCCCGAACATATAGCTGTAGACCACCAGCGTATCCTTGTCCCCGAACAGCGCGCTCAACGTCACCGGGCCTTGCTCGCCGACGAAGCGATAATCCTTGGGTAGCTTGCCGCCGGCAGGAAGCCGTCGCCGCTGTTCGGCGACGCGCTCGATATGGCGGCGCAGCTCGATCTCCTCGGCGAGCAGCGCATTGCGCGCCGCGCGATATTCGACGCTTTCGTTGGGAAATTGCGCCGGGTTGCGCGCTGCCAGCTCTCTGGCCGGGATCAGGGAAGGTTCTGCCGACATCATCCGCTCCTACGGCTCATTCTGATAATGGTTGATATCAACGTGATTTTTCGCTGTCAAAGTACGGCACCGATCTTTCGATGATCGGGTGCCTTTCCCCGCAATGGATCGAGAATGGAGATTGTTCCGTTTGAGATCGCCGCAAGGGATTGTTTATCGGTCGCTGTCATCCCTTGCGTCCGGTTGCGATTGCCGGGGGTCGGTAGCTGGCAGAGCCGGTGGGGAGCGCGTTGTGATTTTCGGAATGGGGTTTGGGGCACCGTCGATATTGGCTGTGCTCGGTTTCGTCGTGACTGTGCTCGGCGGCCTGGCGGCGCTCTATCTCAAGGACGCGATCGACGTTCGTGTGGCCGGACCGAGGGTATCGCGCCATGCATTGGAGGAGGTCCGGAACCGTTATCGAACCTCGATCTTTCTCGCTGCCCAGGAACTGGGCGATCGTCTTTACAGCCTGTCGCGCGACGACAGGGGCCCGGCCGAAAGGCTGGCAGGATATGAATTGCTCAGGGCGGATTTCGTCCGCGAGCCGCAGGCCGCGACTGGCCCGCATCATCATCAATATCGCTTCGCCAGCAGCATCTATCGCTTCTGCGCGCTTTTCGGCTGGCTGGAACTTTATCGGCGCGATCTGGCGGCGATCGGCGTGCATTCGCCGGACGGCGACGGCCCATTGGAAAGTTGCCTCGGAAATATCCGCGACGCGATCTCGGGCGGCGCGATCAACCAGCATCGTCTTGCGGAGGATTGGCGCGATTGCGTGATCCGGCGTGAGGAATTGCAGGCGATCGGCCATCGCATGATGGCGCATGGCGCCGATCTCGACCTGGTCGACTTCGGCAGTTTCTTCGATATCTTGCGCAGCGATCCGGACGGTAGGGGCGATGGGCGCTGGTTCATCCAGGCCGCCGGCCTTTTCGACATGCTCGGCCGCCGGCAGGATTTCAGGCTGGTCCGGATGAAGATGCTCGTCATATTCCTGACCGACCTGATGGAATTGCTGCAGCCGGGGCGCATCGATCGTCGGCATATCCGCACCGCGCTCGATTATCTCGGCACGATGGACGGTCTGGCGGGCGGTCCGGGATGGCGATCGGGCGACGGTCGGGTGGCGGATGTCGAGACGCGCCTGCTTGGGTCTGTCGGGGTCGCCTGATCATCGTTCACGCTTTGGCGTTCCGCCTCTGGCGCTCCGTCGAATCTCCCATTAACCCGGAGCGATCAAAGAAGGAGAATGGCTGGTGGCTGCTGGAAATTATCGCCCCGAAACGCTCGCCCTGCACGCCGGCTGGCGCGCCGATCCGACGACGGGCGCGGTGGCGCCGCCGATCTTCCAGACGACATCCTATCAGTTCCAGAGCGCCGAACATGCCGCGAACCTGTTCGCCCTCAAGGAACTCGGCAATATCTATACGCGTATCGGCAATCCGACCACCGACATCCTGGAGCAGCGCATCGCGGCGCTCGAGGGTGGCGCCGCGGCGCTGGCGGTCGCTTCGGGGCAGGCGGCATCCGCCTATGCGATCCAGAATCTGGCGCGCGCCGGCGACAATATTGTCAGCGGCACCGATCTGTACGGCGGCACCTATAATCTCTTCGCCAACACGCTGCGCGACATGGGGATCGAGGTCCGCTTCGTCGATCCCGCCGATCCAGAGGCCTTTGCCCGCGCCACCGACGATCGCACGCGCGCCTTTTACGTCGAGACCCTGCCCAATCCCAAGCTGGTCGTCTGCCCGATCGCGGAGATCGCGGCGGTCGGCCGACCGCTGGGTATCCCGCTGATCGTCGATAACACCGCAGCCCCCTTGCTGGCTCGGCCGCTCGACCATGGCGCCGCGATCATCGTCTATTCGACCACCAAATATATCGGCGGCCACGGCACCTCGATCGGCGGCATGATCGTCGATGGCGGCAATTTCGACTGGGAAGCCTTTCCCGAACGCCAGCCGCTGCTCAACACCCCCGATCCCAGCTATCACGGCGCGGTCTGGGCACAGGCGGCCAAACCGCTTGGGCCGATCGCCTATATATTGCGCGCGCGCACAGTCCTGCTGCGCGATCTTGGCGCCGCATTGTCGCCGCTCAGTGCCTTTCAATTGATCCAGGGCGTCGAGACCCTGCCGCTGCGCATGCCGCGCCACTGCGAAAACGCGCTGAAGGTGGTCGAATTCCTGTCCGCGCGGCCGGACGTGACGCGGGTGATCCATCCGTCGCTCCAGACCGGCACCCAGCGCGAGCGCGCCGATCGCTATCTGACCGGCGGGCTCGGCGGGCTTCTCGGGTTCGAGCTGGCGGGCGGTTCGGCGGCGGGCAGCCGGTTCATCGATGCGCTGAAACTCTTCTACCATGTCGCCAATATCGGCGATGCCCGCAGCCTGGCAATCCATCCGGCATCGACCACCCATTCGCAGCTCTCGGCCGAAGACCAGATCGCGACCGGCGTTTCGCCCGGCTATGTCCGCCTGTCGATCGGGCTTGAGCATATCGACGATATTCTCGAGGACCTCGCGCAGGCGCTCGACGCGGCCGGCTAGGGTCTGATCACACCACCCATCCTGTCATTCCCGCGAAAGCGGGAATCCCGCTTCTTCTTCTTTCTGATGCTTCACGGAAAAGCTGGATTCCCGCGTTCGCGGGAATGACAGGATGAGTTAGCCTAGCTGGATCGGACGTCAGTTGCCGATCGGCATCGGATGACAGCACTGAGTCCGAGTCGTTTCACGCGCTCGGTTCGTCTTCGGTCGCGCCCGTTTTCGGGCGGGGTTGGGCCGTTGCGCGCCCAATTCTTCGCCGGTGCGGAAATTTCCACCGAAATTGAGGGGTACCGGCTTTGCCTGCGTATTGATGGTACCGGTTGCGACTTCTGGATGTGAATATAACTATTTGAATTAAAACGAAGAATCTATATTGACCTGTATATACAACCAGTGCTCTCTGCCGGAAATCACAATGGGAAACAGGGGGCTTTGATATGAAGACGAGAACGACGCTGCTTGTCGGAGCGGCATTGGTCATCGGGATTTCCACGCCGGTCTTTGCGCAATCCGATCAGGCGGCGGCCGATACGGCAGCTGACGGCGCGCAAGCGCAGGGCACCGATATCATCGTCACCGGATCGCGCATCCGCCGTCCCGATCTTGCCGGGGTCGGTCCCGCCACCGTCGTTTCAGCGGAGCAGATCGAGAATACCGGCGTCACCAATATCGAGACGGTGCTTCAGCGGCTTCCCGCCAATGCGGGCTTCGCGGGCAACCAGACCTCGGCCTATTGGACGGGCAACGGCTATGGCACGGCGCAGGTCAATCTGCGCGGCCTCGGGATCAAGCGCACCCTGGTGCTGCTCAACGGCCGTCGTCTCGTCGCGGGTGGAACCGGCGCGAACTCGTCGCCCGACCTGAACATGATCCCGGTCGTCGCGCTCGCACGTACCGATGTGCTCAAGGACGGCGCATCGGCGATCTACGGCGCGGATGCGATGGCCGGTGTGGTCAATCTGGTGACGCGCACCGACTATGAAGGGCTTGGCGTCAATGCGCGCTACGGCATCAGCGAGCGTGGCGACGGTTCGGATTTCACGGCCGATCTGATCTGGGGCATCCGCAACGACCGTGGCGGCTTCATGGCGGCGGTCACCTATCAGAAGACGAGCGCGGTCAACATGGCGAGCCGCGCGCCGTGCTCGCTGGCGGAAACGACGCCGGGCAAGCTGTCATGCGTGAACAGCGCGTCCACAGTCGGTGGCCGTGCCGTGCTGCCCAATGGCCAGCAGATCAATTTCAATCAGGTGCCGGGCGGAAACGGCAATTTCTTCGAGCCTTACAGCGCGGCCAAGCATAATTTCAATTCGGCGCCGTTCCTGAACGCGGTCAGCCCGGTCGAGCGCGTCAGCACCGCATTCTTCGCCGATTACGACCTCAACGACAATATCGAGGCGTTCGGCGAATTCCTCTACACCTACCGCAAATCCAACCAGATCGCGACGCCGGGGACGCTGCGCAATCTGTCGATCTCGGCAAGCAATCCCACCAATCCGACGGGGCAGAACATCGTCCTGATCCAGCGCCGGCTTGCCGAGCCCGGTCCGCGCCAGTTCTTCCAGGAAACCGATACCTGGCAGGGCACGTTCGGCCTGCGCGGCAAATTCTCCAACGACTGGTCGTGGGAAGTGGCGGGTAGCTTCGGCCGCAACACCGCGGTCGACGGATCGACCAATGTCGCGAACCTCGAACGCGTCGCAAATTCGCTCGACACGAGCAAATGCAGCCTGGCCGCCGGCGCCGCAATCCCGTGCGGCGATTATCTCGGTTTCGGCGACCTGACCCCACAGGTGCTCGACTATATCCTGTTCACCTCGCGCGATCGCGGCGGCAACGAACTGGCGACGGTCACTGCCGACCTGACAGGCAGCCTGTTCGATCTTCCCGCCGGCGCGGTCTCATTCGCGACCGGCGCGGTCTATCGCAAGGAAAAGGGCTGGCGCGATCCCGATCCGCTGACCGTGCTCGGCGTCGCCAACACCAACCAGCAGGATCCGATTTCGGGCTCGAGCACCGCCAAGGAAGCATATCTCGAACTCTCGGTGCCGGTGCTGGCGAACCAGCCCTTCTTCAAGGCGCTGACGCTGGACGGCGCGGTGCGCTATTCGAACTACGACCTGTTCGGCGGCGACTGGAATTACAAGCTGAGCGCGGACTGGATGATCGACGACGGTTTCCGGCTGCGCGGCACCTATGGCACCGGCTTCCGCATTCCCAACGTGCCCGAATTGTTCGGCGGCGTATCCGAAGGCAATCTGACGACGACCGATCCGTGCAGCCGCTATTCGACGAGCGGCAATGCGACGCTGATCGCGAACTGCCGGGCATCCGGGGTTCCCGCCAATTATGTCCAGCTCGGCACGACGATCCTGACGACCGCTGGCGGTAACCAGAATCTGAAGCCGGAAAGCTCGACCACCTGGACGATCGGCGCGGTGATCCAGCCGAAGAATCTGGTGCCGGGCCTGTCGCTGACCGCAGACTGGTTCGATATCGACATCAAGGATGCGATCCGGGCGATCCCGGGATCGACCAAGCTCGCCGTCTGTTATGCCAGCACCAATCTCTCGAGCGAATTCTGCGACGATTTCACGCGCAGCCCGCTGACCGGCGAAGTGACCTATCTATCCGCGCAACCGATCAATACCGGACGTGAACGGATGAACGGCCTCGATCTCGGCCTGGTCTACAACCGTACGATCGGCGACGTCGCGATCTCGCTCGACCTCAATGCGACCTGGCTCAACAAATATGAGGTGCTGCCGTTCCCGGGCGGCAATTTGATCCCGTTCGACGGCCATATCGGCGGCGGCAATGGCGGCTATCCGAAATGGCGCGGTTATGGCGTGCTGACGGCGGAGAAGGACGGCATCAGCGCGACCTGGTCGACCCAATGGATAGGCAAGGCGACCGATTTCAACGCGGCGCCAAAGGATATCGGTTACAAGACACCGAACGTCTTTTACCACAATATCCAGCTGGCGTTCGAAATCGACGAGAAGACGCGTTTCCAGATCGGCGCGGACAATCTGTTCGACAGGAAGGCGCCCTATATCAAGAGCTTCACCGATGCGAACACCGATACCATGACCTACGACCTGCTCGGGCGCCGATTCTATGTCGGTTTCCGGACCGCGTTCTGAACGGGGCGGGCATCGTGGCAGGGATACGCTGGCCGCTCGTCGTAAGGCGCACGCACAAATGGATCGCCTTGTTCGTCGGCATCCAGGTCGTGCTGTGGACGCTGACCGGCTTTTACATGGTCGTCGTCCATATCGACACGATCCATGGCGATCATCTGGTGCGGGCGCCGGCCGGCCGCACCTATGATCTGGCCGCGCTCGTGCCGCCGTCGCGGATCGCGGCGGAGGTGCCCGGCACGTCGGAAGTCCGCCTGCAGCAACTGCTCGGCCGCACGGTCTGGCGGGCCCAGACCCCGGACGGACCGGCGCTTTACGACGCGGGCAATGGCGAGCGGCTGGCGCCGCTCGACGAACAGGCGATCCGCGAACAGGCGCGGCGGATCTATACCGGCAGCGGCGAGATCGTCTCGGTCAGGCTGCTGACCGAGGCCCCGCGCGAGATGCAGGCGCGCAAGCCGCCCTATTGGCAGGTCGAGTTCGCGGGCTGGAACCGGCCGACTCTGTATCTGGCTCCGGCGACGGGCGAACTCATCTCGCGCCGGCATATGCTGTGGCGGGTCTTCGATTTCGCCTGGATGCTCCACATCATGGACTATCGGGACCGTACCGACGTCAACAATCCGCTCCTTCGGGTCGCAACCTGGAGCGCGTTCGCAATGGCGCTGAGCGGTGCCTGGCTGCTGCTCTGGTCGTTCTCCGGTCGCCGGAAAAAGAAGAAGGCCGCGGCATGAAACGCATTCGCTTCTCTCCCCTGTTCTTCCGCCGCATCCACAAATGGGTGGGGCTGATCCTCGGCCTGCAATTCTGCCTATGGGCGTTGAGCGGTGCTGTGATGGCGCTGCTCGATAAGGACGCGGTCGGCGGGCACGATATGGGAATGGCGCATGTCCACCCGCTGCCCGCCGATGCCGCATTGATCGCGCCGTCGCAGATCGCGGGTATCGGGGCCGTGTCCGGCGTCACGCTGCGCGATCTGGGGGGGCGTCCGGTCTATGAGCTGCGCACGGCGAACGGTATCCGGCTGGCCGACGCCGTCGACGGCACGCCGGTGAAGGTCGATGCCGGCCTGGCCCGGACCGTCGCGACGATGATGAACGACGCGCCCGTCCGCAGCGTCGAAGTGCTGGCGAAGCCCAATCTGGAGGCGCGCGATCATGCCGGGCCGATGTGGCGGGTCAATTTCGCCGATGCGGCCAGCAGCAGCGCCTATGTCTCGGCGGAGACGGGCCGGTTCCTGGTGATGCGCGGCGATACCTGGCGGACCTGGGACTTTTTCTGGATGCTCCACAATATGGATTATGTCGGGCGGAAAAGCTTCAATCACCCGCTGATCATCTTCGTCGCCTTCGGCACGCTCTGGCTGTCCGGCACGGGTTTCTATCTGTTGTTCAAGAGCTTCAGCCGCACCGATTTCCGCTGGCTGCGGCGGCGCAAGCCTCGCGTGAAACCGGTGCCGGCAGAGTAGGGCGACCTATTCGTTGGGGACGACGAAGGACGCGGACAGTTCGAAGCGGCTGCCGGGATGAGTGAGCCAGGCATAGGAAACCAGGCGACTGCGGCTCCATGTCTGGCGCGTCAGCAGCAGCACGGGTTCGCCTTCGTTCAATCCCAGCAGGCTGCGGGTGCGCGCATCGGGCATGGTCGCCTGCACGCGATGCGCCACCCGTTCCAGCGGCGCGATCCGCGTCAGATATTCGTTCGGTGTCGTCCGCGTGAAGTCCGTGTCGCCATAATCGGGCGCCATCGACGCCAGCACGATGCGTTCCTCGAGCTGGATCGGAAATTCCGCTTCATGATGGACGATGATCGAGCGGAACAGGCGTGTACCGATCGGCACGTTGAGCAGCGCGGCGGTTTCCTGCGTCGCCTTTTCCGCGTCGTTCCCGATCACCCGCGCGCGATAGTCATGGCCACGCGCGCGGATCTCGTCGGCGATGTTGCGGATCTCGATCATATGCCCGATCGGCCTGGGTTCGGCGACGAACGACCCGATGCCTGCGCGCCGCACGAGCACGCCCGCGGCCTGGAGTTCGCGCAGCGCCCGGTTCGCGGTCATGCGCGATACGCCGAATTGCGAGACCAGTTCGGCTTCGGACGCGACCCGGTCGCCGGGCTTGAGCGTCCCGTCGCGGATCGCGCCGGTCAGGAACTGCTTGATCGCGGCGTAGCGGGGGGATGAAACGGACGCTGGCTCGACGCTCTTCATCGCCTGTCTATACAAGTCGAACTCGATTCGACAAATCGCGAGGCGGGCGGCGCGATTCCTTGCCTTGTCATTCCCGCGCACGTGGGAATGAAGGGAAAATGCCTCAGCGGCGCTTCCCGTCATTGTGCCGGGCATAGACACTGCGGCCACCGGGGCCGAAGGCGATGACGTCATAAGCCTCGGGGCGAATGCCGGCCACTTCCATGCCCGGCGATCCCATCGGCATGCCGGGCACCGCCAGGCCGATGACGCCCTTGGGGCGCTGCGCCAGCACCCGCTTCATATCGGCGATCGGCACATGGCCCTCGAACACCATGCCGTCGACAATGGCAGTGTGGCAGGACGACAGCGATTGCGGCACGCCGCGTTTGGCCTGGAATGCCGCGCGTTGCTGATCGTCGATAACGGCGACCCGCCGGCCGAATTGCTGGCGGACCTGCGCCGCCCATTTCTCGCAG
Organism: Sphingobium sp. FW305-3-2-15-F-TSA7; assembly: GCF_058787155.1. Classification (NCBI taxonomy): domain Bacteria; kingdom Pseudomonadati; phylum Pseudomonadota; class Alphaproteobacteria; order Sphingomonadales; family Sphingobiaceae; genus Sphingobium; species Sphingobium sp. FW305-3-2-15-F-TSA7. The sequence goes on along the minus strand of NZ_JBYSZM010000020.1, from coordinate 46,875 downwards.
CAGCCGCAGCCTGGATCGCGGTGCATCGCGATGTCGCCGGCCGCGATCGCGGCGGCTGGTGCGGCCAGCATCAGCAGGGCGGCCAGAAGTCCCGATTTCCTCATGTCTCGCTCCCTGTCTTCAGAACCAGGCCCGCACGCCGACGACGAAGCTGGTCGCTTCGACATCCTCGCCGGCAAGTCGTGCATAGCGTGCGGTGCCGCCAACGCGACGGTCCCATGATACCCCGATATAGGGCGCGAACTCGCGGACGATCTCGTAGCGAAGCCGCAGACCCAGCTCGACATCGCTCAGGCCCGAACCGATACCGCTCCTGGGCACGTCCTGCAGCGCGAAATTGAATTCGGCTCTGGGCTGGAGGATCAGGCGCTGGGTGATGCGCTGGTCGTAATTGCCTTCGAGCCGGGCGAACAGGTCGCCCTTGTCGGACAGGAACAGCGCACCTTCGACCTCGAACCAATAAGGGGCAAGACCCTCGAACCCGATCGCCGCATGGGTGCGCGACGGGCCCGGCCCGATATCCTGGCGGACGCCGGCCTGGAGGTTGAAATAGGGGCCGATCGCGCGACTGTAGAGCGCCTGCACCTCGGCATCCTCGACGCCTTCGCCGAACGCGCCCTCGCCCTCGGTCTTGACGACGAGCCGGTTGATGTCGCCGCCGAACCAGGCTTCGCCGCTCCAGCGGAAACCGTCCTTGCCGCCGCGCACCTGATATTCGGCGAGGTCGATCATCACTTGCGAGAAGCTGCCGCCGCCATGTTCGCGGCTGAGCTGCGTGCGCGGCCCCGTCATCGCCGTGGCACCCCAGACGCCATCGGCATAATTGGCTTGCGGAGCCGTCGGCGCCGGCGCGTTGCCGGCGGGAAGCGCGGTGCCGCCGCTGCCATGGCCGGGCATGGCGTCGCTCGCCGCCGGCTGCATGGCCGACATGTCATGTCCGGCATGGGGGTCGGGCGCGGGTGCCGGCGATTGCGGCGCCATATTGTGCCCGGCATGGGGATCGGGCGCCGGTGCTGCCGGTTGGGCCGTCATGTCGTGCCCGGCATGAGGATCGGCGGGGGCAGGGGATGCAGTGGGCTTCGCGTCGGCCTGTTCTCCATGGCCCGCATGCGCGGACATGTCGTGCGCGCTGTGATCGGTCGTCTGTGCGGCGACCGGCGTCGCGGCAATCGCCAGCGTGGCGACCGAAAGCAGGAGGAGCGGCTTCATGCTGCGCCTCCCGTGCGGGGCCGCACCGTCACGACCTGCATCATGCCGGCATGCATATGGTAGAGCATATGGCAGTGGAACGCCCAGTCGCCGACAGCATCGGTGGTGACGTCGAACGTTACCTTGCCGCCGGGCTGGACCTGCACCGTATGCTTCCTGGGGGCGTACTCGCCATGCCCGGTCACCAGTTCGAAGAAATGGCCGTGAAGATGGATGGGGTGGCCCATCATCGTGTCGTTCACCAGGGTCACGCGCACGCGCTCGTCCTTGGTGAAGGGGATCGGCGCCTTGACTTCGCTCAATTTCTCGCCGTCGAACGCCCACATATAGCGTTCCATATTGCCGGTCAGGTGGATCTGCATCGCGCGATCGGGCGCGCGCACGTCCGGATTGCGCTCCACCGCCATCAGGTCGCGATAGACGAGCACGCGGTGGCCGACATCGGCCAGCCCCTGGCCGGGTTCGCCCGTGCGATCGATCGGCATGGGTGAGATCGACTGGACGGTCGGCGTGTCCTTGACCGTCGGCGCCAGCGACATGTCGCGCATCGAATGCTTCATCGCGGTGCCGCCATGACCGCTCGCCGCATCCGCCGGCGTGCAATGGCCCATCGCGGCATGTTCGGGCGGGCATGCGTCGTCGCCGGCCGGTTTGGCACCCATTGCGCCATGATCCATGCCGCCCATGCCCATATCCGTCATCGTGGCGAGCGGGCGCTTGCGGAGCGCGGGCATTTCGGTCGGCATGCCCTCACGCGGCGCCAGCGTCGCGCGGGCCAGGCCCGACCGGTCGATCGCCTCGCCGGTCAGCGTATAGGCGCGGTCGTCGGCCGGTTCGACGATGACGTCATAGGTTTCCGCGATCGCGATCTGGAACTCGTCGACCGTCACCGGGCGCACGCTGAGCCCGTCGGCCTGGACGATGGTGAGCTTCAGCCCCGGTATCCGGACGTTGAAGGTCGTCATGGCGGAAGCATTGACGAAGCGCAGCCGGACGCGCTCGCCCGGCCGGAACAATGCCGTCCAATTGTCGCGGGGGCCGTGGCCGTTGATCAGATAGGTATAGGTCGATCCGGTGACGTCGCTGATATCGGTCGGGTCCATCCGCATCCCGCCCCAGGCGGTTCGTTCGGAGGCGGGCTGGTCGTCACCCTTGATCAGTCCGGCCAGCGTCTGTTTCTGATAGTTGAAATAGCCGCCCTGCTGCTTGAGCTTGCGGAAGATCTGGTGCGGGTGGATCGGGCTGTGGTCGGACAGGACGATCACATGCTCGCGATCGGACCGGATCGGATCGGGGCCGGCGGGATCGATGACGATCGGACCGTAATGGCCCATCTGCTCCTGCAGCCCGGAATGGCTGTGATACCAATAGGTGCCCGACTGGACGATCGGGAATTCGTAGGTGAAGGTCGATCGCGGCTTGATGCCCGGGAAGCTGACGCCCGGCACGCCGTCCATATGAAAGGGCACGAGCAGGCCGTGCCAATGGATCGAGCTGTCCTCGTCGAGATCGTTGATCACCGACAGCCGGACATTGGTGCCTTCGCGCAGACGGACCAGCGGGGCGGGGATCGTGCCGTTGATGCCGATGCCATGGCTTTCTCGGCCGTCGACCGTGATCATCTGGTGCGCGATCCGGAGCGAAATGTCGGTTCCGGATACGGTGGGGAGCGGGCGGACGATGCCGGCCGAAACCGGCTGCGCCCATGCCGGAAACCAGGCGGCGAGGGCTGCGGTGCCGCCGGAGATGGCCGCGCCGCGCAAAAGCGTGCGGCGATCGAAACGCGATACTGTCATTGGTCCTGCTTGTGCTGTGAAAATGATGGGCGTCTGCGGGATGATACGCGCACGGCGCTTCAATCCCTCAATATTTCCGACAATTTCATCCGCGCGCGATAGACGCGCATTTCCACGGCCTTTTCGCTGATGCCGAGGATCTGCGCGGTTTCCGCCTGCGTCATATCCTCGATCGTCCGCAGGATCAGCGGTTCCTTGAGCGATGCCGGCAGCGTGCCGATCGCGCGCATCGCCCGATCGAGCTCCTGCGCAGCGCCCAGTGAATCGTCGATCGCGACAGTGCCGTCGGCGATCTCCTCGGTCTCGCTGATCGGCACGGCAAAGGCGAACAGCCGGCGAACCGCGCGTCTGCGTGCCCAGTCACGGCATTTGTTGATCGCGATGCGCGCGATCCACGCCCGGAACGATCGCGTGCCGTCATAACGGGCCAGCGCCGAAAAGGCGGCGACGAAGCTGTTCTGCGTCACGTCGAGCGCTTCGTCGGCATCGCCGATATGGCCGCGGACGAGTCGATAGACCCAGTCGCGATGGCGGGTCATCAGCGCGCCATAGGCGGCCTGGTGCCCCGCCATGGCGATCACGGCCAGTTCCCCGTCCGTGCAGCCGGCAAGATCGGCAGTCACCTCTCCTTGGCCGTGAGCGCTTTCACCACTGCCGCATCGAACTTCGCGGCCTGTTCGGGGCGTAGCACGCCGCGCATCGCGAAGATATGCTCGAGCGTTTCCTTCTGGAGCTGTCCCATCGCCATATGCGATCGATCGACCGCGGCGCCGACCTTGGGGCCATAGCCGCGCTCGGCCTCGATCGCATCGGCGAGACGCGCATTGTCGGCACGAAGCTCCTGTTCCAGCGCCTGTCTGCGCGCCGCGAAATGCTTTTCGATCACGTCTATCCGGGCATGCTGCTGCGCGTCCAGATCGAGCTGGCTGTGCAGCAGGTCGTGCAATTCATTCTCGACCGGCCGCTGCGGGACGACATATTCGCGGCCGATCACCACGCCGGCGATCGCGGCGACGAATGCGATCAGCGCGATCAATGCGATACGGCGATAATCCTTCACCGTGCGTTGCCGAGCAGCGTGGAGGGAGCCAGCATGGGCGGCGCCCCAAGTGGCGAGATCGGCGCGGCCCTGACCTCTCCGCCGGGCAGGGCGGATCCGGCGATGCCGACGACCAGTGCCATGACCGCCGCCATGCCGAACGCCTTGCCGCTGAGGGCGGGCGTCGCCTGCGCGCGTGCGGCAAGCTTGTCCATCACGGCGTCGTCGATCGACGACAGGCCGGGATGGACGGGGCCGTCGCGAAGCTGCGCGAGCATGGCGTCGATATCGGTCAAGCAGGAGTCTCCAATGTCATATCGTTCATACGCAGCATTCGCCGCTTCCCCTCAACGTGGATGCACTTGGATCGGTGGCCCCCGTCATGGGGGATAATGGCGCATATCGCCCCGTTCGGCCAGATGTTGGGCATCGCGCGGCCGGAACCGATCAGGCGGGGCCTGCCGCTGCTGCCTGACGCAGCTTCAGCTCCGTCAGGAAACCATGAAGCACTTCGGTCGAAAGCCCGTGGAGCATCAGGCGAAAACCCGCGCGCAATGTCGAATGCGGCACCAGCGGATGGCGGTTGTTGATCATCGCCAGATGCTTCTCCTCGCCTGTCAGCCGGGCTGCGTAGAGGCCGACAGTCTCGTCGAGCTGCAGCGAATTGGATGCGCGCCAGAAATCGCGATCGGTCAGCAGCATTGCATAGGCGGGCGTATAGAGCTCGATCGCGGTCTGCAGATCGATGATGTTGAACCGGCCATGGGGCAGGGGATCGATCGCGATATCGTCGGCGATCGCGGAGAAATCGACATGCTCGACACGGCCGAGCGCGGCGCCGCGACGATCCATTTCCTGGTTCAATTGAATCAGGAAGTTGAAGATGTTGAGATCGTGTTTGAGGAACAGATTGTCCTTCACATCGTCGATCGTCTGCGGCGTCATCGGTTCGAGCGCGGGGTGGAAACCTGGCGTCGCATTGTCCGAAATGAACCGCAGAATCTGCGCGCCCAGATGGAAATGGCGCAGGATCAGGCGATTGGCGTCGGGCGTCAGGAAATGGCGCATGCCGAATGCGATGGAACGATGCAGCAGCCGGGGCGCGTGCGGCCAGCGCGGGCTGATCGTGTGGACGAGCTGCGCGAGCACGATCGCGATCCGGGCGAGCGGGCGGACGATCGGCAGCAGGAATTGCCGGCTGCGCGATGCCTGGTCGCGGATCAGCGCGGCCTTTGCAGCGGGCGCGAAAGGCAGCGACCGGTCGAGCATCAGCGCCAGCCAGGGATTGGGATCGCGCGGATCGTAGGATGCCGGATCCAGCCGGTCGTCAGACATTGTCGAGCTCCTCGAGCTGGAGGCGGTAGAGCCGGGCGACGATCTTCGCATGGCGCACGATGCTATCCGCCACAGCCCGATCGTCGACCGCCAGCGTCAGCGCGTGATCGAACATGTCGAGATGCCCGCCGTCATTCTCGCCATGATAGGCGAGGAAGCTCGTCGCGTCCTCACCCAGGCCGAGCTGGGCGCGGATCGCCTCCGCCCAGGGCGTGGCAAGCTTTTCGCCGAGCCCCTCGATCACGAACATCGCACCGAGCATGCCCAGCGGATCGGGCCGCGATGCCGTCTGGTACATGAAGGCCGACAGTGCCTCCGATCCGATATTCTTGGGGGCTGTGCGGATATCCTCGGCTTGACCGCCCGACGCGACATAATTCTGTTCGAGCAGGCGATAGTCGCGATGCTCGGCAACCGCGTGGCGCACGAACAGCGAGCGCAATTCCTCGTGATCGGGACCGAGATTGGATGCGGCGCGGCTGATCCAGCGGCTGCCCTCCACCACTTGCTGGCGCAGGTTGAGCAGCAGGCTGCGATAATCCTCGATCCGCAGGCGCCCGCCGATCAGCCGCGCGATCACGGGCACCTGCACCAGCGCGCTTTCGAAATCGATCCAGACCTGTGCCAGGCCGCGATGCGTCGCCTGGACGAGTGCGGCGTTCCCGCCGGTTTCACCAGTGTCGGTCATTGTCCGTCCTCCATCACCGTCATGCCCGCATAGGCCATGATGCACTGTCCGCTCTCGGGCACCGCGCAGACGATCCTTTGCTCGCCGCGCAGCCGGCCCGATCGCATCAGATCGTCGATCATCAGGAAGATCGCGGCGGCGCCGACATTGCCCTTGTCGTAGATATTGGCGAACCAGCGATCCTCAGGGATCATGCAGCCCGCACGCGTGGCGAGCTTCACCATCTCCTCGCGCAGGCTGTGCGCGGAGAAGTGGCAGAGGAACCAGTCGGTCGCGAGCGGATCGATCCGCCCCTCGTCGACCAGCCGCATGAACTCACCCATCCAGACCGGCAGCATGCGGTGCAGCGCCTCGACATCCTGGCGAAGCTGGAATGCGCCCGCGCGCGTCGCGGCGGCGGCGCTTTCGTGCAGGCTCCAGGGCCGCAGCGAACCGTCCGCGCCACGCGCCGCGCCACCCGTCATGCAGGGCCGGAATCGATCGGCGAAGGAGCGCAGCGAGATCCAGTCGATGCGCAGCGAAAGGCCGCGCGGGGCGGGGCGATCCTCGATCAGCAGCCCGGCCGCACCGTCGCTGAGCGTCCAGCGCAGGAACTCGGCATCGCCGGGCAATGTGCCGTCCGCCTGCATCGTATCGGTGCCCAGATAATGGCCGGGGCGGAAATAGCGGCTCGAAAACTCCGCGCCGACCGCGATCGCCGCGCGATGCTCGCCCGCAGCGACCTGTAACGCGGCGGTCTTCAGCGCCATCATCGAACTCGCGCACACGCTTTGCAGGCTCGCCAGCTCGATCGGCGGCAGACCGGATTCGGCATGGACGCCGGAGGCGAGGCCGGGGACAAGCATGTCGTTCTGGGTGGTCGCGGTGGCGAGGAAGCCGATCCGGCTCTTGTCCAGTCCGGCATCGTCGATCAGCGCGCGCACCGCGTTCCCGGCCAGTTTCGCCACGGTCCAGTCGGACGTGCCGTCGGGACGGATCGCATAATGGCGGTGGCGGATGCCGTTCTGGCGCAGCGTCAACCGCCCGAACCGTTCGGCTTCGGGGGAGAGACGGCCGATATAGTCGGCCATCTCGTCATTCGCGATCGGCTCACCGGGCAGGCATTGCGCGGTCGCGGTCACATAAACGGGTTGCATGTCGACAACTCCATATCCGTCCGGCGACTCACCGGACGGATATGGGATGCCATTTTATTGATCGTTGTTCAATTAAATTATTTTACAGTGTTCAATTGCGGTCAAAGGCCACTAGTTGCCGCGCGCCAGCACCTCTTCAGCCGGAGTAAAAGCGGAGCGTTTGCCGACGACCATCGGTACATCGGTCGCGAAATAGGCGACTCCGGTGCCGCGCTTGCGGTCGATCCACAGGCCCGAGCGCAGGCCATAGGCGTCGCCGCCATGGCCGAAGCGCTTGCGGCCGTCGCCGAACGGATCGTCATGGCATCCGCTTGCATTGGTCGCGAGAAACGTCACGGCCAGGCCATAGCTGCAATAGAAACCGCCAAAGGGCGTGCCGGTCGACGGATCGCTGCCGGTTTCTCCGTTGGGCGCCGTGGTATCGCCATTGAAGGTCCAGAGCGGAATTTCGAGCAGTGCGACCGAGCGCGGCGTCAGCAGTTTCACGCCGCCCACGGTGCCGCGCCCGAGCAGCAGCCGGCCGATCTTTGCCAGCCCGCGCGCCGAGATGCGCAAACCGCCCTGCGGCGAAAAGATCGCGCCATTGGCGCCCGCGCGCCAGCGGCTCAGGTCGCAGCTTCCATCGCTGGCCGGTGTGACGGCACAGGCGGGGCGGCCGCCGCGATGGTCGTCGCGCACCGGCTTGCCGGCGCGATAGAGCACCACCGCCCGCGCCGCCGCCGCGTCGGAACAGCCCACGAAATTATAGCAGGCGTCGAGTTTCAGGGGCGCCAGCACGAGCCGGTCCATCAGCCGATCGAAGCGCTCACCCGTCGCGCGCTCCATCACCGCCGCGACCACGGGAAAGTTGAGATTGGTGTAGCGGAAGAATGTGCCCGGCGGGTGCGCCGTATCCCACGCCTTGGGATCGGCAAGCACGGTCCGCAGTTCGGCGTCGAGCGGCAGGACATAATCGACGCCGTCGGTCAGCCCCGATCGGTGCGACATCAGCAGCCGCAGCGTGATCGGTCGATCGGGAAAGGCGGGATTGCGTAATGGCCAGCCGAGCAGCGTCGAGACATCGGCGTCCAGGTCGAGCTTGCGCTGTTCCACCAGGCGCATCACCGCGATCGCGACCACCAGCTTGGAAATCGATGCCACGCGCACCGGATCGTCGGCGGTGACGGTGCGGCCGGCGGCGATATCGGCAAACCCCGTCGCCGACATGCCGGTTTCGCCGTCACGGTCGAATGTCACGCGGACCGTGGCGACGGGCTGCTGCGGTGTTGGAGCGGGCTGTGCCGATTGTGCCGATGCGAGGAGAAGGGGGATCAGCAACATCGAGAAATTCATCGCCCGGCCGACCCGGCATGTGCCGGGCCGGTCGGGCGATGCCCCCTTATAGGAATTCGTTTTCCAGCCCGGCGCTCAACGAACGACCGTGCGGATTCGCCGCAAACATGTCGTGAGTGCCCTGGCATATATCTGGCTGGGTGGGATCAATGGTGCCCCCGCGCGCGGCTTCCCCGATCAGGGCTGGTCCGGACGACCACGAGACAAGCATATGAAAATCCCCCAGAACCTCGCATTCTTCCGATGCGAGCTCGGCTATTAAGGAACAAGAATGTCAATAATGGGTCATAGTTTCTGTTGGGGGATATATAACTTATGGATATGGGCGCACGCCAAAAAAGGCGGGGCTCGACATCTGCGAGGCAGCGTCGCCATTGACTGTTCGAGGGGCACGGTCAAGCGTGCGGCCATAAGGCTTCCCCGGGGGATATTGATGACGTCAGCTTCGTTCACGCGCAGGGTTTTCGATCTTGGCTGAGGCGGTCGATTCGTCGGTGGAGTCGACTGCTATGCATCCGGTGACCAGCGCGCGCGCCATACCGCCCGGCATCGGCCGGATGGCGCTCTATGTGCTGCTCGGTTTCTCCGCCGGCCTGCCATTCTACATGTTTTCGACGGTGCTTACGCTGCGTCTCCAGGCGCATGAGGTCGGACTCGTCATCATCGGTTTCTTTGCCTGGGTACAGTTGCTGCCCACGTTCAAATTCCTGTGGGCGCCGATGCTCGATCGGTACGATGTGCCCGGATTTGCGCGCTTCTGGGGAAAAAGGCGCGGCTGGATCATGCTGTCGCAACTCGGCATCTTCACGTCGATGACGGCGATGGCGCTTACCGCGTCGGACGAAAGCCTCGCCATCACCGCATTGTTCGCGGTTCTGCTCGCTTTCTGGACGACGACGCTCGAGGTCGCGGCCGATGCCTGGCGCATCGAACTCGCACCGACGCGTGAGGAACAGGGGCCGATCACCGCCGCGAATCTTTGGGGATATCGATCGGCAATGGTCGCGGCGGGCAGCGGTGCGCTGCTTGTCGCCGACAGCGCGGGCTGGACCGCGTCATATCTGGCGATCGCGGCGGCGGCGTTCCTGCCTTTTCCGATCCTGGCCGCGATGCGCCCGGATCCCGGTCATGGCGGCAGCCGCTGGGTGGCGCTGACGACCGGGCTGATCGCCAGCGCCCTGATCCTGCTCGTCGCGATATTGGTGACGGCGGCGATCGGCTGGGTCGTGCTCGACACCGCCGCGCGAATCGGCATCAGCGCCAAGACCAATGTCACGCCCTATGTGCTGATGATCTGCATGGTGCCCTTCCTGATCATGGCAGCGGCATTGCCCCGGATCCGCAAGGCGCCGCCCACCGCCGCGATCCGGACATCGGCCGCGATCGGCCCCTATGTCGATTTTTTCTGGCGCTACGGCTTCGGCGCTCTCGTGCTGATGGCGTTCGTCTCGATCTATCGCATGGGCGATGTGCTGGCGCTCAATCTGTCCAAGCCGATGATCAAGGATCTCGGCTATTCGCTGACCCAGATCGGTCGCGCCGACAGCCTGGTCGCGCTGCTTGCCAGCATGGTCGGGGTCGGGCTTGGCGGCTGGATGGTGACACGCTGGCGGCAGGGTACGACGCTGGCGATCGGCGCATTGTTCGCGGCGTTCGGCAATTTCGGGTTCGTCTGGCTCGCACATCAGCCACCCAATGAAGCGATGCTTTATATCGCCACTGCCGCCGACCAGTTCGGCAACGGCATGGCGGGCGCGATCTTCGTCGTCTATCTCTCGCTGCTGGTGAATCCGCGCTATCCCGGCGCGCAATATGCATTCCTTTCGGGCTTCGCCTTTCTGCTGCCGCGGCTCCTGTCCGGGGCCGGAGGGGCGATCGTCGAGGATCTGGATCGGGCCGGCTATAATGGCTTCGACATGTTTTTCCTGATTTCAGGGGTGGCGAGCCTCGCCGCGATCGTTTTCCTGCCACTGCTTGCGCGGATCAAGCCGCGTCCGGACGATATGCTATGATCGAAGCCGCCTTTGCTCCTGCCGCCGCCGCGATCGCCGACGGACGCATTCCCGGTGCGGCGTTGGGCGTTGTTGCCGCCGATGGTCGTCGCTGGACGATATTTGCGGGTATGGCCGCGATCGAGCCCGAACCTGAAGCGCTGACCGAGGATCATTGGTTCGACCTCGCCTCGGTGTCCAAGGTGATCGCGACGACAACGATGGTGCTGACCCTGGCGGATCAGGGCCGGATCGATCTCGATCGCCCGCTGACCGACGCGATTCCTGATCTGCGGCAGTACGACGTCGCCAATGCGGCCGAGCGCAAGCTGACCTTTCGCGACTGCCTCGCGCATCGCAGCTTCCTGCCCGCGGTCGAGCCGATCTATACCTATGGCGACGATCCGGCGCGGCTGCGCGCCTTCGTGCTTCAGCGCGAGTGGCGGCACGGCCCGCCGGTCTATTCCGACATCAATTTCATCCTGCTCGGTATCGCGATCGAGCGGATCACCGGCAGGCCGCTCACTGAATGGCCCTTGCCGCAGGGCCTGTCCTACGGCCCGTCACCCGGCCCGGCGGTCGCGACCGAGCATTGCCAATGGCGCGGGCGGGTGCTGAAGGGCGAAGTGCATGACGAGAATGCCTCGGCATTGGGTGGTGCCCCCGGCCATGCCGGGCTGTTCGGCACGCTCGGCGGCGTGCTCGATTTCGCGCAGGGACTGCTCGACGGCAGCGGTGCGAGCCCGGCGATGCTCGCGGCGATTCGCGCGCGCGTGCAGGGGGATCGCACCTGCGGCTGGGAACGCCGCTTCGTGGGTTGGTCGGGCGGCGATACCTGCTCGGACGAGACGATCGGCCATACCGGCTTCACCGGCACCGGGCTGTGGATCGATTTCGACCGCGGCGTTGCATGGACATTGCTCACCAATCGCGTCCATCCAACGCGGCATCGCGACAGCGGTATCTTCGTGCTGCGCCCGGAGACTGGGAATGCGGTGATCGCGGCGTGGGACGGGGCGGGGTGATGCTGATCCGTGAGGAGCAGGCCAACGACCGCTGCTTGATATCGGACGTTGTCGAGCAGGCCTTCGGCCAACCCGACGAAGCGCGGCTGGTTGAGCGCCTGCGTGCCGACGGCGATGCTACGATTTCGCTGGTGGCGGTGATCGACGATGCGGTGGCCGGGCATGTCCTGCTGTCGCCGATGGCAGCGCCGTTTCGTGCGCTGGGGCTGGCCCCGGTTTCAGTCGCCCCCAGGCATCAGCGCAGCGGCGTTGGGCGCGCATTGATCGAGGCCGCGATCAATCGGGCGCGGGCGGGGGGCTGGAGTGCGATCTTCGTACTTGGCGATCCCGGCTATTATGGCCGCTTCGGCTTCCGCGTCGATCTGGCGACGGGTTTTGCTTCACCCTATGCCGGGCCGTATCTGATGGTGTTGCCGCTGGGTGCGGTATTGCCCGTGGCCGAAGGTGCGATCGACTATGCACCGGCTTTCTCGGCACTGGAGCCGGATGATCATTGATCATCGGCGGTCTGCGGCTAGATCAAGCTGCGCAATTTCGGAATCGCACAGCTTGATCTAGCTATTTGTTTTGCCGGGATTTTCGAGTCGTTCGATGGTTCCATCGAACTGCAAATCGCTCTAGAAGCTGTCCATGGCCAAAGCTGACCGTCTCGCCCGCCTCGACGAACGCCGTATCGAACTCGAGGAGGAGTATCGCGCCGCGCTGATCGACGCGCTTCGCGTGACTGCGGCGGGGCGCTGGGGATTGTTCGATCACAACAAGGACAAGGCTGCGCGCGCTGCGATCGCGCCGGTTATCGAGGCGCTGGCCGAGATCGGCGAGTCGATCGACGGCATCCGCGACCAGTTCGGTATGGCGCCCTTCGAGCTGCAGCAGGAATTCCTGGCATCACGCGGGCCGGTCAGTCCAAGCGCGGTGGGTGAACCGAAACAGGCACAGGCGTGGCTGGATCGTTTGGGGGCTTCGGATCCTGCGAAGGGGTGACGCGAACGCTCAAGGTTGATTTACTTGATCGTAAACACGCCGTCATTGCGAGCCCTTCGACTGCCTGCCAAGGCAGGCGCTCAGGATGAACTTCGATCCTACGGATCGAAGCGCGGCAATCCAGGGATGCATCAACCGCCGGATTGCTTCGTCGCTACGCTCCTCGCAATGATGATCGAGGGCTGTTGAGCCCGCGCAACGCTCGCCAAACGAAAATCCCGGACAGTAATGCGTGAACGCGGGAATGACGTGGTAGGTCGGGAGAATGACGTTCAATTCTCCGCCGCGATCATCTCCAGCGCTGCATCCATCGTACCCGTCGCGGATACGCCCTGCGGCATGTCGTTGGCAAAGATCGAGAAGGTCAGCGTCTTGCCGCTCTTCGCGATCATATAGCCCGACAGTGCCGAACTGGCGTTGAGCGTGCCGGTCTTCGCGAACAATTTGCCTTCCAGCGTCGTGCCCTTGAATCGCTTGGAGAGTGTGCCGTCGACACCCGCGATCGGCAGCGTGGTCCGCCATGTGGCGCCCCAGGGCTGGGCGGAAATCCAGCGCAGGAAGATCGTCATGCCGCGCGGTGCGACGCGATTATAGGTCGACATGCCCGAGCCGTCGGAAAAGTCGTATGCGGTGCGCGGCACGCCCGCCTCGGTCAGCATCGCCTGGACCGCGGCAATCCCGTCGGCGGCGGATCCGCTGCCCGTGGCATAGGCGACACGGCGCAGGGTCAGTTCCGCATGCAGATTCTGGCTGACCTTGTTGGTGTGTGTCAGATCCTCGATGAAGGGCGCGGGGACCAGCGTGGCGAGCGCCTGGCGCAGCGGCAGCTTCGCGGCGGGCGCACCGTCGCGAACCGTTGGGTCGTCGGCGGGCATCGTCGGGCGATGCCGGACATCGACCATGCCCTTCACACGCACCCCCCGCGCTTCCAGCATCCGCTTCAGCCGCCAGGCCGCGAAATGCGCTGGGTCGTCGACTGCCAGCCGGAGCTGTTCGGGCTCGGCGCCCGTCGCAATCGTGCCGGTCAGGCGCACTGTCCGGCCATTGGGCTCGCGGGCGAACGACAATTTGGTCTCGCCCGCCGCGACCGTCGTCGCGCGGTTCTCGATCTCGTAATAGGGTTCGATCTCGACCTTGGGCGCCTCGCCGACGGCGGCGGGCTTCACCATCATCGGCAATTCATTGTCGTCGATGGTCAGCGCCGACGCCGCGGTGCCCGAGCGTGTCTGGATATTGTTCCAGGCCATGCCCGCGCCCCAGCGCTGATCGGGATAGATGCTGTCGTCGCCCACCACGTTGCGGACGGTGCGCGTCCGCGCCGCCACCGCATCGGCCAGCGTCGACAGGCAATCGACGGCGCAATCGGCCGCGCTCGACATGCGCGCATCGCCGCGCCCTTCCAGCACCACGTCGCTGAGGCCGCCTCCGGTCGGCTCGATATGCACGGCCGTACCGCTCGCCGCATCGGGCTGATCGAACGCCGATAGACGATGGAAAGCGGCGGCGGTGCTGTACATCTTGGTGTTGGACGCCGGGATGAAGCGATCGTCGGGTGCGATCGCGATCAGTTCGCGACCGCTCTCGTCGGTGACGACCAGGCCGAAACGCGTGCCCGGTCCGATCTCCGCCAGCCGCGCCTCGACGCGCTGCTGCAACGATTGGGACGGAGCTGTTTCGATGGGAGCGGCCTGCCCCCATGCCGGCGCGGTGGCGCCGAGGATGAGGAACAACGGGGCGGCACGATGCGCCTTCAGGATCATGGTCATGGGTAATGAGCCTAAGGCCAAGCTGGCGGCGATGCCATCGGGTGCATGCCATACAGAGCTTTGCCCGCTCCATAACCGGCCTGCATGACGACGTTGCCCCTGCCGGGCACCACCTTCAGACTGACGGGATGACGATACGAACGGGCCTTTGGCTGGGATTGTGCGTGGTAGGGCTGGCATTGGCGCCCTTGAGCGTGCCGGCGATGGCGGGCGCTGAGACTCCGGCCCAGCAGGGCGACCTGCTGATCCGTGGCGCCCGGGTGTTCGACGGCACAGGTGTGCCCGCCACCGTTACCGACGTGCTGATCAGCGATGGCCGGATCGTCACCGTCGGCACCCATTTGCGGGCGCCGCGCGGTACCCGGGTGATCGACGCGCGCGGGCTGACCCTGATCCCGGGTCTGCACGATCTCCACACCCATTTGCGCTCGCCCGCTTTTTCGGCGCCTGACGATCTGGGCAAGGCCTATGCCGAATATCTGCTGAGCGGAGTCACCACCGCCAACGACTTCTCGGTTTCGGGCGAGATGCTGGCGCCGATCCGCGAAATGACTGGATCGGGTGCGGTCGTGGCGCCCAATCTGGAGCTGGCGATCCGGCTGGGCGTGCCCGGCGGGCATGGCACCGAATTCGGCTGGGGCAATTTCTTCACGATGAAAGCGGCGACGCCGCGCGCCGCGCATGTCGCGATGGCAAAGGCGCTGCCCTATCGTCCCGATGTCATCAAGGTGTTCGCCGATGGCTGGCGCTATGGCCGCTCGCCCTCGCTCAACAGCATGGATGAGCCGACATTGAGCGCGATCGTCAAGGACGCGCATGCCGCGGGAATCCCGGTGATCACGCATACGGTGACGCTGGAGGGTGCGCGCGTCGCGGCGGCGGCGGGCGTCGACGCGGTCGGCCATGGCATTGGCGATGCGCTGGTCGACGACGATCTGATCGCGCTGATGAAGCGCAACGGCACTGCCTATGTGCCGACTTTGGTGGTGTATGAGCCGCAGCAGGATCGCAGTTTCGTGCCCGGCGAATGGCAGAGCCTGCGTCCACCCGAACGCGCGCGAGAGGAAGCGCGGATGGCAGCGCCCATCGAGGCAATTCCGCCGCTGGAGGCGAAGCGCTGGCAGGTCATGCAGGATAACGTCCGCCGGCTGAAAGCTGCCGACATCCGTATCGGGATCGGCACCGATGCCGGGATCGGCGGCGTGTATCACGGCACTTCGGCCTTGCGCGAGATCCGCTGGTTGACGAAGCTGGGCTTCACCCCGGCCGAAGCCTTGGCCGCTGCGACCAGCATCAGCGCCGGTATATTGCGCGCAGGCGAAGCACATGGACGCATCGCCCCCGGCCAGCGTGCCGACCTGGTGCTGACCGGCGGCCGGCCCGACGAACGGATCGAGGATATCCATGATGTGCGCCGCGTGTTCGTGGGTGGCCGGGAGAGGGCGCTGCCGCCGTTGCGTACGCTGATCGCCGGCGAAGCGCCCACGCCCTTGCCGGTTATGAAGATGGCAGGGCTGATCGATACCGGTCGTGGCCCGGCGGGGCGCACCGATCTCGATACGTTGCCGGTCGAAAGCACCGAGCCGGGCATCGATCACAGCCATCTCGATTATGTCCGCCCTGGCGAGGATAGGGCGGGGGAAGCAGGCAGGCCGCTGTTCCTGGTCGCGCAGATGGGTGCCGCGCCGCGGCCGTTCGCGCAGCTCATCCTGCCGCTCACCAAGGGGGCCGTGCAGCTTGCCGATGCGCGCGGCTTTACCGGCATCGCCTTCGCCGCACGCGGTGCCGGCAGATATCAGATGCTGTTCGACAGCTATGCCATCCAGCAGAGCGGCTGGTTCCGGGCCGGGTTCGAGGCGGGCGGCGACCGACGCGAGATCCGTATTCCGTTCAGCAGCTTTGGCAGCGGCAACAAGGATGCGGTGCTCGACCTGGCGAAGCTCCGGGCGCTGATCGTGCGGCTCGATGGTGAGCCGGGCGGCAAGGCCTGGCTCGAAATCGGGAATGTCCGCTTCTACTGATGCTCTTTGAAGGAGTTTCCGTTCATTCGGCAATGAGCGTGCGGATACGTTCTGCCAGATTGTCCATGGCAAAGGGTTTGGTCAGGACGTGCATGCCAGGCTCGAGCTGCCCGTTGCCGACCACGGCATTCTCGGCATAGCCGGTGATGAAAAGCACCTTGAGATCCGGACGCGCCACACGTGCCGCGTCGGCCAATTGTCGGCCGTTCATACCCTTTGGCAGCCCGACATCGGTGATCAGCAGATCGATACGAGCCGATGAGTCCAGGATCGCCAGGCCTTCGGGACCGTTGCTTGCCTCGATCGCACGATAGCCCAGTCCGTCCAACACATCGATGACGAGCATCCGCACCGCGGGTTCGTCATCGACCACCATTACTGTCTCACCGCTCGCCGTGGCTTCCGCCTCGATTGCCTGTTCCGAAACCTCCTCGCCATCCTCGCGGGCATGCGCGCGCGGGAGATACAGGCACATCGTCGTTCCATGCCCCATTTCCGAATAAATCCGTACTTGTCCTCCGGACTGGCGAACGAAGCCATAGATCATCGAAAGGCCGAGACCAGTGCCTTCGCCGAGCGGTTTGGTCGTGAAAAAGGGGTCGAAGGCGCGCTCGATCGTCTCGGGCGCCATGCCGGAGCCGGTGTCGGTGACGCAGAGCGAGATATATTGCCCCGGCGGCAGTTCGCGCTCTGCCGCGGACCGCGCATCCAGCCATTTGTTCGCGGTCTCGATGGTGATGCGGCCACCGTCCGGCATCGCGTCACGCGCATTGATGCACAGGTTGAGCAGCGCGTTTTCGAGCTGGTTCGGATCGATCAATGTCGTCCAAAGGCCGCCGGCCTCGACGATTTCGATCTCGACTGCGGGGCCGACCGAGCGACGCAGCAGGTCGTCCATCCCCGCGATCAGTCGATTGATGTTGGTGACTTTGGGGTCGAGGGTCTGACGTCGCGAAAAGGCGAGCAGGCGATGGGTCAATGCGGCGGCGCGTTTCGACGCCTGCTGCGCTGCATCGAGATATTTGTCGATCTCGTTCGAACGCCCCTGCTTGAGGCGGATCTGCATCAGTTCGAGGCCGCCGCTGATCGCGGTCAGCAGATTGTTGAAGTCGTGCGCCAGTCCGCCGGTCAACTGGCCGACCGCCTCCATCTTCTGCGCCTGTCGAAGCTGATCCTGCGCAGTCACCAGCTGTTGTTCGGCCTCCTTTTCCGCAGTGACATGCCGACCGCTGGCATAGACGCGATCGCCCTCCGGCGACGCCACCCACGAAATCCAGCGATAGCTTCCATCCTTATGACGGACCCGATTCTCATATTGGCGCAGCGCGCCGCTCTGCGCGCGGATATGAGCGGCATGGCTCGATGCCTGATCGTCGGGGTGGCTGAAGGCCACATGATCCTGGCCGACGATATCGTCGGGCTGCCAGCCCAATATGGTCGACCAGGCCGGATTGACCGCAAGGAAACGACCATCGCTGGCGACGACCGCCAGCAGATCCTGCGAGTTCCGCCAGGTACGATCGCGTTCGCGCGTCCGTTCCTCCACCTGCTGCTCCAGCGATTCCGCCAGGTTTTCGAGCGAGAGTTCGGCGTTGCGGCGCTCGATCGCGGCCTGGGTGCGATCCGCGACATCGCGGACGAATGCGATGTCGTCGTCGGGCCAGGCACGAACCTCGGCATGATTGAGATAGAGCAGAGCCACGAAATCGGACCTGTCGACAAGCGGCATGTTGAGTATCGCGCGGGCTTGAATCGCTTCCAGCGCATCGGCATTTTCGCGGGTGCGCGGATCCGTGCGCGCATCGGCGAAGGTGACGACCTCGCCGCGCTTGAGATTCTCGATATAGGACCCATAGTCGCGAAATTGGAGGACGCCCGCCAGGCTGCGGGTGCCCGGTGCGTTCCAGTCTCGGTCGATCGTGATGGTTTCGCGCACCGGATCAATGACCCCATAGCCAGCACGGTTGACCCCCAGGGTTCGTCCAAGAATTTCGGCGGCAAGATACGACATGTCCGCAGGATCGGTCATCTGCCGCAATCCATCACCCAGCGTGAGAAGTGCCGTGCGCCGCATCTCCACGCGCCGGCGCTCGGTGATCTCGTGCGACACGCCAACCAGCGTCGTGACCACGCCATTATGATCGCGCTCGACGCGTCCGTTCATCTGGATCCAGTGCAGCGAGCTGTCAGGCCAGACGCAGCGTAGCTCCACGCCCACATCATCTTGTGTGTCCAGTGAGTGCTGAACTGCCGCCTGGACGCGAGAGCGATCGTCGTCGTGGATGCTGGCGATCAGGTCCGCATAGCTGAACCGGTCATCCGGCGATCGGCCGAAATGTGCCTTGCACGCGTCTTCGGCGTTCAGTGTTCTGGTGGGCAGGTCGAGCACCCAGGCACCGAGCCCGCCAGCCGCAAGCGCGAGCCTGAGGCTTTCACGGCCCTCGCGAATGTCCTCGAGCCGCGTCCGCGCTTCATATTGACGCAGGCGCGAGCGTCGCGCCGACCGGGCAAGGCTGAGCAGGGTGGTCGGATGAAAAGGACGTTCGAGAAAGGTCACGTTGCCGAGCGTTTCCAGCAGCCGAACTGCTCCGGGATTTCGCTCGAGGCCGCCGCCACGCTCCGTCAGGATGATGAACGGGAAATCCGACCATTCCGCCTGATCGGCGAGAAAGCCGGCAAGGTCGCGCAGATCGGCACCACGCAACGCCTCTTCGGTGATGATCGCAAAACCTGCCCCTGCGCGAAGCGTCGCAACCAGCGCGGGCAGATCCTGTGTCGCTTGCGCGGTCATGCCCCCATCGCGAAGCATCGACTGGGCGATGACGGCGTCGCGGCCGCGCGGTGCGAGAATGACGGCGCCCTCGGCGCTGGTGCGGTTCACGGAACGATCAATCCCTATCCGCGCCCAACAATCCCTGACCATCCCCCATCAAGGTCGGAACGCCCCGCAATACGCCCTGGAACTGCGTCAGCGGCTCGCCCAGCGTGATCCCGCTCTTGCCGATCATGAATTCGCGGATCGTGTCCTCGTGTGAACCGGTCCGCTTCTTCACGACCGAGATCGCCCTTCGAACCCGCCCAAGCGCCTCGAAATACCGAAGCAGGATTACGGTATCGGCCAGATAGGTTACGTCGACCGGAGATTTCATGTCGCCGACAAGGCCATGCTGCGCCACCGTCAGGAATGTCATCACACCCTGGCGATTCAGATATTGCAGCAATTCGTGCATGTGCAGGATCAGCGCATGCTCTTCCGGCATCGCCGCCTGATAGCCATTGAGGCTGTCGATCACGACGGTGCGCGCTTCGTGCCGCTCAACGCAGTTGCGAACGCGTTCGGAGAATTCGCCTGGCGTGAGTTCGGCTGCGTCGATCTGCTCGATCAAAAGCTTGCCGCTGTCGATCATTGGCTCCAGGTCGATGCCCAGACCCTTGGCGCGTTCGATCAGCAGGCCGAGCTCCTCATCGAAGACGAACATCGCGGCGTTTTCGCCGCGCCGGACCGCCGACTGGACGAAGCTGAGCGCAAGCAGCGATTTGCCGGTGCCGGCGGGACCCAGCACCAATGTGCTTGCGCCGCGCTCGAAACCGCCGCCGATCAATGTGTTCAGCTCGGCATTGTCGATGGGAACCGCTTCACGGTTGAAGCCCGATCGATGCTCCGCCGAGACCAGCCTGGGAAAGACACGGACACCACCGGTATCGATCACGAAATCGTGATAGCCGCCACGATAGCGGCGACCGCGATATTTGAGGATACGAAGGCGCCGCCGCTCCGCGCCATAGGTGGGCGACAATTCCTCCAGGCGGACCACGGCGTGCGCGACGCTATGGACGGTCTTGTCCATGACGTCGGCGGTCAGGTCGTCGAGCATCAGGACAGTGGCCCGATGGCGCGAAAAATAATGTTTGAGCGCCAGGATCTGGCGGCGATAGCGCAACGAACTCTGCGCAAGCAGCCGGATCTCGGAAAGGCTGTCCAGTACGATCCGCGACGGTTTGATGCGCTCGAAGGATTCGAATATCCGCTTGGTGGTTTCGCCAAGCTCCAGATCGGACGAATAGAGCAAACTCTGCTGCTGCTCCTCGTTGAGCAGGCTTTCCGGCGGCACCAACTCGAAGATCTCGAAATTCTTCCGGAAGGTCCAGCCATGCGAAGCCGCGCCGTCCCGCAATTCCTCTTCGGTCTCGGACAGGGTGATGTAGAGAACTGACTCGCCGGCTTCGGCACCCGCCATCAGGAACTGGGTAGCGATTGTGGTCTTGCCGGTGCCTGGGCTTCCTTCGAGCAGAAATAACCGTCCCTTGGAGAAGCCGCCGGCCAGAATATCGTCCAGTCCGGTTACGCCCGTGGTGTCGTTCGGCATCATCCCTCCGTGTTCGGCGCTTGAGGCATCATAGTTGAACGATTCCGGAGCGGTATTGATCCAGGTGAGCGTGGCAATCGATTGAGGCCGAGGAAGAAACAACAGGGTGAAGATACCGAAACCTCGATATTTTCTGGTGCAATGGACCCGATCGCGCGCGCCATGCTAGCGTTCGCGACCATCTTCATCCGCGTGCGGCCTGCGGTCCGGCGGCGGGCAACTCCGGACGAGGTCTTTGATGCTGCTGCTCCTGACGCTGCCGATTCTCGCCGCTCAGATGGCGTCTCGAACCGTCGATATTCCGGACGAGGATACGCGTGCATGGTGGCGTGCGACCGAGGCGCTGTCGGGTGACGAACTGGAGGGCCGCGACACCGGATCGCCAGGCCATGTGCGTGCAGCGGAACGGGTGGCCCGGTCGTTCGAACGCAACGGATTGAAGCCGGCCGGTGAGAACGGCACCTGGCTGCAGACGTTGCGGCTCGACGAAGTTGCCGTGGCGAAGCCCGGCACACGGATCGTGGCGGGCGGTGTCACGCTTCGCTTCCTGCACGATATCACGCTTCGGCCAAGTGCCGGTATGCCGCGCAGCTTGAACGCGCCGATGGTCTTTCGCGGTTATTGCGGTGCGGACGTGCTGGGCGACGTACGCGGCAAGATCGTGCTCTGCTATGGATGGCGCCGCGCCGGACTGACGAACGCGACCGGGCGGCAGGACGCAGTCGAGAGGGCCGGCGCTTCGGGGTTGATCACCATCGCCGATCCCGGCTTCACGATCGAGCCGATACGCTGGCCCGCCGCCTACGCGCGGACGATGACGATGCCCGGTGAGGGCGCACCAGCCGGCGATCGCATGCTGGTGGCGACGCTCAATGCCGATGCGCTGGCGCGCGTGCTGGGGAAGGGTGTGGATGCGGCGAAGCTCATCGCCGACGGCAGTGCGGGCAGGCCGCTCGCCAATGCGGATCTGCCCGGCCGGTTCGTCGCCAAGTTCGACGTGCGGTCGCGCGCGCTGAAGTCATCCAATGTGCTCGGCCTGCTGCCTGGTACCGATCCCGTGCTGAAGGACGAGGTCGTTATACTGTCGGCGCATCTCGACGGCTATGGTCATGGCGAGCCGGTCGATGGCGACGGGCTTTATAACGGTACGCTCGACGACGCGGCCTATGTGGCGCTGCTCCAGCGACTGGCCGAACGGCGCGGCGGCAAGGGCTATCGGCGTACGATCCTGTTCGCGGCGTTCACCGGAGAGGAGAAGGGGCTGTTCGGCGCGCGCCATTTCGTCGCCCATCCGACGGTTCCGTCCGGGTCGATCGTCGCCAATATCAATCTCGACCAGATCCGGCCGATCTTCCCGCTCGAGCTGCTGACCGTCCACGGGCTCGACGACACCGGCCTGGGCGATGCCGCGCGGCGTGCGGCGGGGCCGCTCGGCATCACCGTCCAGCACGACCCCGAGCCCGAACGCAATCTGATGCGCCGGGCCGATCATTGGCCGTTCATCCAGGCTGGCATTCCGGCGACCGGCTTCGTCTTCGGCTATCGACCGGGCACGGATTCGGAGGTGCGTTATCGCGAATGGTATCATAGTCGCTACCACAAGCCGCAGGACGACCTGACCCAACCGATGGACTGGGCGGCGGCCGCCAAGTTCAACCGCTTCTTCTACGATATGGTCGACATCGTCGCCGACGCCGATGCGAAGCCGGCATGGCGTGCGGACAGTCCGTTCCGGCCGGCAAATGCCACGCCAGCCGCTGCCGTACAGCCATGTCCCGCCGATCCGGCTGCGGTCACGGCGGTGACGGAGACGATTCGCGGGCTTTACGCAGCGCTGGCCCGTGAGGATCAGGCGGGTTTTGCGCGGGCGACTGCGCCCTCCTTCTACGCCTATGACGGCGGACAGCGTTTCAAGGGCGTCGAACTGCTCGATCTGGTGCGCAATGCCCGCAAGGCGGGCATGATGTTCGAATGGAATCCGGGGGTGATCAAGGCGCAAGTCAGTTGCGACATGGCATGGGCGTCATGGGAGAATGTCGGCCGCGCCGGCCCCGCAGCCGCTCCCGAGCCGGTCACCTGGCTGGAATCCGCGGCGCTCGGCCGCCGTGATGGGCGCTGGGTGATCGAATTCCTCCACGCCGGACGTGCGAAGAATTAGGCAGAGACCGGAATTCAGCGAACCCGCGCATCGCGCGGACTGAAACCCGTCCACCGCTTGAACGCACGGGAAAAGGCGCTGGGATCGGAAAAGCCGACCAGATAGGCGGTTTCGTTGACCGATGCCTTGCGTCCGCTCAGATAATGCAGCGCCATCTTGTGGCGCAGTGCATCGACCAGGCCATCATAGCTCACATCCTCGCGCTTGAGCCGGCGATAAAGCGACTGGCGGCTGAGGCCGAGCTGCGCCGCGATCGTTTCCATGCCGATATCGCCCTTGTGCAGCACCGGGATCAGCAGGGCCTCGACGCGGCCGCGCACGGTCTGCGCATCCTCCAGGCTCTTGAGCAGCCGGTCGGCATGGTCGCTCAGCACGCCGAAGACATAGCGGTTGGGATTGTGCAGTTCGATCGACAGCCATGAGGGATCGATCATGATTGCGTTGCGGTCGCTCCCGAACGTGACGGGGACCTTCAGGACACGGACATAGTCGGCGGCGTGGCCCGGCTCGGCATGGGTGAAATGGACCGCCTTGGCAAAGGGCGCATCCGGAAAATGGCGTCGCGTTTCCGAAATGAAGCGCGACCATGTCGATTCGGTCATTTCGGGGAAGCTGTTGGCATCGGTGCGCATGTCGACCAGCCACAATTCCCCGTCGATCCGGGTCAGTTCGAAGCGTTTGCCGCGCCCGGGAAGCGCGACCTCGATAGCCAGTTGGCCGTAGCGGTTCAGCTCGGCCAGCGCCTCGCCCATGGTCGGGGATGCATAGCAGATCAGCCCGACGACCGAGAATTCCCTGAAATCCTTCGCCGCGCCGAGATGCAGCGCGAATGCTGGGTCTTCGCACAATTGCTTGGCGGCCATCATCAGTGCGACATAGCGCGAGAAGGCGATGCGATTGTCGGGATCCCGCAGATCGTCGGGATCGATGCCGGAGCGTTCGACAAGCTGCTTCCGGTTTGCGCCGCGCGCTTCCGCGAACTGCATCAGATTGTTCGCATAGCCCGCGGAAACCGTGGGTTCAGCCATTGACCGCCCCCTGCGATCCCAAAGTCAGATGTTTGATCGCCACGGTCATGTGGTCGCGAACATAGACGGGTTATCGCTCGATGAGAACGAATGAGAGCGGGAATGAGCGAAACCACGATATCGGGCCGGCCGGCGACCAGATCCACCGCCGACAAGGCGCTGAAGGCAGCGGGCCTGACCTGGTATCTGGTGGCGGTGATCGGCCAATGGGCGTTCGTCGCCTATGTGGCGTCCTTCTATGGGCGCGCTGCGGCACAGGGGGATCTCGAACGCTGGAACGATATCCTTGTCGGCGGCTATGTTGCCGGCGGCACCGTCGGCAATGCGATATTGGCGGCGCATCTGCTGCTCGCGGTGATCATCACGATCGGCGGCCCGCTTCAGCTCATTCCCTGGCTTCGCGGCCGGGCTTTGCCGTTTCATCGCTGGAATGGTCGCCTCTACATGGTGACCGCCGTAGTGATCAGCGTGGCCGGGCTCTATATGGTGTGGACGCGGGGCACCGCGGGCGGCACCGCGATGCGCGTAGGGATCAGCATCAACGGGTTGCTCATCCTGCTGGCCGTGGTGCTGGCCTGGCGCCATGTGCTGGCCCGCAATATCGCCGCGCATCGGCGCTGGGCGCTGCGCGGTTTCATCCTGGTGAGCGGCGTCTGGTTCTTCCGGGTCGGATTGATGTTCTGGGTCATCGCCAATCAGGGGCCGGTCGGGATCGGCAAGGATTTCGACGGTCCCTTCGTCCGCTTCCTGGCCTTTGGCTGTTATCTGGTGCCGCTGGTCATACTCGAACTCTATCTCCGCGCGCAGGATCGTGCCGGCCCGTCCGGTCGCTATGCCATGGCGGGTGCGCTTTTCGCCCTGACCGCGGCGATGGCCGTCGGCATCGCCGGCGCCGTCATGGGCATGTGGTTGCCGCGCATCCTCGGGGGCTGAGCGGCAGGGGGCGAAAAATAACTGGTCAGATCGGTCCATGGCCGGGCAAAGGGGCCCGGAAAGCCGATCGAGCCGGAGCACATATCATGACCCCACGCGAATTGATCGGAACGGCGAAAGTGCCGGGCGGAGAGGATTTGCGGCTGTTTCGCCGCGGCGGCGATTTCATGATCGTGCTCGATCGCAACGAACTGATGAACAGCCGGATGAGCGGTTCGGAAGAAGCGCTGGCGACGATGACCTGCGAACGGTTGGCCGGTCGTTCCGCGCCGCATCTGCTGATCGGCGGCTATGGCATGGGCTTTACCCTGCGCGCGGCGCTGGCGATGCTGGGCAAGGACGCCCGGCTGACCGTGGCGGAACTGGTGCCGGAGATCATCGCCTGGGCGCGGGGGCCGATGGTCGAGCTTGCCGCGGGCTGCCTCGACGATCCGCGCGTGCATCTGATCCATGGCGATGTCGCCAGGGTCATCGATGCCGAGCCGCGATGCTATGACGCGATCCTTCTCGATGTCGACAATGGCCCCGATGGCCTGACGCGCGACCAGAATGACCGGCTCTATTCGGCACGGGGGCTGGCCGCCGCAAAAAACGCGCTCAGGCCCGGCGGCGTGCTGGCGGTCTGGTCGGCCGCACCGGACAATGCGTTTGCGCGCCGGCTGGGCGAAGCCGGGTTCGCGGTCGAGGAAGTCGCGGTCCGCGCACGCGGCAATGGCAAGGGGCCGCGCCACGTGATCTGGTTCGCGACGAAACGCTAGCGGCGATACGAGGGGGGATATCCGCTTCTCGACGGTCGCGTCTCGGCTTCGCTCGACGCTGCTCGAAGCAAGTGGTGAAACTCCTCCGTTGGCTTCGAGCGTAGGTTCGAGCTTGCCGAGAACCGCAGTCGAGAAGCGGGCTGGCCGATGCCCCGTTGCCGAATCCGATCATCGCTGTTAGGAAGCGGCCGTCTCAACGCAAGCAAGAGGGAGGGACATTGATGACAATATCGACCGTTCGCTTCCCTCTCGGCAGGTATCGGACCACCGGCGCACTGCGCCATTAGGTCCTGAAACCACCCTGATTCCGGCCATTCAGCGCCAGAATCCTTCCCGATAGACTTGCATTGGAGACGGCGTGTTCGCGCCGGTTCACGATTATGACCGATCAATCCCGCAAGGGGCCGCACGATAGCGTGCGTGCCGTCCTTGGTTTCGCTTTTCGCCACTGGGCCGCGCAGAAGCTGCGCGTCGTCACGGTCTGCGCGGCTGTCTGCATAGGCGTCGCGCTCGAAGTGTTCATGCCGATGGTGGCCGGCCGCCTCGTCGATGCGCTCGCCGCCGGCGATCGGCCCAGCGTGCCGATATTGTTCGCCGTGATGGTGTCGCTCGGCATCGGCACGGTGGTGGCGCGGCACATATCGATCGCGGCGATCGTGCCGTTCACGCTGAAGATGATGGGCGACGTCGCCGAACAGGCGTTTCACCGCGTCCAGCGCTTTTCGACCGACTGGCATGCGAACAGCTTTTCCGGCTCGGTCGTGCGCAAGATCACGCGCGGCATCTGGGCGATCGACATGCTCAACGATGTGCTGCTCCATCACATCCTCGCCTCGCTCGTCGTTCTGCTCGGCACGATGTTGCTGCTGGGCCTGCACTGGCCGCTGGTCGGGCTGATCATGGGCGTGGGTGCGATCGCCTATATCGTGCTGACCGTGGTTCTCGCCACGCGCTGGGTCGCGCCGGCATCCACGTTGTCCAATGCCTGGGACACGCGGATGGGCGGCCTGTTGTCCGACGCGATCGGGTCCAATGCGGTGGTGAAGGCATTCGGTGCCGAAGCCCGCGAGGAGGAGCGTTTCGCGCGGCTCGTCGGCAAATGGCGCAACCGCACGCGGCGGACCTGGGTGCGCAGCACCTGGTCCGGCACGATGCAGCTCGGTGTGCTCTGGGCATTGCGGACGCTGGTCGTCGGCGCGGCGGTATGGCTGTGGTGGCGCGGCAATGCGACGCCCGGCGATGTCACCTATGTGCTCACCAGCTATTTCGTGCTGCACGGCCACCTCGCCGATATCGGCTATCATGTCCATCACCTCCAACGCTCGGTCAACGAGATGGAGGAACTGGTCGAGATCCATGACGAGCCGCTGGGCATCGAGGATCTCGCCGATGCGGTGCCGATCGCGATCGATGCGGGTGAAGTGCGCTTCGACGACGTCACGTTTCGCTACGGTACGCATGTCACGCCGCTCTACGACGGACTTTCGGTCACGATCCGGGGCGGGGAGCGGGTCGGTCTGGTCGGCCATTCGGGTTCGGGCAAGACCAGTTTCGTCAAGCTGATCCAGCGGCTCTACGACGTCACCGGCGGCCGCGTCACGATCGACGGGCAGGACGTATCGCATGCGACGCAGCAATCGTTGCGCTCGCAGATCGCGATCGTCCAGCAGGAGCCGATTCTGTTCCATCGCAGCCTGGCGGACAATATCGCTTATGCCAGGCCGGGCGCGACATTGGCGGAGATCGAGCGGGCGGCGAAACTTGCCAATGCACACGACTTTATCGCCCGTCTGCCCAAGGGTTATGCGACCCTGGTCGGCGAACGCGGCGTGAAGCTGTCGGGTGGCGAGCGTCAGCGCGTGGCGCTGGCGCGCGCTTTCCTGGCGGATGCGCCGATCCTGATCCTCGACGAAGCGACGTCGAGCCTGGATTCGGAAAGCGAGGCGCTGATCCAGCAGGCGATGGAAAGGCTGATGCATGGCCGCACCGCGATCGTGATCGCGCACCGGCTGTCGACGGTGCGCACGCTCGATCGCATCCTGGTGTTCGATCAGGGCCGGATCGTCGAGGATGGCGACCATGATGCGCTGCTGGAGAAGCCGGACGGGCGTTATCGCCGGCTGTTCGATCGCCAGTCGGGCGCGATACGCGACGAGCCTGAATTCATCGACGCCTGACGGCGCGGATGTTGATTGGCGGCCGCCGGGATGTTCGTCCCGGCGGCCGTTCAGCGGATCACTGAACGTTCAGGCCCAACTCGCCGAGCAGTTGGCCAGCCTGTTCGCGCGAGATCGTCGCGCCGCGGAACAATCCGGCGTCGAACAGCCTGAGCCCGCCGAGATCGGCGCCGCGCAGATCGGCACCGTCGAACCGCGAATCGGCCATGTTCGCGTCGCGCAGGCTGCATTCGTCGAACATGGTCGCGCGGAAATCGCATTTGCGCAGGTCGGCCTGGCTGAAATCGACCTTCCGGAGTGTCCGCTTGCGGAAGGAGAATGAGGGCAGCCGTGCGTTGATCAGTAAGGTCTCTTCAAACACTGCGTCCATGGCGCGGGCTTCGGTCAGGTCCGCGCCGGTCAGCTTGCATCCCTTGAAGCTTGCCGCATTCAGCATGGCACGGCGGAGCACCGCATTGTTGAAGTCGCACGCACTGAAGGCGGCTTCCGCAAGATCGGCGCCGACAAAATCGCAGAATGCGGCGCGGCATCCGCGCCACTTGGTTTTCTCGAGCCGCGCGCCGGTCAGCTTCGCCCGGCGCAGATTGCATCGTTCGAACGTCCATCCCGCAAGTTCGAGCGCCGACAGATCGGCTTCCTCGAGGTCGCAGTCGATCAGGTGCGATTGCCCCGATGCGATCAGTGCCTCGACATCGGCGCGTGCGAGCGTGCGTCCGGTAACGGCGCGTTCGGCGAACAGGTCATCGATCATGCCGTGTCCTATCGGGCCGGCATGATCGATCCAAGTGGAAAGGGGCGATCAAATCAAAGCCTAGACCGCGTCGATCGCCCCCTTGAGCAGCGCCGCCACCGCAGGCGCGGATTTGCTGCGGTCGCCGTCGTTGGTGGCCGAAAAGGCGACGCGCTTGCGCGTGAAATCGACCAGTATCTCGGCATACCAGCGGTTGTTCGAACCGTTGTGCCAGATCTCGCCGCCGGGCCGCACCACCCAGCCCATCGCATAATTCTCGGTATAGGGCGGGGTATGCAGCGTCTTCCAGCTTTCGGGCTTCAGGAAGGATGCCGGCATCTGCATATGGGCGTTCAGATATTTGACCATGTCGGCCAGCGTCATGTGCACGAGGCCGGCGGGGCCCAGTACCGCAGGCAGGTCGGCAGGCATATCGGGCTTGCCGAGCGGAATCGGGGTCAGCTTCTGCGGATCGCCGAACAGTGTATGACCGAGCGGCTGGTCGAGCTTGCCGGCGGTGCCGGGCGCACCATAGCCGGCCGAAGACTGGCCCAGCGGCTTGAAGACATGGGTGGCGAGCAGCTTTTCCCAGCTTTGCTTGTAGATCGTTTCCAGCATGGCGCCGACGATCACATAGCCGCTGTTCGAATAGAGCATCTTCTCGCCGGGGGCCGCGATCGGATCGTCGGCCAGCGCCAGCGCCGCATAGCGCAGCCGGTCGGGACGGGGGTCGGCAGGGTTGATGACGGGAAACTTGATCATCTCGGCATTGGCGATGCCGCGCGGCAGGCCCGAATGATGACTGCACAGATGGCGCAAGGTCACCGGCTTATAGACCTGCTTCATGTTCGGCGCGGCACTGCCCAGTATCTCGCCGACCGTCGTGTCCCAGCTGATCCCGCCTTTCTCGACCAGGCGCGCGACCAATGTCGAGGTATAGGATTTGGTGATCGATCCGATATGCCAGAGGTCGCTGGTGGTGACCGGCGTCGCCGCATCGATCGAGCGCAGGCCGTCGACGACGAGCATCGCCTTGCCGCCATTGGCCGCGCGAGCGCCGCCCAGCGCCGGAATCCCGCCGGTCGCGCGCAGCTTGGCGAGTGCTGCCGCGGTGAAGCTTTCGAGCGTCAGTTGCGGCGCGGCATCGGCGGCGAAGGCGCGCATCGGCAGGGCTGCCAGGCCGGCGACGGTGGCCATGCCCAGAATATGTTCGCGTCTCGATTGGTGGATCATGATTTCAGAGCTCCCCATTTCCTTTTTCCTGCGATGCTCGCTCATCGCCGGCGGCTCGTGTCGCGGCCTCACACCGTCTTTGGACCGTGCCCAGATTTGGTCTGATCGGGATCGTATTATCCCAATTGGAAAAGAGTCAATTGATTTTGGCGCGATCCTGATCGATTATCCAGATCTGAAAATCGACATTGAACGCGGACAATCGCTGCTCTAGCCCGTTGCTCGAAACAGGCGGCAGCGACCGCTCGGAAAGGGTGCATGATATGACGAGGATGATGACGGCTTTGCTGGCGACGGCGGCGATGGCGCTGCCGGTCTGCAACGGCGCATATGCGGCGCCCGCCGCACCGGCCACTTATGACGTGATCATCCGCCACGGCACTGTTTTCGACGGCACCGGCGCCGAGGGGCGCGTCACCGATATCGGCATCGTCGGCGATCGCGTGATCGCTGTCGGCGATCTGTCGCGTGCGAAGGGAACGGTCGAGAAGGACGCGACCGGCCTTTACGTTTCGCCCGGCTTTGTCAGCGTGCACGATCACAGCGCACCGACATCCTATGCCCGTCCCGAGGGGATTTTGACCCAGGGCGTGACCACCGCGATCACCAACCCCGATGGCGGCGGCGAGCTCGACATTGTCAAGCAGCTCAGCGTGCCGCTCGGGCTCAACTATGGTGGCTATATCGGTTTCAACTCGGTGTGGGGCGATGTGGTCGGTTTCGACAATCGCCGCGCCACGCCGGACGAGATCGAACGGATGAAGGCGCTGGTGTTCAAGGGCATGGAGGATGGTGCCTTCGGCCTGTCCTCGGGCCTCGATTACAAGCCGTCCTTCTGGGCGACCGCCGACGAAGTGATCGCGGTCGCCAAGGTGGCGTCGGGCGGCTGGCGGACCAATTTTACCAATCACGAGCGCGTCTTCCCGGGCAACGGCTATAGTTCGATGGCGGGGATGAGGGAGACGCTGGAGATTGGCGAGAAGGCGGGGCTGATGCCCGTCATCACCCATATGAAGCTGCAGGGCCGCGACAATGGCAAGACGGTGGAAGCGCTGGCGCTCGCCACCGATGCGAAGAAGCAGGGCTATGACGTCGGCATGGACGCCTATCCCTATACCTATGGCTCGACCAGCCTGGAGCAGCTCACCATCCCGTCCTGGGCGCAGGAAGGCGGCCGCGATGCGATGCTCAAGCGTTTCAAGGATCCTGCGCTGCGTCCGAAGATCGTCGCGGAGACCAACGAGCAGATCGATGTCCGCTGGATGGGCCCCAAGGGCGTCTATATCGTCGATATCGAAAAGCGGCTGCCCGTCGAGATGGCCGCGCGCGGCAATATTTCGGGCGGCGAAGCGATCGTCCAGCTGCTCGAAGAAGGCAATCGCCGCGTGCTGCTGAGCTTCGGCACCGAAGAGGATCAGGCGGCCTTGCTCAAGGATCCACTGCAGGTCGTCTCGTGCGACTGCGGCGCCAATACCTCCAAGGTCGGCCATCCCCGCAACTGGGGTTCCTTCCCGCGCTTCCTAGGCCGCTATGTGCGCGAGCAGAAACTGGTGAGCTGGGGAGAGGCGGTGCGCAAAATGACGGCATTGCCCGCCGCGATGGTCGGCCTGTCCGAACGCGGCTATCTGTTGCCCGGCATGGTCGCGGACATCACCTTGTTCGATCCGAAGACGGTGATCGACCGTTCCACCGTGGAAGCGCCGACCTTGCCCTCGGTCGGCATCCAGGCCGTGATCGTCAACGGCAAGCTCGCGCTCGACGACGGCAAGGTGGTCGACGGCACATTCGGCACGCGCCTTGTCCGTTCGCGGCACGAACCATCGCGACCGATGAATTTCGACATCGCGCGCAGCGTGTCGGCCAAGGGCAGCGTCAACGGCGCAACCGTCGCGATCAACCTGGCCCAGGCCGCCGGCGCTGCCGCACCGACCGGCAAGGTCAGCGTGAAGGGATTGCTTGGCGGCAATTTCACCTTCACGCCGAGCATCCTGCAAACCACCAAGGGCTGGGCGAGCATCACCGGCACCGGTCGCCGCGGCAAAGCCAGGGTGGAAGCGATCACGTTCCAGCTTGAACAGGCCGATCCGTTCAATGGGGGCAAGCCGACGCTGACCATTCTCGCTGACGGTAGGCCCATTCTGGAAGGTGCTTTGCCCGATGGGGCGATCTTGGTGGCCGAAGGCGGGAAGTAGCGGGCTTTTTTTCCTCCCTGCGCGTTAGCGCGGGGAGGGGGACCGCGCGACCATAGTCGCGTGGTGGAGGGGAAATGCGATGCATCCTGCTCGCCGGGCCCGCTGGAAGTCTGTGCGATGGCAATATCGTATTTCCCCTCCACCACCAGCCTTTGGCTGGCGGTCCCCCTCCCCATCTTCGACAGGGAGGAGAGGTGTATGGCGCTTTCAATCTATCCCAAAACCACTCTCCGCGTGATCCCGATCGCGTCGAGGAATGCTTCGTCGTGGCTCACCACGAGCAGCGCGCCGTCATAACCGCGCAATCCGGCCTCGACCGCTTCCATCGAGGCGATGTCGAGATGGTTGGTCGGCTCGTCGAGGATCAGCAGCGACGGCGGTTTTGGTCCGCCGAGCACGCAGGCAAGCCCGGCGCGCAGCATCTGGCCGCCGCTCAATGTCGATACGATCTGCAGCGCGGCGTCCGCCCTGAACATGAAGCGGGCGAGTGCGGCGCGGCAGGTGTTTTCGTCGCGCTCACCAGTGATGCGTGCGAAATTGTCGCGGATCGAGCTGTCGGGATCGAGCAGGCTGACGCGCTGGTCGAGCATGGCGAAGCCGGAGATCGTTCGCACGGTTCCGGACCATGGCCGTAGCGCCCCGGTGACGAGCGCGAGCAGGGTGGTCTTGCCCGATCCGTTCTCGCCGACGATCGCGACGCGTTCGGGGCCGCTGATCGTCAGCGAAAGATCACGCAGGATCGGCCGATCCGGCTCGTAACCGGCCGTCGCGCCGTCGATCTCCAGCACCGTCCGGTTCGCCGGCAGGCCCGATGGCGGTATGACGACCGACATCGTCTTCAATATCTCGATGCGCTCGCGTGCGGCTGTTGCGATCTCGGCCGCATGGGTGCGCTGGCGCTGCGCCAGCCGTGCATTCTCGCCGCTGCTGTCCTCGGCCTGGTCCTTGCGCTTGCCGAGCAGGATGCGTGGCAAATCTCCCTTGGCGTTTCTGCGGCGGCCCGCCGAATCCTTGCGTGCCTTGCGTTCGATGCTGTCCTGGACGCGCCGCTCGACCTGCGCGATCTGCCTTTCGGCGTCGGCCAGCTCGCGCTCGGCGGCCTCGAGTTCCGCCTGCTTGCGTTCGTGATACTGGCTCCAATTGCCGCCATAGCGCGTCGCACCGAGCGAGGTCAGTTCGACGATGGCATCCATCCTCTCCAGCAATTCGCGATCATGGCTGACGACGATCGCGCCGCCACGCCAGCCGGCGAGCAGCGCGATCACCGCCTCGCGGCCTGCACGATCGAGATTGTTGGTCGGCTCGTCGAGCAGCAGGAAATCGGGCTCGGCGAAGATCGCGCCGGCCAGGCTCGCGCGCGTCCTTTGCCCGCCGGACAGCGTCGTCAGCAGGGTATCCGCGGTTGCATCGAGCCCGACATGGCCGAGCGCGGACTGGATACGATCTTCGATCGTCCAGTCGGCATCGGCCAGATCCTCGATGCTCGCGCTGCCGGCCTCGGCGCGGCGGAGCAGGGCGAGCGCGTCGGTGGCGCCGAACAGGTCGGCGACGGTCTCGCCCTCATCGACGCGAACCGCCTGATGCAGCATGCGCAGGCTGCCATTGACCGAGATCGCGCCCGATTGGGCAGGCAATTCGCCGGAGATCAGCTTGAGCAGCGTCGACTTGCCGACGCCGTTGCGGCCGACAAGGCCGGCGCGTTCGGGGCCGAAGACGAGATCGAGATTTGAAAGGACGCTGCGCGCGTCAGGCGTCGACCAGCTCAGATTGGATAGTGTGATGGCAGGCATATGGAACTTCCCTGATGGCAAGGCGATTGGGCGTTGCTGTCAGGTTGAAATCCATGATTGCACATATCCGTTGATGGTCAAGTTCGTGGATATTAGGCATGTGGAAGCGTGCTTTCAAGCCGCGAAGCCCATGACTTCAAACACGTAGCTGCCAGCCGCGCCGGATCAGCGCCAGTGTGATCGCGATCGACAGGGCGCCGGCAATGATGGCGTAGAGCAGCGACGTCCAGGCCGGCGACAGGCCCAGCCGCATCAGCGCGTCGAAGGAGAGCGCCCAGATCCGCCGGCCGCCGACGGACAGGACGAGCAGGGCGGTGAGCAGCGCGTGGACCACGTAGAGCGTCAGCGCATCCTTGCCGAGGATCGCCGTGAATCGTGCCGGCG
Organism: Sphingobium sp. FW305-3-2-15-F-TSA7; assembly: GCF_058787155.1. NCBI lineage: Bacteria > Pseudomonadati > Pseudomonadota > Alphaproteobacteria > Sphingomonadales > Sphingobiaceae > Sphingobium > Sphingobium sp. FW305-3-2-15-F-TSA7. The sequence continues at coordinate 12,803 of NZ_JBYSZM010000020.1, read as the reverse complement.
GACGCTCACCGATCATCGGCCACAGCACGCGAAGCGCGGCGAGCAAGGCCAATCCGATGCCGGCGGTCGCCAGCGCGAAGCTGGGTGTCCACAGCGCCTTGTTGAGTGGCCAGACCATCAGCGCGGCGGCAGCGAGGGCAAGACAGAGCAGCGATGCAACGGCAGACTCCGTTACCGGATTTCGCCCCGACACTGCCCGGCGCTGGACGGCGACGCCGATCAGTCCGGTCGCGATCGCGGACAGTGTCGACAATGGCCCTTCGGGATCCCAGGTCTCGCGAAACAGCCGCCCGGGCAGCAGCGCGCGATCGAGCCAGCCGCTCAATCCCTGGCCGGGCGCCATGCTTGCAACGGCTTCCCCCGGTGCGGGCAGATGGAGCAGCGCGCCATGAAGGATGAGCAGGGCGACGGCGAAGATCGTCGGCACCATCCATCCCCGCGTTGCACGGCAAATGATCGCGCAGACCAGATAGACGATCGCGATCCGCTCCAGCACGCCGGTAAAGCGGATCGACGCAGAGTCGAGCCGCGCATGGACGATAGCGCCGATCAGCGTGCCGATCGCCAGTCCGATCAGATAGAGCAGGATTGCGCGCCGAGCGATCCGGCCCGCGCCGGCCGGCGGATCGCGGTGATCGAGCGCCAGCGGCAATGCCAGTCCGGAAGCGAGCAGGAACATCGGGAAGACGAGGTCGGCAAAGGTCAGCCCGTCCCATTCCGCATGGACGAGCATGGGAAAGGCGACTTCGCCCGATCCTTGCAGATTGACCAGCACCATGCCGAGCACGGCGATGCCGCGCAGCGCGTCGAGTGCGCCGTCGCGTGCGGTGTGGAGGTTCGATCCCTGCACGCGCATCTCCCCCTGGCATGCTGCGACGCCTAGTCCTCGATCAGATCCAGATAGCTCACCACATCATTGTCGGTCGCGATGAACAAACCGTCCTGCAATTCGGCAGGCTGCTGCGCCGCGATCGTCAGCGCTTCGCCGAGCGTGCCGTAGAACAAGGTTGTCGCCGCACCGCCCTCCGCTTCGCCATCGAGATGATAGAGCCTGACCGATACGCTGTCCGAAACCGTTCTCATGGGGCGATGATGCCCCGGACCTGCACGCGCCGCAACTCAGCCATTTGCGAATAGCGTCTTGAACTGACGCGGCTGCGAGCGGAGATATTGGTTGGGTGCCGTCACCTGGCCGCCCAATGCCGCCGCCGCATGCCAGGGCCAGCGCGGATCGTAGAGAATGGCGCGCGCGAGCGCGATCATATCGGCGTCGCCGGTGGCGACGATCGCTTCGGCCTGCTCATAGTCGGTGATCAGGCCGACCGCGACCACCGGGATGGTCACCGCCTGTTTGACCGCGCGGGCCAGCGGAACCTGATAGCTGGGGCCGACCGGGATCGCTTGGGCAGGATGGAGGCCGCCGCTGGAGACGTGGATCGCGGCGCAGCCGCGCGCCTCCAATGCCTGGGCAAAGGCGATGGTCTGTTCGATATCCCAGCCGCCCTCGACCCAGTCGGTGCCGGAAACGCGCATCGTCACCGGCCGCTCGGCGGGAAATGCTGCGCGAACCGCTTCGAAGATCTCGAGCGGAAAGCGCATCCGGTTTTCGAGCGAGCCGCCATAATCATCGTCGCGGCGGTTCGACAGCGGCGAGAGGAACTGGTGGAGCAGATAGCCGTGCGCGCCGTGGATCTGGACGGCGTCGATACCGAGCCGCGCGGCGCGGACCGCCGAAGCGACAAATGCATCGCGCACGCGATCCATGGCGGCGCGATCGAGCGCGACCGGCGCATTCTCACCGTCGGCAAAAGCGATGGGAGAGGGGGCGACGGTCTGCCAGCCATGTGGATCCGAAGGCGAGATCTGTCCGCCGCCCTTCCACGGCGCTTCGACTGAGGCCTTGCGTCCGGCATGGGCGAGCTGGATCGCGACCGGCATCGGCGACCATCTGCGGATGCTTTCCAACGTCCGGCCGATCGCCGTTTCGGTCTCGTCGTTCCACAGCCCGACATCGGCCCAGCTGATCCGCCCTTCGGGCAGCACCGCCGTCGCCTCGATGGTGAGCAGGGCCGCGCCCGACAAGGCAAGCTGCCCTAGATGGATCAGATGCCAATCGGTCATGCAGCCGTCCTCGGCCGAATATTGGCACATTGGCGCGATGACGATGCGATTGGAGAGGTTGAGCCCGCCGATCTCGATCGGCTGGAACAGGCGGGGCTGACTCATGATGGTCTCCAATGCTGGGATAGGCGGGAGAGTGGACGGCGGGATGCCGCTTGGCCGGCGAGATGAGTGGCCGGTACGGCGGTTTCAATGCCCCTGCGGTTCAGCAGCGAAAGCCGTTGAAGAATTCCTGATGCGACCGGATGATCCGCTCCGCCGTTTCCGGATCGGGCGTGGTCGACCAATTGTCGAGTTCGAACGTGCCGCCGAGCATAATGCCGTCGGCGCGCGGGAACATATAGCCGGCACGCCCGGCAAAGGCGTAGCCGATCTCGGGCTGGGGCAGCAGCACCGCGAGCTGGCCGCGCGCCGGGCGCAATTCCTGGTCGCCCACCAATTCGCGGGCGCCCAGGCCGGTGCAGTTGAAGACGAGGCGCTCGGGCAGGCCCGCGATATCGCCCGGCGCGAGCTTGCGGATCTCGATCCTGCCGCCCGCGACCTGGATATCGTGAAGCATCTGGCGCAGGAAACGGCCGGTTTCGACATAGAGCGTGACATAGCGGCCGACGGATTCGACCGGAAAGGGATGTTCCTCCGGCCGGAGGATGCGGTTTTCCGGGGGGAAGGTGTCGAACAGCGGCGTTTCGGGTTGGCTGCGCTCGGTATAGGTGGGCAGCCAGTGAATGCCGTAATCGTCGCCGACCATGATCTGGAAGCGCCGCCAGCTATAGTCCGCCGCGGCGAGATATTGCCGCCGCCATTCGGGCGTGACCGCATCCTTGTCGAACAGGCCGAACGGATGCCATTGCCCGCCCGCGATGTTCGATGTCGTGTCGGGCGGCAGCGCCGCGGCATAGATGGTGACGGGAAAGCCGGCCTCCTGCAGCAGCCGCGCCGTCGTCAATCCCATGACGCCGGCACCGATCACTGCGACGGACCCTTTGTGCCCGGGCAACCCCAGGTCGACCGCCAGCCTGGAACTGCCCCAGCTCAGCGTGATCCCTGCGCCGCCATGGCCGTAATTATGGACCAGCTTCGTCGCGCCCATCTGTTCGGCGCGAACGACGAAGCCCGATGCGCGATAGGGGCGCAGCCCCACCAGATGCCGGATCACGCGTTCGGGCGCGACATTCACCCTTGGCAGGCAGGCAGGTTTGGCGCCGGCGCTGGCGACACGGGCAGAGGTGCAGCCCGAAGTCAGCAGAGCTGCGCCACCAAGCGCGCTGGAACCGAGAAAAGCGCGGCGGGACGGTAACGGAATCATTGGAAGAAACTAGCTGCCGGCCGCGTTGGCGCAAGCCGTGAAGCAGGGGGCGTCAATTCCCTGCAAAAAAAATCGGCATATTTCCTCCGGAAAATGCCCGGCCATGTGTCTAAGCTGGATTGGCCGCGAGTGGGTGCGGTGGCGAAGGGCAGTGATGGAGGATCGGGACCGTCAGGCGCGGATCGCGGAATGGGTGACACGCACCGTGCTGCCCTGCGAGCATCTTGTGCGCGCATGGCTGGCGCGATCTCTGGTCAGTTCGTCCGACAGCGACGATCTGATCCAGGAGGCATATTGCCGCCTCTCCAACGTCGAGGCGTTTGAACAGATCGCACGCCCCGACGCGTTCTTCTTCCAGATCGTCCGCAACCTGCTGCTCAATCATATCCGCCGTGCCCGGCTGGTGCGGATCGAGACGGTGGCCGAACTCGACGAACTGGGCCTGGCGGACAGCGCGCCGTCGCCCGAGCGGGTGACGGGCGCGCGTCGCGACCTCGAACGCGTTCGTGCCTGCATCGCCGATCTACCCGAACGCTGCCGCCGGGTGTTCGAGCTGCGCCGCGTCGAGGGGCTTTCGCAGCGCGAGATCGCCGAGCGGCTGGGGGTGAACGAGAATGTCGTCGAATATGAAGTGGCGCGCGGATTGAAACTGGTGGTGAAGGCGCTGCGCGCCAGAGGCGACGATGTGGCGGATTTTTCGCGCATTGGGGCGCGGTGAGGTGAAGCGATGACGACACGGCAAAGCGCTGAAGCGATCGAGGATGAGGCGGCCGACTGGCTCGCCCGGCTCGATCGCCATGGCCGCACGCCCGAATTGCTGGCCGAACTCGATCACTGGCTGGCGGGCGACACCCGTCGGCGCGGCGCGTTGCTGCAGGCGGAGGCAGCGTGGAACCTGCTGGTCGGCGATTTTCCGGTGGCGGAGCGCGAGGAGGGCATATCGTCCACGTCTCCGACGTCCGGGCTGTTCAGCCGTCGCCGGCTGATCGTTTCGGGTGGAGCGGCGGCGCTTGCGGCATCGGTTGCGGGCGGCATGCTGCTGATCGGACGCGGTGAGGAGTATGATACCGCGATCGGCGAGATCCGCCGCGTGCCGCTTGCCGACGGATCGATCGCGACGATCAACAGCGCCAGCCGGCTGACGGTGGCGCTTGCGCCCGAACGGCGGATCGTCCGGCTGAGCGAAGGAGAGGCCTGGTTCCAGGTCGCGCACGACAGGGCGCGGCCTTTCGTTGCCGAGGCCGGACGCATCCGCGTCCGCGCGGTCGGCACCGCCTTTGCCGTGCGCCGCCGCGAGGATGGCAAGGGCTCGGTCGGCGGGGCGGAGATATTGGTGACCGAAGGCGTGGTCGAGGCCTGGGTCGATGGCGCGGAGGGGCAGGCGATCCGTCTGTCGGCCGGTCAGCGCGCCTTTGTCGCGGACAATGCCGCGGTCACCGGTCGATCCGACGCCCCGGCCGAAATCACGCGCGCATTGGCCTGGCGGGCCGGCCAGATCGATCTGGCCGGGGAAAGCCTGGCGCACGCGATCGGCGAGTTCAATCGCTACAACGCCGTGAAATTGGTCCTTGCCGATCCGGCGCTTGGTCGAGAGCCGCTCTATGGCGTGTTCCGCGTCGACGATCCGCAGAGCTTCGCCGATGCGGTGCGCCGTGGTTTCGAGGTGCCGGTGACCGCGAGCGAAACCGAAATCCGCATCGGCAGATAGGAAGATTGCAGAAAAATGACGGCGGGTCTCCGGAAAGCCGCCGTTCGACTGTCTAGGCCCTGGAAGCGGCAAGGCCGCACGGGGAAGAGACAGGGGGACCAGGGATGACGATCGCAACGACATATGCGGGAACAAGGGCGCGCAGGGCCTGGCTGGCCGCTGCGGCGACGGTCGCGCTGGCGTGCGCGGCGCCCGCTTATGCCCAATCACGCCCCATCGACGTGCCGGCGCAGCCCGCGATCGAAGCGGTTTCGGCGCTGGCACGCCAGGCCGAGGCGCAGATCCTGCTGCCGGGCCGCATCGCGCGCGGCATCCGGACCAATGCGGTGGCCGGCGACATGACGGTCGAGCAGGCGCTGCAGCGGCTGCTCGCGGGAACCGGGCTGTCTGCGCAGAAGACCGGGCCCAGGACATGGACGATCGTACGCAATGCGGCCGCGGCGGGAAACGTGCCGGCGGGGGGCGCCGGCGATGAACAGGCCTCGCTCTCCGAACAGGAAGAAGGGGCGGAGATCACCGTCACCGGCACGCGTATTCGCGGCGCGACGACACCCTCGCCGGTGATCCAGTTCACGCGCGAACAGGTGCGCGACGCCGGTTTCACCGAACTCGGCCAGGTGATCCGCAGTATTCCGCAGAATTTCTCGGGCGGGCAGAATCCCGGCATCGGCCTGGGCGCCGGCGGCATCAACAACCAGAATATCTCGTCGGGCTCGGCGCTCAACCTGCGCGGGCTCGGCCCGGATGCGACGCTGACTCTGCTCAACGGGCGCCGTATGTCGTATAACGGCTTTGTCCAGGCGGTCGACGTCTCGGTGATCCCGGTCGGCGCGCTCGACCGGATCGAGATCGTCGCCGATGGCGCATCGGCGATCTACGGATCGGACGCGGTGGCGGGCGTCGCCAACATCATCCTGCGGCGCGATTTCGACGGCCTCGACACGACTGCCCGTTTCGGTCTGCCGACCGATGGCGGCGGCGAGCAATATCAGCTGAGCGCGACGGCGGGCACAACCTGGTCCGGCGGCGGCATGATCGTCGGTTATGAATATACCGATACCAAGGCGATCTTCAGCGATCAGCGCAGCTACACCGACTATATGCCGGATCCGAACCTGATTTACCCTTCGCGTCGGCAGCACAGCGCGATCGTCAATCTGCATCACGACATTGCCGATTTTCTGGAGTTCAGCGTCGACGGGCTCTTCACCCATCGCGCATCGACCACCGGCCTGTCTTCACAGCCGGCGCAATTCGTCCGTCAGGCGGTCGAATCCACCGTCTATGCGGTTTCGCCCAGCCTGAAGGCGCGGTTGCCAGGCGACTGGTCGGTCACGCTCGGCGGCAATTACAGCCGCGACAAGACCGAGTTCGACGCCAGCTACACGATCTACTCGATCGATCTGCAGCTCGATTCCCGAGGCTGTTACTGCAACGAAAGCTATGCGGTGGAGGTCGATGCGGAAGGGCCTTTGTTCCGCCTGCCGGGCGGCGACCTGCGCGTCGCGGTGGGCGCCGGATATCGGCGCAGCGATTTCGACTATATCTCCTACACAAGGCTGACGCGGGAAAGCGGCCGGCGCAGCAGCCGTTATGCGTTCGGCGAGGTTTCGATGCCGCTGATCGGCCCCGACCAGGGCATATCCGGGATCAACCGGCTGACCGCGACCGCCGCGTTCCGATATGAGGACTATGGCGATACCGGCAGCATCACCACGCCCAAGCTCGGGCTGATCTACGAACCGATTCCGGACATGAGCCTGCGCGCATCCTGGGGCCGTTCGTTCAAGGCGCCGACATTGCTCCAGCAATATTCGGAATCGATCGTCTATCTGATGGCGATCGACGAATTTTCGGGCGTGAATTATCCGGCGGGATCGACGGTGCTGATGTCTTATGGCGGTAACCGCAATCTGAAGCCGGAACGTGCCGAGACCTGGTCGACCACCATGGCCGTCCATCCCCGCGCGCTTCCCGGATTGCGGATGGAACTCAGCTATTTCAACGTCGATTATCGCGATCGCGTCGTCCAGCCCGTCACCTTCACCGAACGTGCCTTTATCGATCCCGCCTATCGCCAGTTCCTCACCCTTGGCCCATCGGTCGCGGCGCAGAGCGATCTGATCGCGGCCTCGGCGACGGGGATCACGTACAACAGCGCCGGCGAGGATTATGATCCGGCCAAGGTCGTCGCGCTGCTCCACAATCTCTACACCAATGCGGCGCGATCCAGGGTCAGCGGCGTCGACCTGACCGCGTCCTATGCCTTCGATCTCGGCGCGGGCCATGCGCGGCTCAGCGGATCGGCGACCTGGCTGAAGGGCAGTCAGCAGAACAGCCCGGGCGAGCCCGAGTTCCGGACCGTCGGCGTCGTCTTCAATCCACCGAAATTCAGTGCGCGTGGCGGCCTGGTCTGGAACCGGGGCGGATTGACGCTCGCCGGCTTCGTCAATCATGTCGGCAGCGTGACCGACGATACGCAGGTGCCGCCGGCGCCCACCGGATCCTTCACCACGGTGGACGCCAATCTGCGCTACCGGACGGCCCCCGGAAGCTCGATCCTTTCGGACGTCGAACTGGGGCTGTCGATCCAGAATCTGTTCGACAAGAGCCCGCCGCGGATGACGCCGATCGTCGATTATGTCGTGAACTATGACTCGACCAATTATTCGGCGATCGGCCGCTTCGTCAGCCTGTCGGTGACCAAGCATTGGTGAGCATCGCCGCCGCCTGAGCGCGGCTTGATGGACGGTTCCAGGGAGGTTTCCGATGGTCAACGCCATGCGTTCGGGCATGTTGCTGCTCATATCGTGCGCCGCCGGCATGGCTCATGCTGCCAAGCCCTATGATGTCGACGATATGCTCGCGGTCGAATCCTTCGGCAGCGTCCGTTTCGATCCATCGGGCGAAAAACTGATCTACGAGCGTTACGGGCCGTTCGATCGCCAGGCCGATTTCGGCCAGCAGGATGTGATCGGCGAATTGCGGTCGAAGATCCTGGTCGTCGACCTGAACGGCTCGGGGGCATCCGTGCCACTGTTTCCGCAGGATCCGATGGGCGGTTACACGATCAGCGGGCTTTCTCCCGACGGTCGGCAACTGGTGTTCAGGCATGCCTCGCGTAGCGGCGCTCGGGTGGGCATCGTGCCGCTCGCCGGCGGAACGGTGCGGGAATTCGACTTTTCGCCGACCTATAGCCCGATCCAGCCGCTGCCCTGGATCGGGCGGGGCGTGGTGCTTGCCGCCGAACCCGCGAGCGAAGCGGTGGCGGGCGGGACCGCTGCCGCCTTTGCCGGGCTCTGGGCGCGGCGCAATCGCGGCGATGCCCCAACCGCGGGCGTGATCGGCAGCGGGCGTTTTGCCGCGTTTCCGGAAACCACCGGCGGCCTCATCCTTGCCGATACCGGCACGGCGCAGTCGGTGCCGCTGGCATCCGGGCGCTTCTCGACCTGGCACGCATCGGCCGATGGCTCGGTCGTCGCGGCGCTCCGCGAGCAAAGACTGGCGATCGATCCGACGCGCCGGATCGAGCATGGCGCGAACATGGGCGGGATCGAACGCCGATTGGTCATCCTCGATCCGCGCGCGGGGGCGAAACGGGAAGCCGATCCCTGCCAGGGCTGCGACATACTCGCGTCCTCGCTGAACTGGTCGGCGAAGGCACCGCTGCTGTCGTTCGTGGCGCGCGACGCGGGCAGAGGCTGGGACGCTGCGCGTTACCGGATATATGATCATCGCAGCGGGCGCAGTCGCGCGATCGATCTCGGCGCGCTCAAGCCGCATGTCGTGCGCGTGGGCGCGGGCATCGACATGCGGTCTGCTTGGATCGGTGAGCGGCTGGCCGTTTTCGCCGAGCCGGCCGTCGCCTCGTCGGGCGCGCCGGCCCGCGCGGACTGGTATCTGGTCGGCGAAGGAAAACCGCGCAACCTGACCGCGGGTTTTGCCGGTGCTGCTCCCGAACTGGTCGGTCTCGGCCGAAACGGCCTGATCCTGCTGCATGGCGGAGAGGCCTGGGCGGTTGACCGGACGGGCACGCGCCGCAACCTGACCGCCGCCATCGCCGAACCGGTGCAGTCCTGGCGGCCGATCGGCCCCTTCGGCCCGGTGCCCGAACAGAATCTCCAGCCGAGCGGCACCGTCACGCTGCGGATCCCGGCCGACGCATCGGGCAAGCCCGAGCGCTTGCTGTTCGTCGATACCGAGGGTGGCCGCATCGACACGGTTTCGGCATCGATGCCGGTCAGTGAGTTCGTCGCCGTGTCGCCGGCTGCCCGGCGTGCCGCGCTGGTCGAGCGCGACCATAATATGACGGTGCTCGCGGTCGTCGGGGCGGACGGGGCGCGTCGCGAGCTGGCGCGTCTCAACACGCATCTGAAGGATGTCGTCGGCGGCACGCCGGTGCGCATCGATCACAAGGGCCCCGATGGCGACGCCCGCAGCTCCTGGATCCTGCTGCCGCCAGGCTATCGGCCGGGCAAGCCCGTCGCGACGATCGTCAACGTCTATCCCGGTTCGGCCTTTTCGGGGACGACCTGGCGGAAATGGTCGCTCGACGATGTCCATGCGCTCAACGATCATATCCTGGCGGCGCACGGCTATGCCGTTCTCTACCCCTCTCTCCCGGTCGATTACGACCAGGTGCCGCGCGACACGTTGAAGGGATTGCCCGAACAGGTCTTTGCCGCCGTCGATGCCGCGATCGCGCAGAAATATGCCGACCCCGATCGGCTCGGCCTGCAGGGGCAGAGCTATGGCGGCTATACGACGGGCGCGCTTGTCGGGCTGACCGATCGATTCAAGACCGCGGTGGCGCAGGCGGGCATCTACGATCTGGTCAGCAGCTATGGCCAGTTCGTGATCGATCTGCGGTTGAAGGCCGAGAAGACCGGGCTCGACCTGTTTGCGACGAGCCTGATGGAAACGGGGCAGGGCGGAATGGGCGCGCCGCCCTGGGCCGATCCCGAACGCTATCTGCGCAACAGCCCGTTGATGCATGTCGACAAGATCAGGACGCCGATCATGCTGATGACCGGCGACCTCGATTATGTCTCGACGACGCAGACCGAGGAATTCTTCACCGCGCTCACCCGGCTCAACAAGGATGCGGTGATGGTTCGCTATTATGGCGAGGACCATGTCTACAACTCGCCCGCCAACATCCGCGATATGTGGAAACGGATTCTCGACTGGTACGACAGGACGCTCGGCGGGCCCACCGCATCCAGATAGGGGCGGGACGGTGCGCGGTTACAATTTGCGACAATGTCGCGCCAATCCTGCCATGATTTGACGACAGGTGCCCCCTAGTTCGGCATGAACCGAAGAGCATCTAGGGGCCTGTTTTGTGATCCAGCGTAAATCCGTCGCGTTCCTCACTCTCATGCTGGGCACTGCCCCCGGCGCGTTGATGGCGCAGGGGGCCGATCCCCAGCCGGCAGCCACCGCGCCAGCGCAGGCCGAAAGCACCGACGATATGTCGGACGAGGAGATCGTGGTTTCGGGCGTCCGGCCCCGCGGATCGGTGATGGGCACGATCGAGCCCGAACAGCGGCTGGGCCCCGCCGATGTCCGCGCCCTGGGCGTGACCTCGGTCTCCGAACTGATCACCGAACTGGCGCCGCAGACCAATGCGGCAGGCGGCGCACCCGTGGTGCTGCTCAACGGCAAGCGCATCTCGGGTTTCTCCGAGATCCAGGACCTGCCGACCGAAGCGATCGCACGCGTCGAGATCCTGCCCGAACAGGTTTCGCTGAGCTATGGCTATTCACCCAATCAGAAGGTGGTGAACATCGTCCTGCGGCAGCGTTTCCGCGCGATGACGGGCGAAGTGCGTGGCGGCGTCTCCACCGATGGCGGGCGCGAGAATGGCAGTCTCAATACGGGCATGCTCAGGATCCGCGGCGACGATCGCCTGTCCGTCGACCTCAAATATTCCCGCGCTGCGGACCTGCTGGAAAGCCAGCGCAATATCATTCCGACCGCCCCGGGCCGTCCTTATTCGCTTGCCGGCACGATCACCTCCACGCTTGCCGGGGGAGAGATCGATCCGGCGCTGTCCGCGCTCGCCGGCCAGGCGACCGCGATCGCCACGGTACCCGGAAGCGCCGCCACCTCCATGCCATCGCTGGCCGATTTCGTCGCTGGTGCCGGTGTCGCCAACGTCGACGATCTTGGCCGTTATCGCACGCTCAGCCCGGAGACCGAGAATTTCGCGGCCAACGCGACCTATGCGCGCGCGCTGGGCGGGGTTTCCGCGTCGCTCAACGGACGACTGGAGTTGAGCGACAGTCAATCGCTCCAGGGCCTGCCTTCGCTCGCGCTGACGCTGCCGGGGGCCAATCCATTCTCGCCCTTTGCCGACGATACGCGGCTGCTGCGCTATATCGATCAGGACGGGGCGCTCGCGCAGCGGGTGCGCGGCACCACCGGCCATGTCGGCCTGACCCTGAACGGACGGATCGCCAAGGGCTGGCAATGGTCGTTCACCGGCGCCGGCGACATGTCGGATACCCGCACGCGCACCGATCGCGGGATCTCCGCCGCCGGCATCCAGGCTTTGCTCGATGCCGGGGATGCGACGCTCAATCCCTATGGCGCCTTGCCCGGCACCTTGCTGGCGGACCGGCTGACCGACACGGCGCGATCCAAATATCGTGCGGTCAGCGGCGATCTGCTCGTCAGTGGATCGCTGTTCGATCTGCCCGCCGGCACCGTCACCACATCGATCAAGGCGGGCGCATCGGCCAACGGCTTCAACAGCCGTTCGATCCGGTTGGGCACACCCTATGCGCTCGATTATTCGCGCGAGATCGCGAGCGGTCAGATCAGCGTCGACGTGCCGCTTACCAACCGCAGTCGCGACGTTCTGGGTGCGCTGGGTGACATCTCGGTCAATATGAATGCCGGGGTGCAGGCGCTTTCCGACTTCGGCACATTGTCCACTCTGGGTTATGGTGCGCGCTGGACGCCGATCGAACAGGTTCGCATCCTGGTTTCGGCCAGCCAGGATCGCGCGGCGCCGACGGGGCAGCAGATCAACGATCCGCAGGTGGTGACGCCCAATGTCGCGGTGTTCGACTATGCCCGCGGCGAAACCGTTTTCGTCACGCAAATCTCGGGCGGCAATGCGCTGCTGCGCGAAAGCGTGCGCGACCAGTTTCGCCTCAATGCGTCGATCAAGCCGTTCGAAAAGCTCAATCTGACGCTGACCGCCAATTATCTCAACAGCCGCACGACCAATCCGATCGCGGGTTTCCCGTCGCCGACGCCGGCGATCGAGGCGGCATTCTCGCAGCGCTTCATGCGCGATGCCGATGGCACGCTGCTGCAGATCGATGCGCGGCCGATCAATTTCCTGCGCTCGCAGAGCGAAAGGCTGCGCTGGGGCTTCGACCTGTCGATCCCGGTCAAGTCGAGCATCCAGAAGAAGATCGAGGCCTGGCGCGCCGCCGGCGCGAAACCGGAGGACCGGCCCGAGGAGTTGCGGGCACTGTTCGGCAATCGCCGGCGTGGGGAAGGCGGCAACTCTGGTGAAGGTGGCCAGCGGCGCGAAGGTGGCCAGAATGAGGGGCGTCAGAATGACGGCGGGCCGCGCAATGCCGGTCCGGATGGAGCGGGCCCCGGTGGTGGGCCGGGCGGCGGGGGCGGCCGGATGCGCTTCGGCGGCGG